>JARFRN010000244.1 GCA_029287195.1 Acidimicrobiia bacterium | reverse complement strand
CCCCCCCCCCCCCCCCCCCCCCCCCCCCCCCCCCCCCCCCCCCCCCCCCCCCCCCCCCCCCCCTTTTCAATGATCCGCCGACCACCGAGATCTACACCGGTGACACCTCGTCGGCAGCGTCAGATGTGTATAAGAGACAGGTTCTGAGCTGGTCACCGCCGGGGTGATTGCCGACGCCGCAGAGTTTCAGTCTGCCGTGCGTAGCCGCGGGGTGGCAGACCAACTCAAGGCGGGGACGTACACGCTGGTCACGGGTGGCGAGCTCGACGAGTTGATCGATGCTCTCGTCGCCGGCCCTCTTCCGACCGACATCTATACCGTGACTGTGATCGAAGGCCTCGCTATCGATGCTGTGCTGGCATCGCTGGCGGAGCAGACGCCGTACAATGCCGGTCAGCTGGAGGCAGCATTGATCAACGGCTCTGTCGACTCACCTTACCTTCCCGAGGAGACCCCGGAAGGTTCCGACGACGTGGTGAGGTGGGAAGGATTGCTTGCTCCCGACACATACGAATTTCGCACAGAAGCAACCCCGGCCGAGATCCTGAGCACGATGGCGGATACGCTGGCGCAGCGAGTCTCCGGTCAGGACTGGAGCGCCCTCGAGGAGCTTGATCTCGAGCCTTACGATGGGCTGATCATCGCCTCCCTCATCGAGCGCGAAGCGAAGTTGGACGAAGAGCGCCCCTTGATTGCCTCAGTCATCACAAACCGGCTCGAATCGGGAATCGCGCTCCAGATCGACGCAACCATCATCTATGCGCTCGGGGTGAACCGGGGCGAGGTGACAACGGCAGATCTCGAGGTAGAGAGCCCCTACAACACCTACCTCTACCCGGGTCTACCGCCCACTCCGATCGGTGGGGTCCGAATTGACTCGATCGAGGCTGCCGCAGCTCCTGCAGAGACCGACTATTTCTACTACGTGCTCATCAACACGGACGGCACCCACGGTTTCAGCAGAACTCTCGAGGAGCACAATCAGAAGAAGGAAGAAGCGAAAGAGGCCGGGGTCCTCACCCCGTGAAGCTCGCTCTCTTCGGTTTGCCGGCGAAGCATTCCCTATCCCCGGTGATGCACCGAGCGGCTTTGGCGACGTCAGGTATCGATGGCGAGTACACCGCACGTGAGGTAGACCTCGATGGCTTCTTCGCCGGCATTGACGAGCTGCGCAGCAACCGGCTCGACGGGGCCAACATAACGATGCCGTACAAGCGGACGGCCGTAGAGGCGATCGACGAGCTGGACGAATCCGCGCAACGAGTCGGTGCCGTCAATACGATTGCATTGCAGGGGGAATCTGTCGTTGGTCACAACACGGATGTCGACGGCGTCGTGTCCTCCTTTGCAGAGGCCGCGCTACCCGAGTCGGGGCCGGTGGTTGTACTCGGTTCCGGCGGGGCGGCGGCTGCTGCTCTCGCGGCATTGCGGGGACGGCGGCAATACATCGTCGCCCGCAATCAGGCAAGGGCCCAACAGATCGTCACCCGGGTAGGGGCCCAATCGAGGGTCGTTGCGTGGGGTGATCCGGTGCCTGCCGGAGTGATAGTCAACGCGACGTCACTGGGCATGCGCGGTGAATCGCTGCCGGAGGAGATCATCTCTGTGGCAACCGGCCTGCTCGACATGCCGTATCGCAACGTGCCGACTCCGGCGGTCGAGTTGCTGCAAAGGCGCGGCTTGCCGGTGGCCGACGGCCTGGACATGCTCGTCGGACAAGCTGTTGCCAGCTTTGAAATCTGGACCGGCCGCTCTGTGAGCGCTGCAGTGTTCCGCGCTGCGGCCGAACAAGAACTGTTAAAGCGAGCGCGTCGTGCGACGAGGACTCGAGGATGAGCCTGTTCGATGTGTACGCCTCGGTCCCGCTGCAGATAGCAGGAGCAGTCGGGGGTGCAGTGTGTTCGGTCGTTGCAATCCGCCTCGCCCAGATCGTGCCCGACCGAATGGAACTGGAAACCAGGCCACGGCCCCAATGGTGGTGGATCACAGCTGGTGTCGTCGGTGTGGCGTACGGTTGGGTAGTTGCCAACGCGTTTGCCAGTTGGGCGCTGTTGCCTGCGCTACTGGTGTTCATTGCTGCAACGCTGGGACTGGCGTTGATAGATCTCGACCACCAGTTGATACCCAATCGTGTGCTATTCCCGGCAATCGGCGCGACTGCAGGTCTGCTCGTGCTGGGAGCCCTCGTGGACGGAGTTGCCGGGGATCTGCTGCGGGCCGCTGCCGGCGGACTCGGCTACTTCGCCTTCTTGCTATTGGTTGCCATCGTTGCACGCGGTGGCTTCGGGATGGGTGATGTGAAGCTCGCGTTCTTGCTCGGCCTGATGCTGGCGTTCGCCTCGTGGGGTGCATGGTTCGTCGGGATAGTCGGTTCGATCCTTCTCGGAGGAGTCGCTTCCGGACTTCTGCTCATGTTCGGGAGCAAGGGACGCAAAGCCAAATTCGCCTACGGCCCCTATTTGGTCCTTGGAGCGTGGGTGGCGTTGGTGTGGGGCCAGCAGATAGCCGAGTGGTACACAGGTAGCTGACTTTGGGTTGGTGCTTGGGACGGCTCGGCGGTCGTTCTAGGATGGACATATCCGGAGCGCCGAGAGGCGCGTCCGGATGCACACGGGGGTGTGGTGATCCTGGGTGGGGGAATCGTCACCGGGATAGGGCGCTAGCCGATTCCAGCCCCTTTTGGAGCGAAGGGCCTACCCGGGCCCTTCGCTCGTTTAGTAACTGCTTGCGCTCGACAGGCCTACTATCGCCCCCATGCTGCGCTTTCTGACCGCTGGGGAGTCACACGGGCCGGGTCTGGTCACCATCGTCGAGGGCCTACCCGCCGGACTCGATGTCGCCGCCGACGACTTCTCGGCGGAATTGGCGCGACGACGTCTTGGCTACGGCCGAGGCCGGCGTATGTCACTCGAAAAGGACGAGCTCGAGATTCTGGGCGGGGTGCGTTTCGGCAAAACGTTGGGGAGCCCGGTTGCGGTGGTGATCCGGAACACGGAATGGCCGAAGTGGGAGGAGGAGATGGCGGCTTCGCCCGGCGAGAGCAAGCGGCCGCTGCGGACGCCGCGTCCCGGGCACGCGGATCTGGCAGGGATGATCAAGTACGACACCCGCGATGCGCGCAATATCCTGGAGCGTGCTTCGGCCAGAGAGACCGCAGCGCGTACGATCGTGGGCTGTCTGGCGAAGAAGGTACTGGCGGCGATCGATGTCGCCGTCGTCAGCCATGTGGTTGCCATCGGATCGGTGACTTCCGCGTCGGATCTGCTGCCCGGGCCGCAAGACCAGAACGCGATAGACGCATCTGAGGTTCGGGCGTTTGATGCCGGGGCCGCGGCTGCCATGGTCCGTGAAATCGAGACCGCCAAAGCCGACCGCAACACGCTGGGAGGTGTTGTTGAGGTACTCGTATACGGGTTGCCGGTCGGCATCGGCTCACATGTCCACTGGGACAGGAGGCTCGATGCGGAGTTGGCGCGAGCAGTGATGTCCATCCAGGCGATCAAGGGTGTTGAGATCGGCGACGCTCACACCGTCGCCGGACTACCCGGATCGGAGGCACACGATCAGATCTATCACGATGGCACCGACTTCTACCGCAAGACCAACCTTGCGGGAGGGATCGAAGGCGGAATGAGCATCGGCGACGTGATCCGAATCCGGGCTGCGATGAAACCAATCTCGACGGTCATGCGGCCCCTGGACTCCGTCGACGTGGAGAGCAAGAAGGCCGAGAAGGCATTTCGGGAGCGGTCTGACGTATGTGCTGTGCCGGCGGCAGGTGTAGTTGCCGAACAGATGGTGGCCTACGCAACAGCTCGCGAAGTCATGCGCAAATATGGTGGAGACAGTCTTGCCGAGCTGCAGGCGGCTGCCGCCGCCCATCGCAGGCGTATCGCGGAGTTCTGATGGGCGGTGCGCCTCACCCATTGCAGCAATGGCTCATCGAGGGGACAGACGGTCGCCGATGCGACATAACGGTTGGTCGCGGTATCGCCGGCCACGAAGCACTCGTCCCGGCGAATCGGTCTCGCATCGCAGTACTTGCCCAGCCGCCCCTCGCCGGCCTCGCACAGGGCATCGCCGCAGCCATGCGGCAGGCGGGCGCAGTCGACGCGGAGCTGCGAGTCCTTCCCGACGGGGACGAGGCCAAGGAACTGGCGATCGTTGGGGAGACATACCGCTGGCTCAATGAGATCGGCTTCACCCGCGACGGCCTGATTGTTGCGATCGGGGGTGGAGCGCTCACCGATCTAGCCGGCTTTGTTGCCGCCACCTACTTGCGCGGTGTGGAAGTCGTGTACTTGCCGACGACGTTGTTGGGGGCGGTTGATGCGGCTATCGGAGGGAAGACGGGCATAAACGTCGATGGCAAGAATCTGGCCGGGGTGTTTCGCCATCCGTCGCGGATCGTCATCGATTTGAACCTGCTCGATGCACTTCCCGAGAAGCTTCTCCGAGAAGGGGCCGCAGAGACGGTTAAGGCGGGTTTCATCGCCGATGAGCAGATCGTTGCGGCCTATGAGGGCGATGGCATCGACGCCGCTCTGGACGATGTCGTGCCGGCGGCAATAGATGTCAAGGTCACGACGGTGCGGGAGGATTTCCGGGAGAGCGGTCGGCGGGCAATCTTGAACTACGGACACACGATTGGGCACGCAGTCGAGATCGCTGCTGGTATCCCGCACGGTGAAGCCGTTGCAATCGGCATGGTCGCGGCCGGTCGGGTCTCGGCTGAAGTGCTCGGGTTTCGTGGAAGCAGCCGGCAGCGCGCTGTTCTCGAGCGGATCGGTCTCCCCACTACGGCACCTGCCGTGAATGCCGATCGCGTCATGGACCTCATCGAACGCGACAAGAAGCGCGATCGGAGTGGGTTGCGGATGGTGCTGCTGCGAGACTTTGGCGAGCCGGTTGTGCAGCACGTTTCGCCCGGAAGCGTGGATCTCGGTCTGCGGGAAATCGGGATTGTGCCCTCTTAGCGCCCCGGGCCGGAGCGGGGCGTGTATCGTCCCCAGGACTCGAGCAACTAATGAGGAAACGGCTTGTATACCGATCGGATCTCACGACTCCGACAGCGTCTCGAAGACCCGCTGCTGGTCACGCATCTCCCCAACATCCGCTATCTCACCGGATTCACGGGTAGTAATGCTCTGCTCCTCGTCGCACAGGATCGCTTCGTGTTCATCACGGACGGCCGTTACGCCGAGTTGGGAGAGCGGCTCCTGGCCGGCATCCCGGGGAGCGAGCTCGTCGTCTACCGGAGCGGCCTCGAAGATGTGCTCGCCGAGCAGCTTGCAGACTATGGCCGGGCGGGCCTAGAGGCTACAGATGTGCGTTGGTCATTCGTCCACGCCATGAAGACACGCGTTGACACCGGGCTCACTCCGACTAAGGGCATCGTTGAAGGACTGCGGCAGATCAAAGACGAGGGGGAGGTGGAATCCCTGGCAGCGGCGGCGCAAGCAGGTGATGCGGCGTTCGCGCGAGTCCGGGCTATGGCGAGTGAAGTGGCCACCGAGGAGGAACTCGGCTGGGGTCTCATCGATGCCATGCGGCATGCAGGAGGGAGGCAAGCCGGGTGGCCCCCGATCGTGGCGTCCGGCGCCAACGCGGCTCTGCCTCATCATCTCGCCGCAGACGGTGGCATCGGTGGTGGCCTGCTGCTTCTCGACTACGGATGTACCGTCAACGGGTATCACTCAGACATGTCGCGGACGATCTGGCTGCAGGGTGAGCCGGGCGAGGAGATAAGCCGCATGCACGCCGCCGTCCTCCAGTCGCAGCGGGCAGGGATAGAGTCGATCCGTCCGGGAGTCACCGGCCATGAAGTCGACGAGGCTTGTCGCCGGGTTCTCCGCGATTTCGGCTACGAAGATCGTTTCCTACACAGCACAGGACACGGGGTCGGGCTCGAAATCCACGAGGCCCCGCGCCTCGCACGGAAGTCGGATGATGTATTGGCCGCAGGCCATGTTGTAACTGTCGAGCCGGGCGTGTACGTTCCGGGTTTCGGTGGTGTGCGAATTGAGGACATGATCTTGGTTACGGACTCCGGATACCGCGTGCTCACGCAATCAGACAAGGGTTTGGACGCATGATTTCCACAAACGATGTACGACCCGGTATGGCTCTCAACCTCCCCGACGGGCTGTTTCAGGTCGTCGAGTCTCAACACACCAAGCCGGGCAAGGGCAAGGCTTTTGTCAAGATGAAGCTGAAGAACCTCGACACCGGATCGCTCGTCGAGCGCACGTTCCGTGCCGGGGAGAACGTCCAGGACGCCAAGATCGATCGCCGTAGTTTCCAGTACCTTTACAAAGACGACATGGGCTTCCACTTCATGGATGCGGAGAATTATGAGCAGATGACCGTTGCCGCGGAGCTAGTCGGCGACGCGGCATCATTCCTGAGTGAAGGAATGGAAGTGCAGCTTCCCATCTTCGAAGCGAATCCCATCGGGATCGATCTGCAAGCCTCCGTCGAGCTCGAGGTGACCTATGCAGAGCCGGGCGTAAAAGGCGACCGGGTGTCCGGTGCGACTAAACCGGTTACGGTCGAAACCGGGCTCGTGGTGCAAGCGCCGTTGTTTATCGAACAAGGCGACACCATCAAAGTGGACACCCGGAGCGGCGAATACATCACGCGGATTTCGTGAGCAAAACCTCAGCAAGGGATCGCGCCCTGGCCGTTCTGTACACGGCGGACCTCACCGGTACCGTTCCGGATCTCACCGAGTTGCCGCGACGTGTCACGCGATACGTCGAAGGCGTATTGAGTAGGCGCGAAGAACTCGACGCCGAGATCTCTGCAGCAGCCACCGGCTGGCGAATCGAGCGCATGCCGGTAGTCGATCGAAACATCATTCGCCTTGCACTCTACGAGCTACGCAAAGGGGAAATGCCGGTCGGTGTCGTCGTGTCCGAAGCCGTCAATCTGGCGAAGCGGTTCTCCACCGAACGCAGCGGTGCATTCGTCAATGGTGTGCTCGCGAAACTCATAGAGGAGCACTAGCGCTATATGCCGCGACCTGATGAGGTTGGTGCTAACGTCGCGGCTCGGTGCCGGGCGTTGCGGCACCGGAGTATTGCCAACCTTTAAGTCCGGTCCGGTGAGGCCGGGAAGGAAGGAGAATCGATGCAACGATTGTTGTCTGTCGCGCCGTCCTCACACTGGATCGCATCCTCGCTTGGGAGCAGATCATGCGCGCGGTGATGAGCGGGAGCGACATGGGAAGGGCGCTGCGGCGCATCGCTCATGAGATAGTCGAGCGCAACAGGGGGACCGGAGGCATCATCGTCGTCGGGATCCGGACCAGGGGCGGGCCTCTTGCAGACCGGCTCGTTGCGATCCTCGAGGAGGTCGAGGGTGCTGCGGTCGCAAGCGGCATTCTCGATATCGGGATGTATCGCGACGATCTCGATCAGCGACCACGCACTGTGCTGGGTCCGACGGAGATGCCGAGCCAGATCGATGGCAAGACCATCGTGCTCGTCGACGACGTGCTCTACACGGGGAGGACCATCCGCGCCGCACTCGATGCCCTTGCAGACCTGGGACGGGCGGCTGTGGTCCAGCTCGCAGTGGTAGTTGATCGGGGGCACCGGGAGCTGCCGATCAGGGCCGACTTCGTCGGCAAGAACCTGCCGACGGCGCGTGATGAACACGTAATGGTGCGGGTAGCCGAGATCGACGGAGAAGATGGGGTGTGGATCGAAGGTCCACAGGCGCGGGAAGAAGGGAGTGCCGCATGAAACACCTACTCACCATGGAGGGTGTCGATCGAGCCACTCTGGCCAGCCTGCTCGATGATGCTGATGAATTCTATGAGGTAATGCACCGGCCCATCCCGAAGGTGCCTGCGTTGCGCGGCAAGACCGTTGCCACGATGTTCTTCGAACCATCAACTCGAACCAAGCTCTCCTTCGAACGCGCCGCCAAGGCACTATCTGCCGACACCCTGTCGTTCTCTCCGGGAACCTCCTCGCTGAAGAAGGGGGAGAGTCTCAAAGACACTGTGCTGACGGTAAAGGCAATGGGGGCCGACCTCATGGTCGTGCGCCACACGTCGACGGGTGCCGCCTGGCGAGTCGCCGAATGGACCGATCTCCCGGTGGTAAATGGTGGCGATGGAGCCCACCAGCATCCAACCCAAGCGCTGCTCGATTCGTTGACATTGCGCCAGCATTTCGGAAGCCTCGACGGGCTTCGCATCGCCATTGTCGGCGACATCAGACATTCTCGGGTGGCGCGTTCTGATGTCTTTGCCTTCAACACTCTGGGGGCCGAGGTGACGTTGGTTGCGCCACCGACCTTGCTTCCTCCTGATCTGACCGGATGGCCGGCGACGGCAAGCAACAGTCTCGATGATGTGTTGACCGAGGTAGATGCCATCTACCTGTTGCGAGTGCAAGCCGAACGCGGCGGGGCATCTGTGTTCCCGTCGGTTGCCGAGTATCGAGAACGTTTCGGCATGACCGATGCCCGTTTCAACCGGCTGAAGCCCGATACGATCGTTCTTCATCCCGGACCCATGATCCGTGGCATCGAGATCGATGGCGGCGTTGCGGACGATCCACGGTGCAAGGTATTGGAACAAGTCACCAACGGAGTGGCCGTCCGCATGGCCGTCCTCTTCCAGTTGCTCGGAGGTAGCAAAGATGCCTGATTTCACACTGCAGAATGCGCTCGTCGTTACAGCAGCCGGCCTAGCCGACAACAGCGATGTCGTGGTTGCCGACGGTGAAATCGCCGAGATCGGGCAGGGCCTCGAGGCTCGCGGCGAAGCCATCGACTGTGCCGGTTCGTGGATCGGCCCCGGCTTCGTCGACGTACACACTCATCTGCGGGAACCGGGGCAGGAGTGGAAAGAGGACATCGCCACGGGATCGAGGGCGGCAGCTGCGGGCGGCTACACAGCGGTTGTCGCGATGCCCAACACCGAGCCGGCGACGGATGCCGGCCATCTGGCACGCTACGTTGTCGATCGCGGAGCCGCAGTTGATCTTGTCGATGTGGTGCCAAGTGGCTGCATCACCGCAAACCGAGCCGGTGAGAAGCTGGCGCACCTGGACGAGCTTTGGGCAGCCGGAGTCACCATTTTCACAGATGACGGGGACAGCGTGGCGGATGCCGGTCTATTGCGTCGCGCCATGGAGTATCTGGCCGAGCGGGACGGGGTGGTTGCACAGCACTGTATCGATGCCGGGCTCGCGGCCGGCGGTCAGATGCACGAAGGAGAAGTGTCATCGCTTCTCGGCATGACCGGTGTGCCCCGCCAAGCAGAGGAAATGGTCATTGCGCGTGATCTGAGTCTCGTGCGTCTGACCGGAGTTCGCTATCACGTTCAGCATCTGAGCACGGCCGGGGGCGTCGCCATGATCGCCGCCGCCAAGGCGGAAGGGCTGCGGGTCACCGCAGAGGCAACTCCCCACCACCTGTACTTCGATCACTCGTTTGTAGCCGACACCAATCCGGTCTACAAGATGATGCCTCCGCTGCGGGAGCCGAGTGATCTCGATGCATTGCGGGAGGGCCTGCGCACTGGTGTCATCGATGTAGTCGGTACGGATCATGCTCCGCACGCCGACCACGAAAAGGACCATCCGTGGGAGGACTCACCCTTCGGAGTGACCGGTCTCGAATGGGCGGCCGCGGTTGTGAACACAGTAGTGAAACTCGAGCCTGCGCAGTTCTTCTCCGTCATGTCGAGTAATCCGGCGGCCCTTGCCGACATGACCGACCAGGGCAGGCTCGAAGTCGGGGCAAGTGCGAACCTCGTAGTCTTCGATCCGACCGGCGAAGCCAATACGACGCGCACCCTGTCCCGCAGCAGCAATTCTCCCTATCTGGGAAGAGAGTTGCGCGGTGCCGTGCGGCATACCATCTACCGGGGCCGGTTCACTGTTCGCGATGGTGAGTTGGCCGAACTCGCGGGGGCGATGGGGTGAAGACCCTGCCGCGGTTGGGTACCCGACTGGGTGATTACTCACTGCGAACTCCGCTTGTAGCGTCTTGTGGCACAGTGGGCTCGGTTGCCGACTTTGCCGGGGTTGCAGACCTGCAGGTGTATGGAGCGGCGGTGGCCAAGTCGGTTAGCCCGACTCCGTGGTCGGGTCGCAAGCCGCCCCGGCTGGCGGCCACCGGCGATGGCATGCTCAACGGTATCGGGATCCAGAATCCCGGCGTCCGGGCATGGCGAGACGAGATCGGCTCCCAACTCAGCGCGATCGGAACTGATGTATGGGGATCAGCGGTCGGTCACACCGCTGAGGAGTTCGGTGAGGTTGCCTCGGTACTCGCAACCACGAGTGTGACGGCGATCGAGGCCAATCTGTCGTGTCCCAACCTCGAAGGAGGCGGGATGTTTGCGCTCGATGCAGGGGCGGCCTCCCGGGTGATTGCCGCGATTCGTCAGGCAACCGATCTTCCCCTTGGTGCAAAACTCAGCCCCAACTCCGAGCAGATCGTCCCAATTGCGTCGGCCGTGGCGGAGGCCGGTGCGGACTGGGTTGTGCTGGGAAACACCGTCTGGGGAGCGGGGTTCGACATCGAAACCCGGCGTCCCCTGCTGTCGGGCGTGGTCGGCGGCTACTCGGGCCGCCCGATCAAACCTATTGCGCTGCGATGCGTGTGGGAGGTCAGCACCAGCATGCCCGACCTGCCGATTGTTGGAACCGGCGGCGTGGCAACTGGTGACGACGTGGTCGAGTTTCTGCTTGCCGGCGCCTCGGCTGTGGGAGTCGGCAGCGCCCACTTCGCTAGTCCGCGGATAGGGGAGCGGATCATGCGACAACTCGCCAAATACTTTCGGCGACATCGCATTGATGACGTGTCGGAATTGATCGGAGCCGTGCGGCCGTGGTGACGTCTTCCCCGATCATCGTGGCGCTGGATCTCGGTTCGGCGGAGGAAGCGGTGCGAATGGCGAAGGCTGTTGCCCCCCACGTGGGTGGGTTCAAGGTTGGGCTGGGACTGCTCTACGGAGCCGGGCCTGGTGTCGCCACCGCCCTCGTCGATCTGGGCAAGCCGGTGTTTGCCGACGCCAAGCTACATGACATACCGACGCAGGTGGCTGCAGCTGCACGAAGGCTGGGCCGGCTGGGTGTTCGCTGGGTAACCGCACACGCTTCGGGTGGGGAAGAGATGCTGCGCGCAGCCCAGCAGGGACTCGGCGAGGCATCCGGAGGGTACGCCGGCCTTCTCGGTGTAACCGTCCTGACAAGTATCGGCCCCGCAGACCTGGCTGCCGTTGGGATAGCAAACACGCCGGGAAAACTCGTCTCGAAAATGGCGCGGGTTGCGGCAACGGCCGGCTGTGAGGGCATCGTCTGTTCACCTCACGAGTTGGCCGTCGTTGGCACGGTTGCTCCCGAACTATTGCGGGTCACGCCGGGGGTGAGACCGGAAGGAGTCGGGAGGGGAGACCAGGCCAGGGTGATGACCCCACAGCAAGCAATCGAACGGGGAGCCGATTGGCTTGTCGTCGGGCGGCCGATCACTGGTGCTGCAGATCCAGTGACGGCTGCCGCCGGCTTGCTGGCTTCGATCGAGATACCCGGAAGCGGAGAAGACGATTGATAGAGTTCAGTGAACCGTAGGCGAGGAGTACGGAATGCCGGCACCCAAAATGACTGACGAACAGCGTGCGGCCGCGCTGGCGCGTGCCGCCGAAGCGAGGCGGGTGCGTGCGGAGATCAAGCAACTGCTCAAGACCGGATCACTGACGCTCGAAGATGTGTTTGCTCGGGCTGAGGAGGACGATCTCGTAGCCGGGATCAAAGTCAACGCATTGGTTGTTTCGATGCCACATATGGGGAAGATCAAAGCGATCCGGCTGCTTGAAGAATTGAGGATCGCCGAGAACCGGCGGTTGCGCGGCCTCACCCCGCGGCAGCGGGCGGATCTGCTGGCGTCTTTCTAGGTACGCCCCGGACCGCTGCTGTGGAAAGGGGCATCCTGCTCGTCCTCTCCGGGCCTTCGGGGGTAGGCAAGTCGAGCGTTGTGCGCGCCCTCACCCAGCGGATCGATTTGCATTTCTCAGTTTCTTGGACCACCCGAGAACGACGCCCCGGCGAGATCGACGGGGTCGACTACGTATTCGTCGATCGGACCCGGTTCGAGAAGGGAATCGAGGACACCGACCTTCTGGAGTGGGCCGAGTACTCGGGACACCTCTACGGTACGCCGCGTCGACCGGTGCTGGCTCAGCTGGAGCGTGGCCACCACGTACTCCTTGACATAGAAAACGAAGGGGCCGGCCAGGTGAAGCGGGCCTATCCGGGGGCGCTCTTGGTGTTTATCCTGCCACCCAGCATGGAGGAACTCGAACGGCGATTGCGAGGGAGAGGCGACACCTCCGATACAGACATCGAACGGAGGCTTGCTGTCGCAAGGGACCAAATCGACGAGGCCAGGGCAGAATTCGATCATCTCGTCACAAACTACGAGGTTGACGTCGTTGCCGACGAGATCGTCTCTATACTGTCTGCTGCGGCCGGTCGCTGACCGCCCAATCCAACCACTCAGGAGCACCCCTCAAAGATGATCCATCCACCGATTGGACGCGTACTCTCCAAGACCAATTCGCGTTTCGCTCTTGTCGTTCTCGCCGCCCGGCGCGCCCGTCAAATCAACGCCTACTTCAATCAGCTAGGTGAAGGCCTCGGCGGGTACGTGCCGCCGCAGGTGCATTCGATGTCGCGCAAGCCGCTGTCAATTGCTTTCGAAGAAATCGACAACGACAAGGTCGTCATCGACACCGAGGAGTAGGCAGATGCTTGCGGGTCGCCGGATAGTCCTCGGGGTTTCCGGTGGCGTAGCCGCATACAAGGCTGCATACTTGGCCCGCCGGTTGGTGGAAGCAGGAGCGGTGGTGCGCGCCGTAATGACGCAATCCGCCGGGCAGTTCCTGGGGGCGCAGACCCTGGCGGCAATCACGGGCGAGCACCCGGTCGAAGACTTCTGGGACGAAGTTGAAGTCAGTCCCCATACCGACCTCGGCCAATGGGCGGACGCGATGGTCATCGCTCCGGCGACCGCCGCCACGATCGCCAAACTGGCTACCGGCTTGTCCGACAACGTGCTCATTGCGACGGCGCTGGCTACAGAAGCTCCGCTCGTCGTTGCCCCCGCCATGCACACCGAGATGTGGGAGAACGCGGCCACCCAGCGCAACGTTGAAACGCTCCTGGCCGATGGGGTGATGATCGTCGGACCGCTGAGCGGTGCGCTCGCCGGAGGCGACACCGGACCCGGCCGGATGGTTGAACCGGAGGCCATCGTTGCCGCACTGGAGGAGGCCCTTGCCGGAGCCCCTGCTCGAGCGCGGGTGCTGGATTTGGCCGGCTACAAAGTGCTGGTCACGGCCGGGGGGACTCGCGAGCCGATCGACCCGGTTCGCTTCATAGGGAATCGTTCATCGGGGAAGATGGGGAATGCAATCGCCGCCGAAGCGGCGAGCCGAGGCGCGCAAGTGACTCTGATCACGGCAGCCGCGCCCCCGAGTGGTAGCGCGGTAGACGTCGTCTCCGTGGAGACCGCGCAGCAGATGGCTGACGCAACGTGGAGTCGTGTTGCCGATGTCGACGTTGCGATCCTGGCGGCAGCGGTGGCTGATTTTCGACCGACGGGTGTCGGAGACAGCAAGCTGCGACGAGGAGACGGTTTGCCGGTGATCGATATCGAGCCGACCCCCGATATTCTGGCCGGTATTGCCGCCATGGAGAACCGGCCGTATCTGGTCGGCTTTGCCGCTGAGACCGGTTCGCTAGAGGGGGCGCGGCGCAAGGCGACAGAAAAGGGTGTCGATCTACTCGTCGGTAATGATGTCAGTAGGGCAGGTTCGGGCTTCGCCACCGATACCAACGAGGTGACGATCTATACGTCTTCGGGCGAATCCGACAGTTGGCCGCTTCTCAGCAAGCCGGAGGTAGCCCGCCGGCTCTGGGATCGCATCCTCGAGGACCGCACGCCGGGGTGAACTCGACGCCAACTCGTATCGCACAAGTAGTCCCGGACTTGCCAACGTTCAGCGTCGACGACGGCTTTTCGTATGCAGTTCCCGATGGATTGGTGCTCGGAGTCGGATCGATGGTACGGGTGCCGCTCGGCTCACGCCGGGTGCGTGGCTATGTGGTGTCGGTGCGGGCGGGCGAAGCTGCGGGACTCAAGCCGGTCGTCGCAGTGTCGGGCGACTATCCGGTCTTCGATGAGGCCCTGCTGCAACTGCTGCGCTGGGCTGCGCTGCACTACGTGGCTCCATTATCGGTCCTACTCGGTCGAGCCATCCCGCCAAACCTTCCGCGGGGAGTTGCGGCCCCGGTTACTGGGCCGACCCCGCAAGTCGCATCCCCACTTCCCGAGCTTTCGCGTGAAGCGGCAGCCGGGCGGCATGTCCGCCCGACCTACCTGGTGCGGGGTGGCGGCTATGGCGACCTGATTGCCGGATTGGCCGCCGAGGTGGTAGCAGCGGGCCGCAACGTCGCAGTGATAGCTCCGACGGTCCACGAAGCTACCCGGCTCAAGGACGAGCTCGGCCGCAATTTTGGGGAGCGGAGCGTCGGGGTGTCATCCGCCCTCCCGGCCAAGGAGGCGACGGCGCGCTGGGTGCAAGCCAACGGGAGCAGAGGGCTGATAATCGTGGGCACACCCGAGATCGCGCTCTGGCCATTGGGCGAGCCTTCGTTGTGGGTCGCCGTCGAAGAAGGGCGTCGTGCCATGAAATCCAAACAAACGCCGACCCTACAAGTGAAGGACGTGCTGCGGCGTCGTGCCCTCGTGCAACGGACCACACTGGCCCTTCTCGGGCCGGTGCCAACTCTTGACACATTGGTTCGCGGAGCGGAGGTCGACGAACCAGCCGGACGGGTGTGGCCACTCGTGGAACTCGTCGACCGACGCGACGATCGGGTCGGTGCCGGCGGAGTAGGGGAACAGGTCGTTCGGGCCGTTCGCGGTGTTGTCCAGAGGGACGGCCAGGTATTCGTGTTCGTTACCCGGCGTGGCTACGCCCCTGCGTTCCGTTGCGTGCGCTGTCGCGAATTGCGTCGTTGTCCCGAGTGTGGCGCCGGACCCGATCGTCGCGATGTCTGTCGGCGCTGCGGAGCCGCCCTTGGCCCCTGTGAGCAATGTGAGGGGAGACGGTTCGAGCCGCTGGGGATCGGCCTCGGTCGGGCACTGGAAGATCTCAAACGCTATCTGGGCGGGGATCGAGTCGGGGAAGTGGGTTCAAATCGCCAGATCCTGGTGGGGACGGAGAGAGATCTTCCATATGTGCCGGAGACAGCGTTGTCGGTAGCCGTCGACGCCGACTCCCTGCTGTTGGCCCCCCACTATCGGGCGGAGGAGGACGCGGTACGCACACTGGCCCGGGTGGTGCTGACGGTTGCCCGCGGTCGTGGCCGCCGGGCCATGATTCAAACCAGCCAGCCGAGTCACCGGGCCCTGGCCGCGTTGCGCGGCGGCCATCCGCTTGGCTACCTACGTGATCTGGCAACAGAGAGGGAGCGTGATGGGCTTCCGCCGGCGACGGAGTTGCTGGCAATCGAGGTGCGCGGTGACGCCGGCGCTGCGGCTGCGGATATCGCGAAGCTGGCCGGCACCCGGGTACGGATCCATGGGCCGGAGGAAGGAGGAGCTCGAACCCGCTGGTTCCTCCAAGCGGAGTCGTTGCAGCAGAGCCGGGTACTGCTCCGTCCGATGGTGCAAAGCTGGCGCGATGGGGGTAGCACGGTGCGGATCGACGCTGATCCGATCGATCTTTGAGGTTGTGGGTATGATCCTGCGCAAGCCGGCCCAAGCCGTTGCGCTCACCCCCAGGAACGACCTCTATGGCGATATACCCAATCAGGACGTTTGGTGATCCGGTTCTTCGCACGCCTGCGGCCGAGGTGACCGATGGTGCAGAGTCGCTGCAGAGACTGGTGGACGGCATGCTGGAGACGATGTACGAGGCCCCCGGCGTCGGCTTGGCGGCACCTCAGATCGGCATCTCCAAGGCCATATTCGTCGCAGACGTTGGTGAGGGTCCGTTTGCCATGGTCAATCCCGAAATCGTGGAGCTGTCCGGATCGTGGACCTTTGATGAGGGGTGTCTTTCTGTGCCCGGCCACTACTGGTCGATCAAACGGCCCGGCTACTGCAAGGCACGGGGCACAGACATTCACGGGAACGAGGTGGTCTACGAGGGTGAAGAACTCATGGGACGGGTTCTGCAGCACGAGATCGACCACCTGAACGGCATGCTGTTGCTCGAGCGGCTGCCGCGGCGAACCAGGAAACAGGCACTGAAGGAGATGAGAGAACGACAGCTCGGAATGATCGAGAGCCCCTGACCCGGGCGGCGTTCTTGGGCACTCCCGCAGCGGCGGTGCCCTCGCTTGCCGCGCTCATGGAGGTTGCGGCTGTCGAATTCGTGGTTACGCAGCCGGACCGTCCCAAGGGCCGCGGCCGCAGCTTGGATGCGTCCGCCGTCAAGGTGGCTGCGGCCGAATGGGGTCTCCCTGTGTACCAACCACGTAGTCACAACGACCTGATGACGCTCTTCGACGGTTCCGGGCTGGACGTGGCGGTCGTCGTCGCCTACGGCCGGATCCTCAAACGGAAACTCCTGGAGACCACGAAGGCCGGGTTTGTCAACGTCCATTTCTCGCTGCTACCGCGATGGCGAGGGGCGGCGCCGGTCGAGCGCGCCATCCTGGCCGGCGACGATTACACGGGAGTCTCGTTGATGGTGCTCGACGAGGGGATGGATACTGGACCGGTCTTTGCGGTCGCGGAGACCCCCATCAGCGAATACGAGACCGCCGGGCAGATAACCGGTCGACTCTCTTCGCTCGGAGCTGACGTATTGCGGGATCATCTCGATGACTATCTGCACGATCGATTGCGTCCTGCGAGGCAAATGAGGACGGGGGCAACGATGGCTCCCCGGCTGACGACGGCGGAAGCACGCCTCGACATCGAACAAGGACCTGCGTCGTTTGCTCGAGCGGTACGTGCATTCAACCCACGCCCGGGAGCCTGGTTCGAGGCGGAGAATCAACGTATCAAGGTATTCGAGGTAGGGCCGGCCACCCCGCAGGTGGCGCCTGGTGCCATTGAGATCATCAACGGTCGACCGATTCTGGGCTTGCGCCACGGCGCGGTGGAGTTGGTCGAAGTACAGCCGGCCGGCAAAGCCGCCCAGCCGGGGCGAACGTGGGCCAATGGGCGACGTGGTCGGGGCCTCAAACTCGACGACGCCCAAGGGGCGTCGAAGGCTTGAACACTCGCGCAGTTGCGGCTCGAGTCCTGCTCCGAATCGTCGAGGAGGGTGCGTACTCGAACGTCGTGTTGCCGCATGCAACAGCGGACCTGCACGAGCGGGATCGTTCGTTTGTGTTCCGGCTCGTCACCGATGCCCTCCGCCACGACCGCCTCGTCACCGCAACGATCGAGAGTGCCGCAAAACGGAAGATGGCGGCACTCGATCCGGAGGTCCGGTCGGTGTTGCAGGTCGCCGTCGCTGAGATGTACACCGATGAGAAGCACGATGTGTTCGCCACCGTCAATGAGGCGGTAGAAGCGGCCAGGAGCTTGGGCGTCGGCCGGGCCGCGTCGTTCGTCAATGCGGTGCTGCGGTCGATTGCGCGCACCGGCATCAACGAGGGGAACCTCGGCTGGGGTACCAGATTCTCTGTTCCCGACTGGATGTACGCACAGCTCAGTCGCGACCATGGCGAGCCGGAGGCACGGGCGCTTCTTGTAGGCCTGCGCAGCCCGGCGCCGGCCACGCCGTTGCGGCTTCGACCGGGCGCAGAGAAGCCGGTGGACGCCAGACCGGTGGACGGCATCGATGGGGCCTTCTATGTCGACGGCCGCAGCAGCCGCGAAGTCGGTTCCGGATATTCGGTGACCGATCCCGCTTCGACGGCGGTTGTGCTCGCGCTGTCGCCGAAGCCGGGAGAGAGGATCCTGGACCTGGCCGCCGCTCCCGGCGGCAAGACCTTGCACCTGGCCGACTCGATTGGAGACGATGGAGCTGTCATCGCGCTGGATCGCAATCGTCGTCGCCTGCGTAGTGCACGGCGACGAATGGTGGCTGCCGGCGCCGAGCCTTGGTGGGTGTGTGGCGACGGAAGGGTGGCTCCTTTTCGGACAGCGTCATTCGACGGTGTGCTCGTCGATGCCCCCTGCACCGGCATGGGCACATTGCGGCGTCGGCCGGAGATTGCGATGCGTCTCGAACCGGGAGCCCCCGCCGAGCTTGCTGCCATCCAGCGGGCAATGCTGGCCGAGGCGTGGCGGCTGGTACGACCCGGGGGAAGGATCGTCTACTCGGTATGCACCGTATTCGCAGAAGAAACAACGGAGGTTGTAGCCGCCCATCCGGCGACAAAGCCCGAGGGGCTACCCGGTAGGCCCTCGGGGAAAGGCTTGTTGCTCGCTCCTCACCTGACAGGCACCGACGGCATGTTCATCTCCCTGATACAGCGGCCCTAACCGGGAATCAGGTGATCACCATATCCTCGAGCCCCTCCTCGGGATCGGGGTACTCCATGTTGAGCTTCTCGAGGGTGTTCACGATCGTTTTGGCAACGACGATGTTGCGATACCACTTGCGATCGGCGGGGACGATGTACCAAGGAGCCCGCTCGGTACTGGTGCGAGTCAACGCTGCCGCATACGCTTCCATGTACCTGTCCCACAGCTTGCGGTGTTCGAGATCGCCCTTGTTGAACTTCCATTGTTTCGTTTCATCGTCGAGCCGGGCCTGGAGACGCTCCGCTTGCTCATCGCGTGAGATGTGCAAATAGAACTTGAGGATCGTGGTCCCCTCGTCGGCGAGGAGTCGCTCGAAGTCGTTTATGTGGTCGTAGCGGTGACCCCAACGCTCTTCCGATACCAACCCGAGCACGCGAACTATGAGAACATCCTCGTAGTGACTCCGATTGAAGACCGTTAGCGACCCTGCGGACGGTGCTCGCTCATGGACCCTCCACAGATAGTCGTGGCTCAGCTCCTTCGGAGTGGGCGCCTTGAAGTTGACAACATCGATACCCTGGGGGTTGACGCCGGACAGGACATTCCGGATGGTCCCGTCCTTGCCGCCCGTATCCATTGCCTGCAGGACCACCAGGACCTTGTGGAGGTCCTCAGCCCACAGCAAGTGCTGCAGCTCGGCAAGGCGTCTGCGAAGCTGCTTGAGGTATTCACGGCCCTCTTTCTTGCTCCCGGCGAACTCCGATCGATCCTTCGGATCCCAGCTGCTCAGGTCCACTGTTTTGCCGGGCTGAACACGGTACCTCTCCACGATTCCTCCCACAGCTGCTCATCATGAGTCACCATAGTGGAGGTCCCACCGCAGACCGGGTTCAGGGCAGCCACGGAGGGCGTCGGGTTGAACACGTTTCGGACACCCACTTGCCTATGCTCACAGGCGTGGATACGCGCCTGCAGATCGCCCCCTCGATTCTGGCCGCAGATTTTGCGCGGCTCGGCGAAGAAGTCGGCAATATCGCCCCCTATGTCGATCTACTTCATGTCGACCTCATGGACGGTCACTTCGTGCCGAATCTCTCGCTTGGGATACCGGTTATCCAGTCGCTGCGGCCGGTGACGGATCTGAAATTCGACTGTCACCTCATGATGCTCAATGCGGATTACTACTTCCCCGCGTTGAAACGGGCCGGGGCCGACTTGGTCACCGTGCACATCGAGGTGTACCCCAATCCAAGCGCCGCGGCCGAATCGGCTCGGGCGGAGGGTCTCGAATTCGGCCTAGTGATCAACCCGCCTACACCATTCGAAGCACTCGAGCCGTTTATCGAACTCTGCGACATGATTGTCCTCATGTCCGTCAATCCGGGTTTTGGGGGGCAGGCGTTCATCGAGGCTTCTCTGGCGAAGATCGAAGCAGCCAGGAACTTTGTTGAGTCGCACGGCCTATTGACCGATATAGAGGTCGACGGAGGCATCGGCGCTGCGAACATTCGCCGGGCAAAGGATGCCGGCGCCAACGTATTCGTGGCGGGAAGCTCTGTCTTCGGAGCGGAAGAGCCCGTGAGCGCAGTAGAACAGTTGCGAAAAAGGATTCGAGAAAGCGAATGAAGGACCGCATCCTCGTCGTCGACGACGATCCGGACATTCTGCAGTTCGTCGAGATGAATCTCGACATGGAGGGTTTTGATGCGCTGACCGCGGGGAGCGGCAGGGTTGCACTGGAACTTGCTCGCGAACGTCCACCGGACTTGATTCTGCTCGACGTGATGATGCCGGAAATGGATGGGCTCACCGTTTTGCGGCGGCTCCGATCGAGTCCGGCTACGTCGAGTATTCCCGTGGTGCTGCTCACCGCCAAGGCGCTGGCGGAAGACAGGGTACGGGGATTGGACCTGGGAGCGGACGACTACATCACCAAGCCCTTCGACGTCGAAGAATTGATGGCAAGGGTCAAGGCTGTGCTGCGACGCGCCCAGCAGATGCGCGACCTTTCACCGTTGACCGGATTGCCCGGCAACTTCCGCATCTCTCGCGAACTCGAGATTCGTGTCACCGGGGGTGGCGAGTTTGCCATCGTTCACGCCGATCTCGACAACTTCAAGTCGTTCAACGACCACTACGGCTTCATGCGGGGCGACTCGGTCATCAAGTACACCGCGCAGGTCCTGCTCGAGGCGGCCGAGGGAAGCGGCGATCCGGATGTCTTTGTCGGCCACGTTGGGGGAGATGACTTCGTGGCCGTAATAGATCCCGTCTACGTGGAGGAGTTCTGCAAAGGGGTAGTGACGAGTTTTGACCAGGGCATCCTCGACTTCTACGACACCGCAGATGCGCTGCAGGGCTACATAGAGGTCACCGACAGGAAGGGGGAGCGGCATGCCTTTCCGATATCGTCGATCTCGATGGGTGTTGCTACCAACGTCAAGCGTCCGGTGAAATCCGAATGGGAAGCCTCGGCGATTGCTTCGGAGATGAAGGAATACGCCAAGCGGCAGCCGGGCTCGTCCTATCAGATCGACCGGCGCGCTTGACTCTCCAAGGTACGGCTGATGGCTCTTCGAACGTTGTTTCCGGTGGCAAATCAGCCGCCTGAGTTCATTGCGAGATGCCCGATAGCGGTTGGGCGCACCGTGAAGCGCACTACAATGACAAGGTAAGAAGAAGCCCCCTTCAGGGCAGGGTGAAATTCCCGACCGGCGGTGAAAGCCCGCGACCCCCGCTACAGGGGTGGATCCGGTGAGACTCCGGGGCCGACGGTGACAGTCCGGATGGGAGAAGGAGGGCGTGTGTCGCGACGCGCATTGTCCGACAACCTAACTGAGCAGCGCCGTTCGGAAGAGATGATGCGGCGGGCGTTGGGTTTGGCCGGGAAGACCCAGCCCCATCCCAATCCGCGAGTCGGCGCTGTTGTGGTTTCCGAGGGGACCGTCGTCTCCGAGGCGGCACATCGAGCCGCCGGAGAGCCCCATGCCGAAGTCCTCGCCCTACGTGCCGCGGGAGACCGTGCCGCTGGGGCAACGGTATACGTCACACTCGAACCATGCTCGCACCATGGGCGAACGCCTCCCTGTACGGATGCCCTGATCTCGGCCGGAGTGTCGAAGGTCGTTGTGGGGGCGACCGACCCCGACGACCGAGTGCGCGGTGCCGGCATTGCCGAGCTGGAGGCTGCCGGTATCGACGTGGTCGCCGATCTGTTTCATGACGAGGTGGTTGCGGTTGATCCGGGCTATTTCCATCATCGCCGCACCGGCTTGCCGCTCGTGACCCTCAAGCTGGCGACGACTCTCGACGGCCAAATCGCAGCCGCCGATCGGACGTCGAGATGGATAACCGGTGCTGAAGCCAGGAGGGACGCCCACTTATTGCGTTCGGAGAATGATGTTGTGGTTGTCGGCGCCGGTACGGTGCGGGACGACGACCCCAAGTTGAGCATCAGGTTGGCGGGCTACACAGGGCGACAACCGCGCCCGGTGATCATTGCGGGGCAGCAGCCCCTTCCGGAGACAGCGTCGATTTACGACCGCAATCCGTTGATCTTCACGCCGCGTCGAATTGACCTCCCACAGGAACAGGTCGTATCCGAAAGCAAGGGGCTCGTCGACCCGGCCGCAGTCTTCGAGGAACTCGGCGCACGGGGTTATGTGACCGCCCTCGTGGAGGGTGGATCGACCTTGGCAGCGAGTCTGGTTGCGGGCGGCTATTGCGATCGGATTGTCTTCTACCTTGGTGCCAAGATCGGCTTGGGAACAGGAGTGGGAGCGTTCGCCGGGAGCTTCGCGACGCTGGCAGCAGCCAAGCCACTGCAGATTCAGTCGGTGGTGATGGTCGGCGACGACGTGAGAGTCGACACCAGGGTGGTGGACTGATGTTCACGGGAATCGTTGCGGGTCTCGGAACCGTCACACAGGTTGAGGAAACCGCGACCGGCCGGCGGCTGCGTTTGGTGGAGCACCAGGTCCTCGGGGACATGCAGGTTGGCGATTCTGTTGCAGTGAACGGTGTCTGCCTGACTGCAATCGCCGTTGCCGACGGTGAGGTGAGTGTCGATGTGGTGCAGGAATCACTCGATCGGAGCAACCTGGGAGAGCTTCGACTGGGCGGAAGAGTGGATTTGGAGCGGCCGATGCCGGCGGGCGGTCGTTTCGACGGCCACATCGTCCAAGGTCACGTCGACGGAGTAGGCGTGGTGAGTTTCATAGCGCAGGAGGGCGACGCGGTTCGTATGCGGATCGAGCTCCCAGAGCAGCTGGCGCGCTATGTGGTAGAGAAGGGCTCGATCACGGTCGATGGTGTCAGTTTGACCGTAACCGCCGTCGGCACCGAACTATCAACGTGGTTTGAAATAGTGCTGATCCCGCACACGCTCGAAGTGACCGTCCTCGGGATGCGTGGTGAAGGGGATCGAGTGAATCTCGAAGTAGACGTGCTTGCCAAGTACGTGGAAAGGCTGATGAGAACGTGAAGAAGGCGACCGTCGAAGAGGCCATCGCCGCCATTGCAGTCGGTGACTTCGTGCTCGTGATCGATGACGAGGATCGTGAGAACGAGGGTGATCTGATCATCGCAGCGGAGAAAGTGACACCGGAGAAGATCGCCTTCATGGTGCGCCACACCAGCGGCCTGATCTGCCTGCCCACCACAGGAGCCCGCCTCGACGAGTTGGGTTTGCCACTCATGGTCCTGGAGAACACCGACTCCCACAAGACGGCCTTTACGGTTTCGGTTGACGCCGTCGGCAAGACGACAACCGGAATATCTGCGAAAGATCGGGCAACAACGATTCGAGCCATCGTCGATCCGCGAACGCGACCCACCGACCTTGCGCGGCCCGGCCACATCTTTCCACTTCGCTACCGCGACGGTGGCGTACTGGTTCGTCCCGGGCACACCGAGGCGGCCGTTGACCTGGCCCGACTTGCCGGGCTCTTCCCGGCGGGTGTGCTCTGCGAGGTCGTTGGCGAGAGCGGAGCCATGGCGCGGGGCGAAGAGCTGAGCGGGTTTGCAGCCGAGCATGACATCCCCCTCATAACCATCGAGGACTTGGTTACCTACCGGTGGAAAAGCGAGGCCCTCGTCAACCGAGAGGTAGAGACCACCCTGCCGACCGATCACGGGGTGTTCGCTGCGTTCGGCTATCGATCGACTGTGGACGGTGGTGAGCACGTCGCTCTCGTTTACGGCGACGTCGCCGGTCGGGAGGACGTCTTGACCCGCGTCCATTCACGTTGCCTCACCGGCGATGTCCTCGGCAGCCGTAGATGCGACTGCGGGCCACAGCTCCAAGCCTCGATGCAACAGATTGCCCAGGAGGGTGCCGGCATCATCACCTACAACGAGTCACATGAGGGGAGAGGCATCGGTCTTCTTGCCAAACTGCACGCATACCGGCTGCAAGACGACGGCAAGGACACGGTCGACGCCAATCTCGAACTGGGACTCCCCGCCGACGCTCGTCACTACGGGATCGAAGCTCAGATCTTGCACGATCTGAAGGTTTCCAGTGTGCGTCTCATGACCAATAACCCGATAAAGATTGCGGCGCTACGCGAGTTGGGGGTCGACGTAAACAACCGCGTCTCGCTAGTTGCCGGACTCAACGGAGACAATGAGGCCTACATCGAAGCGAAGGTGCGGCGCCTTGGTCACTTGGTGGGACATGGGGACGAACAGTGAGTGAGTTTGGTCCTGCTCTCGAGGTACGCGACGCTACCGGACTGAATCTCGCCGTTGTGCGATCACGCTACAACGAACACATCACATCCGGTCTGGCTGCCGGGGCGGTCGGGTATCTGGATCAGGCCGGTGCTATCTATCGGGTCTATGAAGCGCCGGGAACCTTCGAGCTACCGCTGGTATCTCAGAAGGTACTCGATGCCGGCCACGACGGAGTGGTGGCGCTCGGCGCGGTCATCGATGGTGAGACGGACCACTACGAGCACGTCGCGCACCGGGCTTCGGAAGGTCTGATGCGCGTGATGCTGGATACCGGTAAGCCGGTTGCCTTTGGTGTGCTGACTGTGCGGCAGGAGAAGCACGCGCTGGTTCGCAGCCAGGCAGGGCCGGGCAACAAGGGTGCCGAGGCGGCGGCCGCAGTGGTGGAGACGGCGCTACTCCTGCGCGACCTCGGCTGAGTTGCCGGTATTGACTGTTTCTGCTTCATCCGTATACTTTCGCCAAAACCGACGCAAGCGGAGGCGCCTGCTTCCCACCCAGCCACGAGACGAGTGCGCTGTGGTTCGATTCCAGGCAGTACCGTTTGTGCTGCCTTTTGTTATGCGTCGGCCAGCTGACAACGACGAAACTGGAGGTCTCCCATCGCCAACGAACCAAGGGTAAACGAGCGGATTCGCGCCAAAGAGGTGCGGCTTGTTGACCCCAGCGGCGGTCAAGTAGGAATCAAGCCAATCGAAGAGGCACGCTGGCTGGCTGATCAGCTCGGTTTGGACCTCGTCGAAGTTGCCCCCGACGCCCGCCCACCAGTTGTTCGACTAATGGACTACGGCAAGTTCAAGTACGAAGCCTCGGTCAAAGCGCGCGAGGCTCGGAAGAACCAGACCCGGACCGTTATCAAGGAAGTGCAGTTCCGCCCCAAGATCGCTTCATCGGATTTCGATGTGAAGCGCAAGCGGGTGGAGAAGTTCCTCCAGCACGGCGACAAAGTGAAAGTCGTGATGCGGTTTCGGGGTCGCGAAGTTACCCATCCGGAACGTGGCTGTGACAGCGTGGAGCGGCTTGTTCGTGCCGGCGAAGATGGGGGCACCGTCGAGACGTCTCGCCGGCTCGTTGGGGGGCATCTGACGAGGGTGCTGGCGCGCGGCCGCGGGCTGTAGGTCTCGGAGGAGCGCGGGTCGTGGGCGAGAGGCGCCAGGTGGCTGGGAGG
>JARFRN010000205.1 GCA_029287195.1 Acidimicrobiia bacterium | reverse complement strand
GGCATACGAGATCCACCTTACAGTCTCGTGGGCTCGGAGATGTGTATAAGAGACAGGGCTGGGTGACCCCGGAATCGTCTACCGTGCGCTACGGTCGGCCGTGGCCGATTCAACAGAGGCTTCGATATGACGACCGACCATTCCCGAGCTAACGAATCGAGCGACAACGGCGTCGGCCGTGTTCTCGGCACCGAACACACTTCTACCCGGGAATTCCGGGTAGTGCTCGATGACGCCGAGTACCTCCAACTCGACGACCTGGTGGTAGTACGTACCCAGGTTCCCAAGCAGGGCGAAGTGCGTACCTATGGCATCGTTACCGAAGTAGCCGCGATATTCGAAGGGGCCACCTTCGAGAGCGATACCCACCGGATCGCGGTCGAGGGTACGCTCCCCGGGGCCAAGGTCCGGTCGGCTGAGGTCGCCATCACGCGAGTCGATCCCGAACTGTGGGTCTCGCCGGATCCCGGGGAGAAGGTGGAGCGGGCACGCTTCTCTGAGAGAGACAAGGCGCTCTATGTCGACGAGATGGGTCGACCCCTCCCAATCGGCACGGGTCGCGATGGCGAACCGGTCTACGTCGACCTCGACTTCTTCGACGGCCGCAAGGGCGGACACATGTCGATCTCGGGGATCAGCGGCGTTGCCACCAAGACCTCGTTTGCGCTCTTCTTCTTGCGGCTCCTCGCCGGAAGGCCCGACGTGCTCGGAGACGGCGCAGCCAACCTGCGCATTCTGGTGTTCAACGTCAAGGGCGAGGACCTACTGTGGCTGGACAAACGGAACCGCTACTTCGACCCCGCAGCTGCCCAGGTCTGGTCGCAGCTGGGGGTCGAGCCGGGTCCATTTCCATCCGTGTCGTTCTGGGCGCCGCCCCGAATGCGGACCGGTGACGTCGTCGTACCAGACACCGGAGGGAGGCAGGAAGGCGTAGCCGCGTTCAGCTGGACACCCCGGGAGTTCATTGAGGACGGCCTGCTGCGATTTCTCTTCACGGATGCCACCGACAGTCGCAATCAGATCCCCTTCATCGAAGAGAGGGTGCGCGCTCAGCTGCGTCGCTATGCAGTCGATGTGGCAGGTCGGCCCGGGGCGATCGTGCTGCGGGACCCCGGCGAGGGACATGCCCCGGGAGACAACGTCGTCCCCAACAGGGGAGAGCGCGTCATCGCGGACCTCGCCACGCTCGTCGCCGCAATCGAAGAGTTCGTCGATCCGGAAGATGGCGAACCCGATCAGCGCTGGACGGGCCGCGTCCAGGCGGGCACCGTGTCGGCCTTTGTACGCAGGTTGCATGCCGCTGCTCACCGCATGGGCAACATGGTGCGGGCAGGCGAGAGCCGCCGCATCGACCGTCGGTCGGCACAGGTCACGGTGGTCGCCATCCAGTCTTTGCACGATCTCGGGCAGCGATTCGTCGTGGGAGCACTCCTCGCCGAGACCTTTGGGGAAAAAGAGCAGACCGGCCAGCGGCTGCCGCTATCGGTGATAGTTCTCGACGAGTTGAACAAGTACGCCCCGCGGGAGGGCGCAAGTCCGCTCAAGGAGATGCTGATCGACATCGCCCAACGCGGGCGTTCGCTCGGTGTACTGCTGGTTGGCGCACAGCAAACCGCTTCACGAGTTGCCTCAGAGGTGATGGAGAACGCCGCGCTCCGCGTTGCCGGACGACTGGATGCCGCTGAAGCGGAACGATCCGAGTACGGCTGGATGCTGCCTTCGACGCGGGCGAGAGCCCGTCTGCTCAAACCGGGGACCATGGTTGTCAGCCAGCCGGCGCTCCCGGTCCCGCTGGTCGTCGAATTTCCGTTTCCGCCGTGGGCTACCCGCAAAGAAGAGGTCGACACCTCCGGCGACGATCCATTTGCCGGGCTGTGAAAGCGCTCCATACCTCCGACTGGCACGTGGGTAAACGAATCGGGCGCTACGACCGGCTCGAGGAGTACCGTGAGGTCATCGCCGAGGTTGTCGCCGTCGCCAACGAGGAAGAGGTCGATCTAGTTCTGCACTCTGGAGACCTGTTCGACCGACCGGTGCCTCCCATCGAGGCACTGGATGTCGCCTTCAGCGGGCTGGTGGAGCTGAGCGACCAAGGACGGCGACCGGTGGTGGTCATCGCCGGTAACCACGACTCGGCTGGATTCTTCGAAGCCCTTGCCCCTTTCTTGCGGGGATACAACATCCACATGGTGGGCGAGATCAGACGGCCCGACGACGGGGGTGTTCTAGATCTGGAGACTCCGGATGGGCGTGCAGTCGTGTCGTGCTTCCCGTTCCTGCGGGAGGGGCGGGCATTTCACGTCTGGGACGCCATCGAGGATCATTACAAGCAGTACGCAGACCGGTTGCGGGCCATCTCCGAGGCTTACTCGGCTCATGCCGGTCGGCTCGCCGGTGGAAACGCGGTGCAGTTCCTGGTCGCCCACTTCCTGGTAGGCGGGGCCAAGGTCCACGGTCATGGAGCACCCCGCGGTGAACGAGCCCTGCATATGGGTGAAGCGTACGCGGCGACGAGTGAAGTTATTCCGCCCGGACCGCAATACGTTGCGCTGGGCCACATCCATGCACCACAGCCGGTGCCGGGGGCCAAGGTACCCGCAGAGTATGCAGGGTCGCTGCTGGAGCTCGATTTTGGCGAGGCCGGAGAGCAGAAGCGTGTTGTGCTGGTCGAAGCCAAGCCGGGGGTCCCGGCAACGGTCCGTTCGATACCGCTGAAGGGGGGACGGAGATTGGTGCGGGTCCGTGGAGAGTGGCAGGAGCTATTGAAGCGCGATGATGTCCACGACAGCTATCTGGATGTCACCGTACAGACTGCGGGGCCGGATCCGGGCCTGGTCGACCGAGCTCGCGAGGAATTCGACTACCTCGTGCACGTCCGCGCCGACTACCCGCGGGCAGACACCGAGACATCCGGTCGCGGCGGCAGGTCCCTAGAGGAGCTGTACGGCATGTACTACCAGCGCGCCGAAGGAGTCGCTGCTCCGGAGGAGCTGATGGCGGCGTTTCGCCGGGTCATGGATGAGGCAGGGTATGCGGCCTCTTGAGCTGAAGCTTCGCAACTTTCGTTCCTTCTTCGGTGAGCACGAGTTCGATTTCCGGAATCGGACGCTCATAGGGATCGTGGGCCCAATCGGAAGCGGCAAGTCGTCCCTTCTCGACGCGATGGCCTTCGCCCTCTATGGGCGTACTCCGCGTATTGGTTCAGCCACCAGGACGCTCATCAACCAGCGTGCCGGCGATGCGGGGGTCTCGCTGCGCTTCGAGGTCGAGGGGGTCGTCTGGGAAGCGGCACGTTCGATCCGGTTGAAGGGCCAGAGCAAGCATGCGCTGTACCGGTACGGAGCCGACGACCCAGACGCCGAACCCGTCGAGAAGCATCTGATGGAAGGCGAGGTGAACTCACGGGTCGAACAGCTGCTGGGTCTCGACTTCGCTGCCTTCGAACGATCGGTTCTCTTGGCCCAAGGCCGCTTTGCCGAGTTCCTGCAAGCGAGGCCCGCCGAGCGTGACAGAGTGCTCAAAGGGGTCTTCGGCCACGATCGCATCGACCGGATGAAGGATCTCGCTCGACAACGGCGCGACACGGCAGACCATGAGCTGGCAAAGCTCGCAGGTCGTCTCGAACGACTCGAAGAGATCGAGGCCGAACAGGCGGATAGGAAGATGCGGTTGAAGACGGCGCAGAAGCGTCTGCGACATCTCGACGATGCCGCCATGCCCTTGACAGAGCTCGACGCTGCGATCAGACAACTCGACTCAGACCTCACCCGGGCGCAGGAGCGATTACGCGGGCTCGAGGAACACGCGCAGCGGCTCCCCGACGCGGTGGCTACCGAGAGGTCATTCGCCGATGCAGCGGCAGCGCAGAAACGCCGCAGCGAGCTTGCCGCCGAGCTGGAAAAGGCACAGCAGAATCTGAGTAGCGCAGAGGCCGCCCTCGATGCGGCGAAGTCCAGCGGCGAGCTGGAAGAGCTCCAATGGGCCGCACAACTCCTGGCCGCAGCTGAGCCTCAGCTGAAGGCGGTTGTCGAGGCGGATCGACGGATCGTAGGTTTCAAAGACAGACAGGGATCAACGGAGGCGGAGGCGGCGGCAGCGGCCGCTACACGCAGCAAAGCGGAGAGGGCGCGGGATGATTCGTTGGGCAGAGCAGTCGAGGCGGCCAAGATCCTGGAAGAGGCAGAGGCAGCCCTCGACAAAGGCCGGCACGCCGACATGGCGGCGACATTACGCGCTGGTCTCGTCGAGGACGAGGAGTGCCCGGTATGTGCACAACCCGTCCACGAGTTGCCCGAGCAAGCCGCCGAGAGTCATCTCGAAGAACTAGAAGCGGTAGTAGCCGGTGCCCGGCAGACCAAGCAACGAGTCGACGACGCGCACACTGCCGCCCTGGCCGCGCTGGAGCGTGCCAAACAGCAGCTGGTGGCTGCCGAAGAGAAAGTGACGGCGGCGGTCGCCCAGGTTGCCGCCGCAGAAGAGGACGCGATTCGGGTCAGGGGGGACTTCGAGGAAACCACCATCCAGCTGGAGAAGATTCTCGGTCCGGGGGATCCGGCTCGTGCGCTCGAGCTGCGGCGAGCGAGGTATGAGCAGCTGGTGGCGGGCCGGGAGGAAGCACAGCGGAAGGTCGATCAGATCCGGGGGTTGCATGATCAGGCCATCCGGGATGAACAACAGTCGGCCAAGGCGTTGCAGGATACGGGGGTCCGGCTCGCCGAAATGGCCACCCGTCTCGGTATCACCGTCACGATCGGCGACGAAGTCGAGTCGGTACGGCGGGCATTCGAGGAGATTCGGGCGGCTTGGAAGCAGGCGACTATGGATCTGCGAGCCGCCAACGACGCAGCCGGCCGGCAGCTCGAGGCAAAGCAGGCCGGACGGGAGCAGTTGCTGCGGGAGCTGGAGGTGGATGGTGAATACACCGCAGCAGTTGCCGTCGTAACGGATCGAATCCAGCGCCTCGAACATGAATTGGAGCTCAACGCGACGCAGTTGGAGAGGGCGGGAGATCTCAGCCTCGAGCGAGCAAGCCTGGCCGACCAAGTAGAGGTCTTCGGCAGGATCAGCCGCGACCTCACGGATTCGCGCTTCATCCGGTTCCTGCTCGACGAGGAGCGGGCCCGGCTGGCGGAACTCGGAAGCGAGCATTTCCAGTTGCTCTCTGCCGGTCGTTACGAGTTCGCCGATGACCAATTCGGTATCGTCGATCTGGTAGCGGCCGACACGACCCGGCGCGCCGACAGCCTCTCCGGTGGCGAGACATTCTTGGCGTCACTCGGCCTGGCGCTTGCACTTGCCGAGATGGTTGCCGGAACTGGGGGACGGCTCGACTCGTTCTTCCTCGACGAGGGATTTGGCACCCTGGATCCCGAGCATCTCGACCTGGCTATGCAAGGTGTCGAACGACTGGTCTCGCAGGATCGAAATCGCCTCGTTGTGATCGTCAGCCATGTACCCGAGCTACGAATGAGAATCGAAGATCTCATAGAACTCGACCGCAACCCGGTGACCGGCGATACCAAGGTGCTCCGCTGAAATTTGAGCGGCACCCCATTTTCGTGCTCCGGGGCCTAGGATTCCGGCCATGTCTCAGCGTGACCTGCCCATCATCATCCAAGGCGGGATGGGGGTTGCCGTCTCCAATTGGCGTCTCGCCAGAGCGGTTTCGCAGCTCGGCCAGTTCGGGGTCGTCTCTGGGACTGCCCTCGATGTTGTGCTTGTGCGCAGGCTCCAGACCGGCGATCCGGGGGGTCATGCGCGACGGGCCGTCGCGCAGTTCCCGATCCCTGGGATAGCTGAGCGGGTGCTCGACCGCTACTTCGTGCCGGGGGGCGTCGGCAACGGTGAACGGCTGAGAAGCCACCCGATGGGGCGCCTCAACCCTTCTCGCAGTCTCGAGGACCTGATGGTCCTCGGTAACTTCGTTGAGATCTATCTCGCCAAGGAGGGCCATGAAGGTCGGGTCGGGGTCAACCTGCTGACTAAGATCCAAGCGCCAACGATTCCCTCACTGTACGGTGCGATGCTCGCAGGCGTTGACGCGGTGCTGATGGGGGCGGGCATCCCGAGGGAAATCCCTCGCGTTCTCGACGACCTTGCTGCCGGTCGACCCGCAGAACTGAGATTGGATGTCAAGGAAGCTGCGCGTGATGAAGTCTTCAAGCTGGCGTTTGACCCTGGTGCCTACTGCGGAGGGGACCCGGTGCCGGTCCGTAGACCCGACTTCTATCCGATCATCTCGTCGGCAGTCTTGGCGACGATGCTCGCGAAGAAGGCAACCGGCAGCGTCGAGGGTTTCATTGTCGAAGGGCCAACCGCAGGCGGCCATAACGCCCCGCCCCGGGGCAAGTTGAGGTTGAGCGACTCGGGTGAGCCGATTTACGGAGACAAGGACGTTGCCGACCTCGAACAGGTCGCAGCCGTCGGTCTGCCCTTCTGGCTCGCCGGGTCGTATGCAGAGCCCGAGAGAGTGGCCGAGGCGCTGGCGGCCGGAGCCACCGGAGTGCAGGTCGGCACCGCGTTCGCCTACTGCGACGAGTCGGGGTTCTCTCCCGAGCTCAAGACCGCAGTGCTGGCTCGCAGCCGAGAGAAGTCGGTGGAGGTGTTCACCGACCCGGTGGCTTCCCCAACCGGGTTCCCCTTCAAGGTAGTGCCGCTCGAGGACACGATGTCGGAGCAGCCCGTCTACGAGAAGAGAACTCGAGTTTGCGACCTGGGGTATCTCCGCACCGCCTACCGCATCGACGGTGACACAGTCGGCTGGAGATGCCCTTCGGAGCCGGTGGGTGACTACTTGCGCAAAGGCGGCGATGAAGCGGATACGGTCGGGCGCAAATGTGTGTGCAACGCGCTGTTGGCAGGCATTGGGCTGGGGCAGGTCCAGAAGAGCGGGGAACCCGAACTCCCGCTCATTACATCGGGCGACGACGTAGCTCGCGTGGCACGGTTCCTCAAGCCGGGTGCGGACAGCTATACCGCCGCCGACGTCGTCGAATATCTGCTCCGAGACATACCGAGGCGTTCATCGGAGGGGCCGGGCTTCGGTCGCTAGAGTCCGCCCCGTGGGACCATTGACCGGAATCCGCGTTGTTGAGCTGGCGGGCTTGGGTCCTGCTCCGTTCTGTTCGATGTTGCTAGCCGACCTCGGTGCAGATGTGATTCGGGTCGACCGACCCCCCGGAACCGGCATCGCCGGATTCGATCGCGTAACGGCGCGCAATCGCCGCTCGCTCGGTCTCGATTTGAAGCAGTCGGTTGCCGTGGAGCTCCTGTTGCGCGTTGTCGAAGAAGCAGACGTTCTCATTGAAGGCTTTCGTCCTGGCGTTGCGGAGCGCCTCGGCTTTGGACCCGACACCTGTCTAAGGCGCAACTCAAGGCTCGTATACGGCCGGATGACGGGTTGGGGCCAGGAAGGGCCATTGGCGAACCGCGCCGGACATGACATCAACTACATCTCGCTGACCGGTGCCCTCCACGCCATCGGGCCGCAAGGGGGGCGGCCGGTACCGCCCCTCAATCTCGTTGGTGACTTCGGCGGGGGTGCTTTGTACCTTGCGATGGGGATCCTCGCTGCCCTCGTAGAGAGGGCGGCGTCTGGTCGCGGCCAGGTCATCGACGCCGCAATGACAGATGGAGCCAGTTCTTTGATGACTTTCTTCCACGAGTTCCGCCGGCGCGGTATGTGGGGCAGTGAGCGGGGCTTGAATCTTCTTGACGGGGGGGCGCCCTTCTACACCACGTACGAGACGGCGGATGGTGGTTACGTTGCCGTCGGGGCGCTGGAACCTCAGTTTTTCGCCGAACTGCTCGACGATCTGGGCATCGATCGCACCCACCAGCCTGATCAGTACGATCCGGCCGGATGGCCTGAGCTACGCCGTCAGCTCGAGGCCGCGTTCCGGGAGCGCAGCCGAGATGAGTGGTCGGCGGTGTTTGCCGACAGCGATGCGTGCGTGACTCCGGTGCTTTCTATCGAGGAAGCAGCATCTCATCCCCAGGCCCGGGAGCGCAACGCATTCGTCGAGGTCGACGGCTTTTCGCAACCCGGCGTAGCGCCCCGGTTCTCCCGATCCCGACCGGCGGCACCGCGGGCGACTCCGGCGGTTGGCGAACACTCCGATGAGGTACTCGCTGAACTCGGTCTCGATAGCGCCGAGATCGCCACCCTCAGAGCCGTTGGTGCAGTGCATTGACTGAGGATCGAGCTCTCCTGCCTCGTCGGTAGCATGATCCGGGAAGGAGGCCGAAGTGAGGCGAACGCTCATTGAAGGCGGCACGGTGGTGACGGCTACCGAGTCGTGTATTGCAGACGTGCTTGTCGAAGGAGAGAGAGTGGTCGCTCTCCTCGACGAGAAGATGGAATCCCGGGAGGTAGACGAGACAATCGATGCTTCCGGTCGACTCGTATTCCCCGGCTCCATCGACGCACACACTCACATGGAGATCCCTTTTGGTGCGGCCACGTCGAAGGACACGTTTGAGACCGGGACACAGGCCGCCGCCTGGGGCGGGACTACGACGATTATCGATTTCCCCATCCAGATGAAGGGCGACTCCCTCATCGGGAGTTTTGCGGAGACGATGGAAAAGGCAGCCGGCCACGCGGCAATCGACTTTGGCTTCCACCAGATTGTTGGGGACGTGAACGAGCAGTCTCTCAAGGAACTGGAACTGGTTCTAGCCGAGGGGGTCACCTCCTACAAGCTGTTCACCGCATATCCCGGGGTCTACTACTCGACCGACGGTGAGGTCGCCCGGGTCATGCAGTGGGCCGCCGGGAATGGATCGACAATTCTGATGCACGCCGAGAACGGTGCCGCCATCGATCTGTTGCGAGCGCAGGCTTTGGAACGAGGAGATACCGCCCCTCTGGCCCATGCGCTTACCCGGCCGGCCGCGCTAGAAGGCGAAGCGGCTCACAGGGTGATTCTGCTCGCCGAGATGACGGGAGCACCCGTCTACATCGTCCATATCAGCGCAAAGCAAGTCGTCGAGGAGATCGCCGCCGCCCGATCCCGAGGTACCAACGCATTTGGCGAAACCTGTCCGCAATATCTCTATCTGGAACTCGCGATGTTGGATCAGGGCTTCGAAGGGGCCAAATTCGTATGCTCTCCACCGTTGCGTGATCCGTCCGAGGGCCATCAGGACGCACTGTGGCGCGGGCTTGCCTCAGGGGATCTGCAGGTGATCGCTACCGATCACTGCCCCTTCGACTTCGATGGCCAGAAAACGTTGGGGCGCAATGATTTCACCCAGATTCCCAACGGGCTACCGGTTGTCGAGCACCGTTTCCCGCTGATGATCCACGCCGCCCTGAAAGAGAAACGGTTTTCGCTCAATCGGATGGTGGACATCTCGGCAACCGCTCCGGCCAAGATGTTCGGTCTGTACCCGCAGAAAGGAACCATCGCAGTGGGATCCGACGCAGATATCGTCATCGTGGATCCCAAGGCGACTTCGATCATCTCGGCACAGACGCACCACATGAACGTTGATTACTCGTGCTTTGAGGGCATGGAGCTGACGGGCGCGATCGAAACGGTGATCTCCCGAGGTGCGACGCTCGTTGCCGGTGGCGAGTTCCTCGGCTCGAGCTCACACGGTCGCTACCTGCGCCGCGGCCTCAACCAGCTGCTGATGTGATTCAAGTTGCGGTGCAGTTCTAGTCGATAGCCGCTGATGGATCCCGTGCCGCCGGAAGCGAGGCGTGACCGGGTGGAAGAGCTACGTTTGCGAGTCGCAGCCGGGACATATCACGTCGCGGCCGAGCGGGTGGCCGACGCGATCTTGCGCCACCGGTGGTGGCGATCATTCGACGAAGGCCTCTCGGCGCGTTCCGAGCCGGCCGAGGACGATAACGGCAAGTAGCGCTACCCCCGCTGCCAGCGCAGTGACTACGAAGTCGTCTTCCGGCCTACCGAGTCGAGTGCTGTCCAGTCCGTCAGGCCAGGGCCACAAGACCCGAACCGAGCCCATCATCAGTCCGATCAACGCCGCCATCACATTGTCGTGGTAGTTCTGCAGCGACCAATTGAGCAGTTGGGAGAAGAGGGCGAGACCGGTGACCATGCCGATCAGCAGAACAAACAGCGAGAGCCACTCGCGATCGTTGACCGCATCGAGAACTGGCCCATACATACCGAGCACTACGAGCAAGAAGGATCCGCTGACGCCAGGCAGTATCAGTGCGCAAACCGCAATGGCGCCCGCCGCAAAGAACGCCCACAGAGCCGGATTGGCGAGCTGTCCTACGGTCTCGTCGGATGTCCCTTCGCGTAGCCCGAGCAGCAGGAAAACGAGCAGTGCGGACCCCAACAGGGCCAGCAGCCGGAGTGCATTCCAACTGCCGACGAGCCGCCATGCGATAACAACGGAACCGGCTATCAAGCCGAGGAACAGCCCCGCCATTTCCTCCGGATAGTCGTGGAGGAGGGATTCCAGGATTCGAGTTAGCGAGAGTATTGCCAACAAGATGCCGGCAACGAGCGCCGTCAGGAATCCCCACTCGACTTCACGAAACCACCGTCTGCTGCCGGACCAGTCGGCGCGCAGCGCGTGACCGATCATGGAACTACCTGCACGGATCGAACGCACCAACCGTTCATAGATACCAACGATCAGGGCAATCGTGCCGCCCGAGACTCCGGGAACGATGTCGGCCGCACCCATAAGAAACCCGCGCGCCACCATCCATGGAGCTTCTCGATTCATCGCCGCAGAGTGTAGGAACCCGCGCTGTCGAAACCGATGACATGACCGACGGCGGGTCCCTCGAATGAAGTGGGACCCGCCGCGATCGATTACCTAACCGGAGACTGTCAACGAAACAGCGATGCTTCCAGCAAAGCCAACTACGCCCGCAATCGGAGCGTCCTGGGCGTCGCCCGTGTCGGGACCAGCCTGACGCGGGGCCTGGTTGGGGCCTTCGCCTGGCGTCTCGTCAACCTCGGTTCCCGCGTCCCACAGAAGTACCAGCTCTGTGATATCTCCCTCTAGCGGAGCGTCCCCATCGAAGAGACCAATGCCGCTTGCCGCAGGAGCAAAGAACCAGTCGTTCGACTGGACGAACATCGTTGCAAAGGAAAGGTACTCGCCCGGCGTGGCCTCGAAGCTGAAGCTGTAGCTGGAACCAGGCAGCGCCGGCCCGGCTTCTGCGGCTCCGTCCGGGACGGCGAATGATCCCGTGGCCGAGACCGTGGAGACGGTCGCTAGTGAAGTCACGAGCCCGCTGGGATCACCGTCCTCGGCGAGTTCCTCGAGTCCTGCACCACGATCCACCTCTCCTGCGGTGAAGATCACCTCCGGCGCACCGTGGATGACAAAGACACCCGGCGCTAGGGGTGTTGGCAGCACCGCTGAGTCCGACGTGTTCTGGATCGTGACCGTGAAGCTGGTTGGCATGTGCCCCTCGGATACGTTGTCTTCCATGGTCTCCTCGGACATGCCGTCGTCCATGGTCTCCTCGGACATGCCGTCGTCCATGGTCTCCTCGGACATGGTGTCGTCCATGGTCTCCTCGGACATGGTGTCGTCCATGGTCTCCTCGGACATGGTGTCGTCCATCTGTTCCGTCGCGGGTTCACCGGCAGCTGTTTCCTCGGCGCTAGATCCTCCGCAGGCGGCCAGGATCATCGTCAATGCCAAGGCAATACTGAATCTCTTCAAGAGCACTGCGCTCTCCTCCTTGTTGCTCGATGGTCATCATCGATGTGGGAGATTGCGGAAACCTTGCAGCGATGTTGCCGATGGGTGAACTCGTACGCATTAGGCTGGGGACGTCCACCAAGCGGCCGTTTGATGCCCCCATCTCAGCCAAAGATCGTCCTTCATGATCACCTCGACGGTGGAGTGCGTGCGCAGACGGTCATCGATCTTGCGGCTGAGATCGACTTCGAGCTACCAAGAACCGACGTGGGGGAGTTGGCCGGCTGGTTCACGATTGCGCCCGGCATGGAGTTTGAGCAAGCCTGGCAACGTTTCTATGTGGTCATCGCAGTACTTCAGTCACGCGAAGCGTTGCGGCGCGTAGCCCGCGAAGCAGTAGAGGACCTTGCTGCCGATGGAGTGGCCTACACCGAGCTGCGATTCGCCCCACTGAACCACATACGCGCCGGCCTGGACCCCGACGATGTGCTGGAGGCGGTTGTTGGGGGCTTGGCCGATGGGGAGGCCGCCACGGGTTGCGTGGCTCGGGCAATCGTGTGCGGTTTGCGGGAGGAGGACCCGGAGCGATCGGTGGCAGCGGCTCGGCTGGCGATTGATTGGAAAGACCGCGGTGTCGTTGGGTTCGATCTGGCAGGTAATGAGTCCGAGTTCGGCGTTGAGCCTCACCGCAAAGCCTTTCAGGTAGCGCGCCGGGGAGGTCTCGGCATTACGGTGCACGCCGGGGAGATGGCGGGACTGGACAGCATCGCTGCAGCCCTGGAATATGCTGGGCCGGACCGAATCGGCCACGGGTTGAACCTCATTGCAGACTGTGTGGTCGAAGATGGGCGAGTGACAGGACTCGGTCCGGTGGCGCAGGCAATCGTGGACCAGAGCTTGATGCTCGAGGTGTGTCTCACTTCGAACAGCTGTCGGGGTACCCCTAAGGAGCGGCACCCGGTTCGGTTATTCCACGATGCCGGCATCGCCGTCTCGGTCAACCCTGATGATCGAGCCATCACCACCACGACGGTTGCCGAGGAATACCGGCTGTGGCGTCGGCTTCACGGATTCAGTAATGAGGAGTTTCGATCCATCAACATGCGTGCGTTGGAAGCCGCCTTCATCGACGAGCCCACCAAGGCGAGGTTGCGGCCGCTCATCGCCGACGGCTGGGCCTAGGCCTGGGCTCTCTCGTTGTTATCCCTTCACGACCTCGGGAGGTTGAATTCCACAACTCCGCCGGGACCAGGCGCGGCGTGGATTGAGCCCCCGAGCGCATCAATGAACCGACGCGCAATCGCCAGACCGAGACCGGTGCCACTTCCATCCCGGGTGCGAGCCGAGTCTGCTCTGGTGAAGCTGTCGAATGCCCGCTCGACGAAGTCGGGCGGAAAGCCCTTCCCGTCGTCCATGAC
>JARFRN010000198.1 GCA_029287195.1 Acidimicrobiia bacterium | reverse complement strand
GGCATAAACAGGATCAACTGTGAGCATATAAAGATGAAGGCAAGGGCGGCGACCAACGGCAGGGTCGCTTTCTTCTTCACTATCTCAACGCCTGAGCGGCTGCCTGCGGCTCCGGGAATCATTGTTTGCATAGTCCTCCGGCATCGTTTTCCCTTAATCTTCTTCTATTTCGACAGCATCTCTCCATAACCTTGAGGTATTGAGGCTGCCAGTAATGGGACCGGGGGCGATGCCGGGAGTGTCGGCATCTCAGATCGGCGCGACTTGGACCCCATGTTACGCTCCGCTCTGAAGCGTGCCGAGGGAGCACAACGGTGGCCACAACCCGCACGGAGCGATTCCGGGACAAGGTTGCGATCGTGACCGGCGCGGCCCGCGGCATCGGGCGGCGGACCGCGCTCGACTTTGCCGCTGAGGGCGCAAAAGTCGTTGCCACCGACATCGTCGCCGACGAGTTGGAGGATCTCGGAGATGAGATCGGGGCTTCTGGGGGTACATGTCTGGCCCACCGGTGCGACATCTCCGACCGCAGCGCAGTCGACGGCCTCATCGACGCCGCCTGCAGGGAATACGGCTCGGTTCACATACTGATCAACAATGCCGGGTTCCTCATTGCGGGGACCATCGAGGAGACCTCCGACGAGTTGATTGAGCGGACGATCGACGTCAATCTAAAGGGCGTGCTGTATGCGATCCGTGCTGTTGCTCCCGTCATGAAGATGAACGGATACGGCCGCATCGTCAACGTTGCCTCGATCACCGGAAAGAGCGGTGATAACAGCACGATCTTCGCCTACGGTGCATCGAAAGGGGCCGTGATTTCACTGACACGCTCGGTTGCTCGCGAACTTGGGCCGGAGGGGATCACCTGCAACTCCATTGCCCCCCACGCGGTCATGACGCCGATGATGGAGTACTGGGACCAGGCAAAAAGGGAAGCGATCGCGGCCATGATCCCGGTCCGTCGCTTGGGAACCGTCGAGGACATGTCCAGCTTGCTGCGCTTCCTCGCATCCGATGAGTCGTCATTCATAAACGGGGAAACGGTCAACATCAACGGTGGCTACTACATGGACTGACGCCGGCCGAGCACGGCCGGCCCTCGCATCCATACGCGCAACGCGGCCGAATCCCAGAATTGAGGGGTTGCATGAGTGACAAGCGATTCTTGATCTTTGACCTGGGGGCCAGCAGCGGTCGGTCCATCGTGGCCTCGGTCTCCGATGACAGATTCACGATGGTCGAAACCTATCGCTTCGACAATGGTCCCGTGCTCGCCATCGACACGCTCTATTGGGATGCGCTTCGCCTCTTCTCTGAGGTGAAGCAGGGGCTGCTGGCAAGTCTCGGTCGATTCGGTTCGGTGGAGTCGCTCGCGATCGACACCTGGGGCTGCGATTTCGCCCTCCTCGACAGCCATGGTCGTCTGATCGGAAACCCGGTGACGTACCGAGATGTCAAGCGCCACGAGCGCGGTGCTGAGCTGCACAAGATCATGCCGGAAGAGGAGCTCTTCTCCCTGGCGGGGGCACCCCTCGATCGCATCATGAGCATCTACCAGCTGTTCTCATTTCAGTACGACGGAGCGACCGAATACGAGCGGGCCAGCCACTTCCTCATGATCCCCGATCTCCTCAACTACATGCTCACGGGAGAGATGGCGAACGAATTCACCAACGCCACGATGAGCCTTCTGGTCAACCAGCAGAACCGAACCTGGGAGTCGCGCATAATCGACCGGTTCGGATTCGATCGCAGTTGGTTCGGCGAACTCCTCGAGGCCGGCACAACGCTTGGGAGTGTTGAGCCAAGGGTGAGCGCCGACCTCGGGATAGAGCCGGTGCGGGTCGTCCTTCCGGCAACTCACGACACCGCAAGTGCGGTAGCCGGGATCCCGGTCTCCGGTCAGATCACGCCCGGATCCTGGGCGTTCATCAGCATGGGCACGTGGTGTATCTGCGGCGCAGAGACTTCGGCTCCGGTCATCTCGGAAGCAACTCGGTTGGCCGGCTTCGGGAATGAAGGAGGCGCCGAGGGCAAGAACCTGCTCGTGCGCAACTTGGTTGGACTCTGGATCATTCAGGAATGCCGCGCCAGATGGCAGAAGGACATGCACCGCGAGATCTCCTGGTCCGAGATCGTCGACGCTGCCACGAAAGCCTCGCCCTTCCGCTCGTATATCGACGTCGATGATCCCCGCTTCAGCATGGCCCAGTCAGACATGGCGGCTGTCGTGCAGGACTTCTGTAGAGAGACGAGGCAATCTGTACCGGAGTCGATAGGCGAGATCGCTCGATGTGTGTACGAGAGTCTTGCCATGAAGTTTCGCGGCACGCTCCTGAGCCTCGAGGAACTGACCGGCGTCCCGATCGAAGTCTTGCATCTGGTCGGCGGCGGGATCCAGAACAAGCTTCTGTGTGAGTGGGCGGCCAATGCGGCCGGCATACCGGTCATTGCCGGGCCGACTGAGACGACATCGGTTGGCAACCTGATCTTCCAGATGAAGAACGCCGGGGTGGTGTCGTCTGTTGCGGAAGGGCGGGATATGTGCAGACGGTCCTTCGAACTGGACCACTACGAACCGGCCGGATCTGACAGGTGGAGAGCCGAGTTCGTAAGGTACCGGGACGTAGTCAGAATGAAGGACGGCTGATGCAGCCACCGCGGGTCTTCCTCGTGCTGGACAACTGTTTCGCGATCAAGAGGTGGGTGCGGCCGCGAGATTGGATGGGCGTGGGGCGCGAAATCGGCTTCACGTACATGGAGGCCAGCGCCGACAACGAGATCGACGCCCTCTACTCCGATGAGCGCTACATGGCGGAATGGGCGGAAGAGGCAAAGGCTGCTCAATCGGAGACGGGTGTTCGGCTCGCCAATTTCTACTCCGGATACCAAACCTACAGGACCGTCGGGCTTGCTCACCACGATGCGGGAATGAGGAAACGACTTGTCGACAAGTGGCTGAAGAGGATGGTCGACCTGGCAGACGATCTCGAAGCGGGGCTGGGTTTCCACATCTTCGCCTACACGGATGAGGTCCTCCAGGATCCGAAGAAGCATGCAGACGTGACTGATCTCATCATCGACCAGCTTCAAGAGGTCGCCGAGTATGCCCGAGACCGCGTTCAGGTCAGTATCGAGCAGATGTACTCCCCGCACCAACCTCCGTGGACGATCTCGGGGACGATTGACTTCCTCGAACGGGTCTACCGACCGAGCGGTGCCCCCGTCTACACCACCATCGATTTCGGCCATCAGATCGGGCAAGCGAGATACCGCAGGCCCGCAAAGGGAGACGTGGCGACGGCGATTGCCCGGGCCGAGGCAGGCAAATCGACGGCCGATATGTGGATGGGCCCGGAGAAGGCCTACGCCCTTCTCGATCGGATTGCAGGCCAAGAATTGTCCGATGCCGATAGGCGTTCCCTTGCCCGGGAAATCGAGGAGGCAGCGGCCGCCTTCCCGTACCTATTCGCCGAAGAACGTGACGGCGACCTCTACGCATGGATCGAGGAGGTTGGCCGCTACTCGCCGATCATGCACCTTCAGCAAACCGATGGCGTGCACTCCGGACATCGTGCTTTCACGCCCGAGACCAACAAAGATGGGATCGTTCGACCCGATGAGGTGCTCGCTGCACTGGCGAGGAGCTTTGCCCAGCCTGCCGAGGAGGGGATGCCGCCGCCGGTCGAAGATATCTACCTGACCTTCGAGGTCTTCGCCGGTACTGCGGAGACCAACAGGCAAGTCATCGAGAAGCTCACGCAGTCCTACGAGTACTGGCGGGAGTACGTGCCCGAGGACGGGATGCTGCTGAGCGAGCTCGTGGCGACTCCTGGAGACCGAGCAACGTGACGGAGCAGATACCGTCAAACATGCTCGCAGTGCGTCTGTCTGGGACGGGCTTTGAGAACCTGTCGATCGATCGTGTTCCCGTGCCCGACGTCGGGCCCAACCAGATTCTGTGCCGAGTCGAGGCCTCCAGCGTCTGCTCTTCGAACCTCAAGCTCATTTCTCAGGGAAGCAGCCACAGCCTCATCAACGGTTGGGACATGTCGCGCTACCCCCTCACACTCGGCGAAGAAGCCTCTCTCACCGTCGTCCGGGTTGGCGAGTCGCTCCACCACCAGTACCGGGAAGGACAGAGGGTCGCGATTCAACCGGCGGTGGATCTTCCGCCGATCAACCATCGGGAGCGCTACACCAACCACGCAGAGGGGATGACCAAGGCGGCCGTCGGCTACACGCTTGGTGGCATGCTGGCTGAGTACTTCCTTGTCCCCGAGGAGGTGATCGAAGGCCGCTGTCTGCTGCCCCTTCCTGTTGACGACCTGCCGCACTTCGCTGTCTCCCTCGCCGAACCGATCGCCTGCGCCCACCGATCACAGGAGCAGCATGTCCATCTCCTCAAGGACAGTCCGGTAGCGCCGCGCGTACCGCACCTCGGGCTGCTCCGGGGCGGTACAACTGTGATCATCGGGGCCGGAACGATCGGGCGGATGCATGCGGAGCTGGCGCTGCGATTCGGCCCCAAGAACCTGATTGTCTCTGCAAAAGGTGACACAGCGAGACGCAAGGTGACCGGGTCCCTTGCCGCCAAGGCTCGACGACACGGTGTGAACCTCCACGTGATCGACCCCCAATTGTTGTCAGAGTCGGTGTTTCGGATCTCGAAGTCCGGAGCCGACGACGTCATTGTTGCTGTTGGGTCACGATCGGTGCAGCAGGAGGCGTTCCATCTCCTGAACCGCGGTGGTGTGGTGAATCTGTTCGGCGGCTTGCCTCGAGGGCATCACCTGCTCGAACTCGACAGCCTTGATATCCACTACCGGGAGACTCGCGTTGTCGGATCGAGTGGTGGTGACCCCTGGGACATGAGGAACACCCTCGATCTGCTCGCTTCGAACAGATTCGATGCCGGGAATTATGTCTACGGCATTGGTGGACTCGAGCACACGATCGAGATCCTCGAGCGCATGACACGAGAGCGGATGAACGGGCGTGCGATCGTCTACCCCCACGCCGGCGTGACGGAGTTCAGGACGGTCGACTACTGGAGTGGCGAACTCGAGCGGGAGTTCCTCGGCCGGGCGGGCACATAGGGCTCGGTCGACACGCGGCCTTCTGCTTGCACACCTCGTGAGGCGTTTCGACATGTCGCCGCAGCTGGTCCCCAACTACCCGACGTGCCGGGAGGATGGCTGCCGTGCCATGATGAGGTGCAGAACCGGTCTGCGGCTCGGCGCCGGCGGCGCTGACACCAGCAACCGCAGGCGATACGGGCGGCTCAGTCCAATTCTCGAGTCTCCCTCCACGTTTGCTCGAGGCGTTCGTTTGTCGCCTTTGTCGCACTCCCGGAGGCAGAAGTCGCCACGCCTCTTGTTCAAAGCGTCCCAGTTTGCGGCCTCGGCCACACCGACGGCGGCGACCCCCCAAGGCTCGGAGGGAGTATCACCGTCGGGTGTGGTGGAGCCTGCGAGCGCTGCGCGCGAGTGTCATCCGGGCCGTGTGGCGCAACGGCCAACGTTGTTCTCACGAGCACACTGCCGTTGCTAGGTTCAGCGTTGGGAGGCAGGCACGATGTCGATCGACACCGAGGCGGCGGCGCGACTCGAACGCTACGTTCCGCGAATCGCCGCGGATTGGGACGCCGAAGCCGCTGGCAGGCGCTGGCAGGAACTTGATGCTTCGCTGTGTTTCGTCGACATATCAGGATTCACAAGCCTGTCCGAGAAGCTCTCCCGTCGAGGCCGCATCGGCGCTGAAGAATTGACGGCCGTCCTCAACCGAGTGTTTGGAGAGATGCTCGACACTGCCTACCAGCATGGCGGGAGCCTGCTCAAATTCGGCGGCGACGCTCTTCTTCTCATGTTCGACGGCTACGACCATGCGACGCGGGCAGCGAGCGCAGCAGTCGAGATGCGATCGGCGTTGCGCTCGGCTGTCGAGCTCCAGACGTCGGTCGGTCGCTTGCGACTGCGCATGTCGGTTGGAATCCACAGCGGAGCGATTCACCTCTTCCGGGCCGGCACGTCCCACCAAGAGCTCGTAGTCGCGGGGCTCGGAGGGACGATGACAACCGTTGTGGAGAAGACAGCCCGCCCCGGCGAGATTGTGGTGAGTTCAGGAACGCGTGACCGACTACCTCCGGGAGCGACCGGTACCGCGAGAGGTGTGGGATGGCTCCTACGGTGGAGGACCGGGCGCTCCCCGGCCCGTGGACCGATCAGTCGAGAAGGGCACTCCGCAGAATCGGTCGAGATCTGGGTCCCCTGCAGCCTTCGGGAATATCTCACTGCCGGGCATGCCGAGCCGGAGCATCGCGTCGCCACTGTGGGATTCGTCCGCTTCTGCGGCGTAGATCTTCAGATCGAACGGAGAGGAACGGACTGGGTTGCGGAGGCGATCGACGAGACGATGTCGCTGATCCAGACGGTGGCGGATGACGAGCAGGTCACTTTCCTTGGAACCGATATCAACGAGGACGGAGCCAAAGCAATCCTCGTCGCTGGGGCTCCAGTCGCCAGAGAAGGCGACGAGGGCCGTCTTCTGCGAGTTGCCAGGCGACTCGCAGACTCGCCACGCTCTCTCGATCTTCACTTCGGGATCAATCGCGGTCACGTGTTCACGGGTGAGGTCGGAACGGAGTTCCGATCGACCTACACGGTGATGGGGGACACCGTCAACGTCGCGGCTCGACTCATGTCGGCCGCTCCGGCGCAGACGATCTATGCCACCCCAGGAGTACTCGATCAGTCGACGACGCTGTTCGCCGCTACCGCTCTGCCTCCGTTGCTCGTGAAGGGCAAAGAGGAACCGGTGAAGGCGTACTCGGTCGGCGAAGAGCTTGGGTCTCGCTCAACGGGGGCACTCGAGGAGCTCCCATTCGTGGGCCGCGGGGCCCAGATGGCGCAGTTGCACGATGCCGTTGGGGCTGTCCGCACTGGCAACGGTTCCGTCGTGACCGTGATGGGTGAGGCGGGTTTCGGCAAGAGTCGATTGATCCGCGAGGTCGTCGCCTCGAATTCGGATCTCGGTTTGATCACTATTCGGGCTGAGCCGTACGGATCTGCCTCTCCATACCGACCACTGCGCGATGGATTGCGGTTGCTGCTCGGTATCGACAGGGGCACCAACGACGACATGGCACGAGCCCTCGGCGAGCGAGTGGACGCTACCGCTCCCGAACTACTCCCCATGCTCCCGCTCATTGGCGAAGTGGCGCACATCGACATCCCGGATACGCCCGAGGTCGCGGAGT
>JARFRN010000209.1 GCA_029287195.1 Acidimicrobiia bacterium | reverse complement strand
CGTCAGATGTGTATAAGAGACAGGTGCAGGTGTGTGCGAAGTCTTCGCCGGCGACCAGCAGCAATTCTGCGCCGACGACCCCGGGACGTGTCGCGCCGCATTCCTCAGGGACCGGCCCGGGCATTGGTCCCCATTCCCGGCCGTCGACCGACAGCAGCATGTCATAAGTATCGGTTGCGGCGGTCCAGGTGGTCGCGATGAATCCATCCCCAAAACCCATCACCTGGGGAGCAACGTCTATTCCTTTGATCGGATCGGCTGCTGAGAATGAGCTGCCGTCGGCCGAGACCCACATCGCCCAGGCGTACAGCTCGGTAACCCAGGTGCCGACCGGTCCCGAGGCGGCTTGGACCGTAATGGGATCCGGTACCTGCAACACACTCACGACTTCGTTACCCGCCGCACTAGTCGTCTTGGTCCAGATCTGCGACTCGTGGACGGCTATCTCCGGCAGGGATGCACCCAACCCATTGGATTCGACCACCTGCTGCAGATCGTGGTGGTCCAGCGAGTACTGCATGGCAGCGAGCACGACATGCTCTCCGGCGGAATTGATCGCAGTGTGCACGTCGGAAAAGACCGGTACCAACTCGCCGATCGGCAACTCTCCACCCTCGAGGCCGATGGGTTCCCAAGCGAGTGTCGGCGTGCCATCGAGCGGGCTGGACGTCCAGACGGTGGGGCGCGCCCCTTCCCATCCCGATACTACGAGGCTCTCCCCGCGAACATCGAGGTCGGTGGCGACTGCGCCCGGTCCGAGGTCGAATGTCACCGGCTCCCACCTGGCTCCATCTGCCGTTCGCCATAACCCCCGGCTGGCCCGGTTCTGGATGTCATCGGTGATCAGGGCGTAGATGTAGCCGTCCACCTCGGTGGCTGTGTGCACCGCCCAGAGGCGTGGGGTGAACTCGGGCGAGCTTTGCTGTGTCCAGGCGTACTCGGCGACGCTGAGTGTCGACGATCCGGCGGCGACGGGAGGTTCAGTAGTGGTCACCGTGGCTGATGCGTCGGGTGTATCACCGGGAAGGCCGATCAGGTAGCCCGCGGCCGCACCGACAACGAAGAGGCCCAGTGCGATCAGTAGGACCGGGCGGCGGCCCTGGGACCGTCTCGGTTCCGGTCCGAGTGGTCGGACTGCGATGGTGGAGTGCCGGCGTGCCACGAAGCGAGCGTACTCTGCCACCGCCCGCTACGGTGACGGTCGCGCCGTCGCCAGGATTCCGGAGGCATATGAGTCTGTCATTCACCATCACGTTCGACTACCTGTGCCCCTTTGCCCGCAACCTCAACGAATCCGTGTTGGAAGGTCTTGCCGCCGGAGCCGATTGGGACGTAGCTTTTCGACCCTTTTCGCTCTCGCAAACAAAGGTCGATGATGGCGACTTGGACGTCTGGGAGCGCCCGACCGGAAGTGACGGGACTCGCGGTGTGCTTGCGCTGCAGTGGGGGATCGCGATCCGTGAGGAATGGCCCGACGCCTTTCCCACCTTCCACACCGATCTTTTCGCTGCCCGTCATGAACAAGGGGTCGACCTCGGCGACGAGGCCGAGCTGATCGAAGTTGCTCATGCCGCCGGCGTGGACGGCACGGCGGTAGCCGACGTTGTTGCGGGCGGCGGACCGCGGCAAGCACTCCGGCGGGAGCACCAGGATCTGGTCGCCGGTTGGGGTGTCTTTGGGGTGCCGACGGTCATCATTGGTAGCGAAGCGGTGTTTGTCCGGTCGATGGAGCGGCACCGTCCCGAAGAAATCGGGCGATTGCTAGATCTTGTGTCCTGGACCAACCTCAACGAATTCAAGCGAACCCGGATTCCCCGCTGATGGCTGCCGGCGGCGGGGCAGTCCGGCTACCGTCTCTGCGCCGAAGATCCAGTGATGAATGAGCTCCAATCCTCAGTTCCCGACGTCAGGGTTCGGGCGCTCAACGACCAACCGGTGCGGAGCGATGCCGCTTACGTGCTGTATTGGTCTACGGCCTACCGGAGAGCGGAGTCGAACTTCGCTCTCGAGCGAGCCGCCGACTGGGCGCGCCACCTCGGCCTGCCGCTGGTAGTGCTTTCGGCGCTACGTCTCGACTACCGGTGGGCATCCGACAGATTGCATGCCTTTCTCCTCGACGGCATCGCAGACCTCGAACGACAATATGCCTCGAGCAACGTGGTGCATTTCGTCTATGTCGAATCGAAGAAGGATGCCGGCAAGGGACTGCTCACTGCACTTGCCGGCGACGCCGCAGTTGTCATCGCCGACGACGCCCCGGTGTTCTTCCTACCGGCGATGACGGCGGTGGCCGCTACCCGCGTTGGAGTCCTGATGGAGGGCGTTGATCACAATGGGCTGTTACCGCTGCGAGCAACCGATCGGGTGTTTCTCCGTGCGTATGATCTACGTCGCTACTTGCAGCGTCACTTGCCGGTGTATCTCGACGATACCCCTTCCGTAGGCACCCTGGAGGATCTGCCGCGTCCCACATCGAGCTTGCTTGTGGGAGTGCAGACGCGCTGGCCGTCACCGGCGCCGTCGCGCAGCCTGGTGCGCAGCTTGCCGCTCGACCACTCGGTCGCAGCGACGCCGCTGATCGGTGGACCGAGCGCAGGTTCTGCGCTGCTGGCGCAGTTCGTCGCCGAGCGGCTCGATCGCTACGAGGATCGCAACCACCCTGATGAGGAAGCCACCAGCGGCCTGTCACCCTATCTGCACTTCGGCAACGTTTCTCCTCACCAGGTCCTCGCAGCGATTGCAGCCTCCGAGAACTGGTCTCCCGACCTGATCAGTGAGAAAGCCGATGGCGGCCGCAAAGGCTGGTGGGGAGTGAGCGCCGCCGCCGAAGGCTTCCTGGACCAGCTGGTCACATGGCGCGAGCTTGGCTATCGATCGGCCGCCTATGTTTCCGAGAATGCTGAGTTCGAAGCGCTGCCCGGATGGGCGCTGCAGACGCTGGCGGACCACGCAAGCGATCCGCGAGAGTACATCTACACGCTCGAGCAGTTCGATGCAGCGGAGACTCACGATGAGATCTGGAACGCGGCGCAGCGGCAGCTCCGGAACGAGGGGCTGATTCACAACTACCTACGGATGCTGTGGGGTAAGAAGATTCTCGAATGGGCACGCAGTCCGCGAGAGGCTCACGACATCATGTTCGAGCTCAACGACCGCTACGCCCTCGACGGGCGCGATCCGAACTCGGTTTCCGGGATCCACTGGGTGATGGGCCGTTACGACCGTCCGTGGGGTCCGGAGAGGGCAGTCTTCGGGAAGGTTCGCTACATGTCTTCGGAGGCGACTCGTCGCAAGTTGAGGATGAAGCGCTACCTCGCTGCGGATCAGGGTGAGATGTTCTCTACGTAGTTGATGTCGGGCTCCGACCCCTCACTGACCGTGAAGTACGAGTACGAGTCGGGGGCAAACGTGATCGCCTCTCCCTGAACCTCGGCCGTCGACGGAGCTCGGCACGGCTCGTCCGCAAAGGTTGTGACGAAATCAACATCCAGTCGGTTCCATATCCACACTTCGTTATAGCCGCGAAAAACAACGGCAGACCCATCACTGCTGATATCGGCGGCAGTCACAAAAGTACCCGGGGCAAGCTCAAATCTCCCGACTTCGATCAGGTTCGTGGTTTCCCCGTCGGCCAGTTGGCTTGCCGGAGCGCGATACACGACGGAAGGCTCCCCCGACTCGCCTTTTGTGACTATGAGGATGTCGCCGGTCACCGGATCGACGAAAAGCGCTTCGGCATCGGGGGCCGGATTTGGGTAGCGGAGGTTGAACGCAGCGACATCTGCAATCAGCCCGCCTCCAGGATTCGGCGCAGGCTCGGAGATTCGGTACACGGTGATCACAGGTCGGAAATGCAGATTGTCCCCTATGTCCCCGAGGTAGAGGTAGTCGCGGCTCGGATCCGGCCCCGGCCCGATAGCCATGTCCTCCCAATCGAATGCCAATACATCGATCTCGAAGACTCCCTGGCCGGCGCCGCTCTCGTCGATGGCGAACACGACGGGGCCGCCGCCCGAATCGTTGTGCATCCAGATGATGCCGGGATGTGCTCGACTGGCTGCGATGCCTGAGACCTCGATCGCCTCGGCAAGCCGGACCACACCGCGCGTCACCGGTTCGGCATAGGAATCGCACAGGTCCGGCGGAGGCGGCGACGGTAGCACCGGAGGAGTCGTGGTCGCTACCGGCAGAGTCGTGGCTATTGGGACGTCCACAAGGGTTGTCAGCTCGGGGGCGGTTGATGCGACATCCGGATCAGCGGTGGCGCACGATCCGAACAGCAGCGGAACGGCCACAACAGCGCAACGGATCCATGCCTTGCTCATGGGGGAAGCCTAAGTCAATCCCGATTTACTCTTGTTCGCCGAGCAACCGGAAAGCGATCGCCTCAGCGAGAACGCCGTTACGAAGCTCTGTCACGTCCTGGCTCTCGTTGGGGCCGTGGGCACGGCTTGCGGGATCGGCGACCCCAGTCAGCAGAATGGTGGCATCGGGGAAGCGGTGTGCCAGGTCGGCGACAAACGGT
>JARFRN010000129.1 GCA_029287195.1 Acidimicrobiia bacterium | reverse complement strand
ATGTGTATAAGAGACAGGAGTCGCGCCGCTCCCTCGCGGCACAATCGAGCTTTCAGCGATCCGGGTTGGTAGTAGATGCCTGAGTGAAGAACGCCGCTGTTGCGGCCACTCTGGTGCTGAGCGAGCTTGGGCTCGGCCTCGAGGAGCGTGATTACAGCCGAAGGGCGCTGTTGGGCCAGCGCGTAGGCCGTGGCCAAGCCGACCAGGCCACCCCCAACGATCGCTACCGAGTCATGCTGTGCCAAGGGTGCCCTGCTTCCCCATCAGTTGTGATAACGATCTTGGGTCGGGTCCGGGAAGACACCGTCCTGCAGCGCCTGCGCCAGCTCACGGATTCCCGCATCGATCGACCATTGCGCCTTGAATCCGAGGGTCTCCTCGATCTTCGTGAAGTCAACCTGGTAGGAGCGGGGATCCTCGTTGCGCTCCACGAACTCGAGCTGGGTCTCGGGCAGAACCTGTTGTACCGCCTTGCCGAGATCGATCTTCTGCGTGTTGTTGGCGTTGCTCCCAACGTTGAAAACCTCGCCGGAGACGAGGTCGATGTCGGCGTGAAGGACCATGTCGATGGCGGTAGCGATGTCTTGCACATGGACGAACGGCCGCCAGAACTGCTCCCCGTAGATGACGATCTTCCCGTCGCGCACCGCAGCAAGGGTGAAGTCCGAGACCAACAGGTCGAACCGCATGCGAGGTGACATGCCGAATGCGGTCGACAGCCGTAATACCGTCGGATGGAATTTCTCGGAGACCGAGCCGAGCAGCATCTTCTCCGCTGCGACCTTTGTCACTGAGTAGGGAGAAATGGGCATCAGCGGAGCATCCTCGGCCACGGCGCCCTCCACTCCGGAGATCCCGTAGTTGCTGCACGTACTCACGAAGACGAAACGTTCGACACTGTGTCGTTTCGCCGCATCGCGTACCTTCTCAGCGCCGACCTGATTGGTTGTGTATGTGGCCTCAGGGTCGCGATTGCTCGCCGGTTCTCCCACGATCGCCCCGAGGAGCACGACCGCGTCTTGCCCGGCCATCACCTGGTCGAGGGTTACCTCGTCGCGGAGATCCCCAACCACCAATCGGTAGCGCTCCTGATCCTGTAGCGGTAGCAGGGACTCGCCGCCGAACAGCAGCAGATCCAGAACCGTCACGTCGTGGCCGTCGCGCCACAGCTTGTATGTGAGAGGGGCTCCTACGTACCCGGCGCCCCCCACGATGAGTACCTTCATTGCTCCTCCTCTTCCTTGGCAATGCCCGAGTCTTCAGGCGGAAGAAACTCGTGGCGTAGCTCATCGAAGGTTGAGATCGCCCTGGCGTAGTCGTCTTGTCGTCCGATATCCAGCCACCGGCAATCAGCAAGCGATGCGCGCACCTTTCTCCCGTCGGCGACGAGGCGAGTCACGAGAGTTGGTATGTCCATGTACTCGCCGTAGGGCACGAGATCGAGGACGGAGCGGCTGAACATGTAGACGCCCATGGAGACGTCGCCGGGGAAGGTGGGCTTCTCCCGATAGCCGGTCACCTCGAGTAGCCCGTCGAACTCGATGAGCCCGTAGTCGATCTGAACGTTGAGACGATGGCATGCGATCGTCATCTCGGCGCCTGAGGTTATGTGTGAGTCATAGAGCGCCCGGTAGGACAATGTGGTGAGCACATCACCGTTCATCACGAGGAAGTAGTCCGGCAGGTCCTCGACGAGCTTGATGGGTGCCACCGTTCCCAGCGGCTCGTCCTCCCGGGAGTAGTCGATCTTGACCCCCCAGCGGTCACCGTCGCCAAAATAGGCCATGATGAGCTCCGCGAGGTGCCCAACGGCCATCGTGATCTGTTCGAAGCCGGCGGCGTGGAGCTGCTTGACGACGATCTCGAGGATCGGCATGTCGGAAACCGGTACCAACGGTTTGGGGAATGTCACCGTATAAGGTGCCAGCCGGGTGCCCTTGCCGCCTGCGAGGATTACGGCTCTCATGTGCTCTCCTGTCGATCGTTCTTTCTGAGTCTGATGCTTTCTTCGTAGATCTCCATCAACAGGTCGTAGTTCGGTCCCGGCGTGAAATTGTTGAGGAATTTGTTGCGTGCGTTGCTGCGGAGCGTGACGATATCAGTAGCTGGACCCGCGAGTTCTTCTACAACTCGAGCCAGATCCGCCGGGTCGCCGGGCCGGAAGTGTCGTCCTGTGACGCCGTCCTCGACCAGACTTTCCATCGAACCGAGTCGTGCCGCGATGACGGGGGTTCCCTTGGCGAAAGTCTCCAGGATGACCATAGGCTGAGCCTCGTAAGTGCCCGAAGTGAATATCAGAGCTCGAGCACCCCCGACAAGTCCGTCGAGTGCCTCATCGGGAGCAAAGCCCAGGTACTCGATTCTCGGGTCTTGTGCGGCTGCAGCCTCGACCATGGGTCGTAGCGGTCCGGTGCCTGAGATCTTCAGCGGCACCCAGGCATCGAGCAGCCGCCAGGCGTTGAGCAACGTATCTACCTTCTTCTCGGGCGACAGGCGGCCCAGATACATGAAATAGGCGCCATCGCCCGCACCGGGACCTGGATCGCTGGTGAGGAAATTCGGCTTGACGTAGATCCGTTCTATCGGAATTCCCGCCGCCGCCAGTTTGCTCTTGATGAAGGGTCCGGGGGCGATGAAGGCATCAATAGCCGTGGTCGTCGTCCGCAGCTTGTTGTGCAGGCCGAATGTTGCAGTGAGAAAGGCGCTACCGACCCTGCTGTCGCGGTAGCAGGAGTGTCGTATCGCAGGCCAAGGAAGGCTCATGCCGACGCAGTCCTCACACACTTGCCCATCCCTGAAGAGGATGCCCTTGGGGCAGGTCCATCGGTAGTTGTGCAACGTTTGCACGACAGCGGCACCCGCCCGTCTGGCTCCGTAGAAACCCGCAGGCGAGATCTGAGGGAGCCAGTTGTGGAAATGGGCAACCTCTGCCTTGGAGCGGCGCACCAGGTCCTCGATGTCGGCCGCGGCCCGCCAATTCCAGGGCGTGCCCAGGGCGGCCTTGATCGTGGTTCCCAACCCCTCCACATCGTTGTTGTGCTTGACATAGGTCACGACATCGTGGCCGTGCGAGGTGAGCAGCTCGAGTTCATCCTCGAAGACCTGGTCCTCACCACCGCGCTCACGAAAGTAGTTGTGGCAGATGACAATCCTCATCCGGTTCCCGTCATAGACCTAACCATTTGTGGCATGAACCGGCGAGGTGCCCCCCTGCCCGGACATGCCGTAGAGCCTGGGCATCTTCCCTGGTCTCCCAGACCAGCCGATGGTAGCGCCGGAGGATCCCGAGTCATCCCCCCTAGTCCAATCTGCGGCACGTCGCTGTGTCTCAGATCGCGGCGGCCGGCGCGCAATCCAGTAGGCATTGGCGAGAACGTCAGGAAAGCCCTTGACAACCTGGGTTATCTCCTGACCCACTTGCTCCGGAAAGGCATAACAGGCGGTATTGTGCACGGGTCTACGGTCCGGGACATCTGATCGGCCCGGTGGCAATGTCACAGAGCCGAATCGTGCCGGGAAAGGGGCTGGAAGTGAACTTGGGCCATGCAATCGGCGCCGCCTTTGGCGAATCCAGCTCTCTCGTGGCTGTGCTGGTTGTAGCGATGTTTCTCGCTGCCGGAGTGGCCGGATTCAGAGCCTACCGGCGTCCCTATGCGCTGGTTACCCGCCCTGCCTCGACGGGTGTCGATCTGGAGTTGGTACCGCCGGTCCCGGAAAGCCGCACGATGCTACAACTGGAGCGAGCGTTGCTCTTCGCCCTTGGCGGGTATCTCTTCTTCGACAGGGCGTTTGCGTGGCTCCACATCCCCGGGCTGCCGCTGTTCGTGGGCGAGTTGGTCATCATTCTCGGGATAGTCGCCATGCTGTCGACCAACATGCGACTCGGGGGCATCATTCGTCGCTCCGGTGCGTTCAAAGCACTGCTCGGCTATATGGTTTGGGGGGCCCTGCTGCTCGTGGGCAGGATCACCGTTTATGGTCAAGATGCGATTCGGGATGCAGCCCTCTGGTACTACGGAATCATCGCGATCTTTGTGATTGTGCTGCTCAACTCGCGACCCGACCGGATCACCCGTTGGGTCCGGCTCTTTGGCAGGGCGGTTCCTTACTTCCTGATCTGGTTCCCGATCGCGACTGTGATCGATGCGCTTTTCGACGAAGTGCTGCCGGTTGTTCCGGATAGCACCATCCCAATCTCGGCGCACCGCACCGGCAACATGGCTGTAATGGCTGCGGCAGGTCTCGGGTTCCTCTGGCTCGTCGATCGAGACAGCGAGATGTACTCCGAGCGGCAACGGGTCGGGCTTACGGCGCTGGCGACAATCGTGTTGCTGTTTGCCGGAATGAAGAACCGTGGTGGCTTTGTGGCTGCGGCGCTGGCCTTGGCCATTGCGGCAATATTCCTGCGCCGCAAACGTTCCGAGATATCCATGGTGATGGTCGGCGCCGTCGTGGTTCTGCTGACAATCGGGTTGCTCGGCAATGTGAGGATCGCTCTGTTCAGTGATGGGCGTGAAGTATCGGTGGATCAACTGCTCAACAACCTGACCAGTGTCATCGATCAGGACGCCGGTGGATCCCGGCAGACCTCCACCACCGCATGGCGGCTCCAGATCTGGGCAGATGTCCTGCGCGACGTGACATCGGAGTTTCCGCTCACCGGCTTCGGGCCGGGGCCTGATCTCGGAGAGAGATATGGAATCGAAGGCATCGAAGCGGAACCGCTGCGCAATCCGCACAACTCGCATGTCGGGGTACTGGCCCGATCCGGATTCGTTGGAGCCGGCTTGTGGGCCATGATGTTCGTCATTTGGACGGTGGAGTTGCTGCTGGCTCGGGGCCGCATGCTGGCGCGCGGCAAGAAGTTGGAGGCCGGCATCGTGGTCTGGCTGATCGTGACCGTTGTCGCGATCTTGGTCAACGCTATCTTCGATCCCACGCTGGAGGGTCCTCAGGTGGCGTGGTGGCTGTGGGCGATGCTCGGCTTCGGGATCAGTCTGGTGACCTTGGACCAGGCTGGGCGATTGCCGGCGATGTCACTCATTCAAGGCCGCGAGCCGCATCACATCCGTTCCAGCGACGTGACCGAGGGGATGGCCACCCTTGGTTGAGGCACCCGAGAAGCCCAGAGGTGCCGGCGTCCGATCGAAGCTCCCCGCCGGCATCGTCGACGCAGGCTTTGCGTCGCTGGCCACGTTCGTTGCCGGTCTGATCGCCGTCACCCTGCTCAACGATGTAGACCGGGGCATCTACGCGGTGTTCTTCGTGGCTTTCAACCTGGGGGCGATACTCGCTTATCAACTCGTTTACGTACCCGCTGAGATCGTTGCGGTTGGGCGACCGGAGAAACAGCGTCTGACGATCATCGACGATAGTTTGCGCATTGGCCGCCTCCCTGCGCTCGGAGGCAGCATGGTGATCCTCGCCGCCACCGCTTCAACTTCTCCGATTGCGGAAGTCGGGTTGGCCATCCCGCTCACGGTCAGCGCCCTCATTGCCACCTACCTCTCACCGACCCAGGATCATCTCCGCCGTACGTTGCACATCGCCAACCGGCCGTGGCATGCGGCCTACATGTCGATTGTGCAGTTTGTGGTCACCACGGCGGCAATCGGCTTGATGTGGGTATTCGATGTGCCCGTCGCCTGGATCCCGTTCGGGTCTCTCGCCATCGCCAACACTTTGTCGATGGCGTTCGGTCGTTACCTCATCTATCGGGACCGTCACGGCGCCGAAGCGCCTTCCTCGGTGACGTTTCGGGAGCTGTCGTTGCAGGGAAGGTGGCTGTTGTTTCAAGCCATCATTCCTGCATTGGCCGCGTTTGCAACGGCAAACATCATCACCTACCTGGCCAGTCCGGAAGCGATGGGCTATGCCGAGGCGGCGCGAATCGTCGCGCAACCGATCATGGTTGCCGCAAGCGGTCTCACATCGGCGCTCCGGCCCCGTGTCATGGAAGCAGCGATCTTGCGCGATTTTCCGATCTCGAAGCGGGTCCAGAAGCTCTATCTCGGCCTGATAGTTGCGGCCGCCGCCGTCTATATCCCGATCGTCGGCTTCAATGTGTCGTGGAATCCTATCCTGCGGATCGTTCCCGCCGCCTACGAGGTCGAATACCTGGTGATTGCCGCCGTAGCCTCCAACGTGGTGATGGGCAGCCAGTTCCTGGTGGTCAACGAGATGATGGCGGCGCACCGCGCCCGTGCACTCACGATCGTCGAAGCGCTGGCAACGCCGCTGCGGCTGTTGGCAGCCGTCAGCGCCGTCGCTATCGGTGCCTTTGCCTTGCCGTTCTCCCAAATCGTCAACGGCTTCAACGTGCTCGTTTTCCTGCTCTACATGTATCGCGATCTCTACGGCCTGGGCAAGGAGCGCTCCGGTGCTGTGGCGAAGGAACCCTCTCGCCTCCTCCGATAGCTACTCGGTGATTCGAGCGCTGTGCTATTCAGGGGCGAGTTCGGCAATCAGCTCGATCACTCGGTCCTGCTGATCGGGGCGCAGGGCCGATCCCGAAGGTAGGCACAATCCCTGTGCGAAGAGCCGTTCCGAGACTGCTCCGCCCGACCGGGGCGCATCTGCAAACACCGGCTGCATATGCATGGGCTTCCAGACCGGCCGCGACTCGATGTTGTTCTTGGCAAGCACATCCATGACATCCGAATTGCTGCTGCCGAACTCGGCGGGGTCGATCGTGAGTGCGGTGAGCCATCGGTTGGACCGACCGAAGTCCGCCTCGGGCATGAAGGAGAGGCCGGGTAACGCGTCGAGGGCCGCCTCATACCGTTTGAAGATGCGGCGGCGGATTTCCACTCGCTCTTCGAGAGCTTCTAGCTGCGCACGGCCGAATGCTGCGAGCAGGCTGGACATCCGGTAGTTGTACCCGGTGGTCGAGTGCTCGTAGTGCGGAGCGGGATCCCGTGCTTGGGTTGCGAGGAAGAACGCTTGGTCCACCAGCTCGTCATCATCCGACAGGAAAGCCCCGCCGGTTGATGTAGTGAGAATCTTGTTGCCGTTGAAGGACAGAATGCTGGCTTTGCCAAAGCTCCCGGCGGGCTTCCCCTTGTACGACGCACCCAGCGCTTCGGCTGCGTCTTCGATGATGGGTATGTTGGCTTCGTCGCAGATCTCGAGGATCGGGTCGTAATCGGCGCACTGCCCGACTATGTCGACGACGATCGCCGCCTTGGGCTTGCGTCCCTGAGCCGTCGCCTGTTCGATGGCGTCGGCAAGCATCCCGGGGTCCATGTTCCAGGTCTCCTCGTTGGAGTCGACGAACCAGGGCTCTGCTCCCATGTAGCTGAGTGGGGCGACGCTTCCAATGAAGGTGAAGCTGGACGCGAGGATCACGTCCCCTCGCTGGATACCCATCGTGCGTAGCGCAAGGTGGATTGCTGCAGTTCCCGACGACAGGGCCAATGCCCGCTTCTTACCGACGATATCGACGAGCTGACGTTCGAACTCTTCAACGTGCGGTCCCAGCGGGCCGATCCAGTTGTCATCGAAAGCCTGTTGGATGTAGCCCATCTCGCCGCCGGTCAAGTGCGGCGCCGACAAGAAGATGCGCTCTGTCATTGATACCCCTTTTTTACGCTCTGTGGCGGCCGATCACCCGATGGGCGTGCCGGCAGGCGTTGTGAGCCGGCAGGGCGAAACCGTACCATCCGGCGTGAAGAATCGAGCGGTATGGATGGCCGAGTAGCCCACTGCTGGTATCTGCAGAGGCCCATGCACAAAGCCGAAGTAGAGTTCGGCCGGAGCCAAGTAGTTTCACGGGGGTAGCAAAGTGATCATCGACGGTAGGCAGTTGCCTGCGGGCACACTGGTCGAAGCTGATCTCTGCATCGTAGGGGCAGGTCCAGCCGGTATGGCGCTTGCCACCAATTACGCCGGCCAATCGCGGATCAAGGTCGCTCTCATCGAGTCGGGCGGAATGGAGTTCGACGCCGACACCCAGGAGCTGGCTCATTCGGATGTCGTGGGGCAGGAATACTTCCCTATGAAAGAGACTCGGCTGCGCGTGTTCGGCGGGAGCACCTTGTCGTGGGGCGGTATCGGTGGCGAATTCACCCCTCTCGATTTCGAGGAACGCTCCTGGGTGCCCAATAGCGGTTGGCCGTTTACGAAGAAGGACCTGCAGCCCTACTACGACTCGGCCATGAAGGTGGCCAAGATGGATCCGGACACGATTGACGTCGATCCCGACGGTGCCCCGCCTGCCGAAGGCACTCGGTGGGCGAACGTCCTCTTCAGCGCCCCAACCCGCTTCGGCAAGGTCTATCGAGAGGAGATGGAACAGTCGCGTTCGGTATCGGTCTACCTCAATTCGACGGTGACCAAGGTCGAGCTACATCCTTCCGGCGGGCACGTAGAGGGGCTCCAGGTGAGCTGTCTCAACGCCAACTCGTATCGAGTCAAGGCCGGTACGTATGTGCTTGCCGGCGGTGGCATCGAGAACGCCAGAATGCTTATGGTCTCGAACGATGTCGCCACCCGCGGCATCGGCAATGAGCATGATCTGCTGGGCCGCTACTTCCAGGAGCATCCGCGACTCCACGATCGGTACCGGCTGCCGGTGGGCACAGCGGCGTTGCGCCGCCGTGTCCAGGGGGCCGCCGGGACGCTGCGGTTCTCCCGGATCATGGTGACCGACGAAACCTTGCGTGAAGAGAAGCTGCTCAATTACTTCGCGAACCTATCGTTCGGCTACCTGGCACAAGATGCCCCACAATTCGATGCGTTGCGCCGTATCGTGAACGCCAGCCGAAAGCCGTGGAGCGATTCCCCGTACTACCAGGACATCGGTGGTGGCCCCAACCAGGTTCGCTGGCAGGACATCAAGACAGTGCTGAAGCGCCCCGACCGTGCGTTCATCAGCGCCGTCGGCGCCCAGTTCCAGCCGAAGGCCACCCGACGATGGCTCGAGATTCAAAGCAGCGTGGAGATGCTGCCCCGACCCGAGAACAGGGTCGTCCTCGTCGATGACAAGGATGCCTTCGGCATACCGCTCGTCCGTCTCGAGTGGAGCCTGCATCCGGATGAAGAACGCACTTATTGGCGAGGTTTGGAGATCATTCTTCGTGAGATGGAGCGGCTCGAGCCGGGGATCAGCCGGAACCGGATGGACGATCCCGATCAGTGGCCGCATCTTGCTCTGGGCACTTGGCACCACATCGGCACTACCCGGATGCACGAGGACCCGACCCAGGGGGTCGTTGATGCCGACTGCAAGGTCCACGGTGTCGACAACCTGTACCTTGCAGGAAGCAGCGTCTTCCCGACGGGCGGAGTGACGGCACCGACACTGACGATCGTTGCTCTATCGCTGCGGCTCCACGACCATCTGAAATCCAGAGTGAAGGTTTGATCCCAGGTCGCGGGGCGTCAGAACTCGTCCAGCAAATAGGCCAGTAGGCGCGGGGCAATCGCATCTACCGAGAATGAACTCTCGTAGCGTTCTTTGGCGCGCCGACCCATCTCCTGCATGCGTTGCGGATCGGTCATGATCGAGATCAACAGCTCGGCGCCCTGCTGGGCATGATCTAGATCATGCCAGACGCAGGTTTCGACGCCCCTCTGCAGGAACTCCACGACGCCGGTATCGCCGACGATCGTTGGCATGCCCAACGCCATCGCTTCGACGGCGGCCAGGCCAAATGACTCCTGTCGCGAGGCATGTAGATAGATGCGATGTTCCTCGAGCTCGAAGCCGATGTCATGGTCGACCCGGCCCTTCAGGTTCACCAGATCATCGAGGCCGAGGCGTGTGATCTGCGCTTCGAGAGCCCTGCGTTCCGGACCTTCACCGATGATGGTCAAGCTGTAGCGGTGGCCTGCGGTGCGGGCGGCCGCGATCACATTGACGAGGAACCGGTGGTTCTTCCGTGGCTCGAGTGTGCCAACCGAGATAGCGTCGCGTTGCGGTGTGCTCACGCCGTTGGTTCTCGGGACTTCGACGAATTGTGGCATCACGATCGATGGAACAGCCTCGACGTCGGGGTAGATGGAAATGAGGTCGGTGCGTTGCAAGTCCGATGCAAACACGAGCTTGTCGACGCGCCGCAGTAGGTCTCTTTCTCTTGTCTTCATAGCTGCATATAGGCGGCTCGATGTAGCTATGACCCCGTGGTCGACCCACTCATCGGCCTCCGTGTTGGGGCTATGAACAGCAAGCACGACGGGCTGCCCGTTTTCCCTTACCTGGAGCGCGGCTTCGGCGGATAGGGGATCTTGGGCATAGATGACCGAGTTGGGGGACTGTTGGATCGCTCGCCGCAACGCGGCTTTGACGTAGCGGAAATGCCAGCTGCGGTGCCACCGCAGCCAAGCGGTCTTGCTCACGGGCTTGAGGATCTTGCGCACGGCCAGCACGGGATTGACGATCAGGGGTGAGTAGGAAAAGGAAGACACGATCCGTACCGGATGACCGACTCGCTGGAGGTAGCTGCTGAAGGTCGAGAACTGGGTCTGAACGCCTGTGCCGACTTTGCGCTCGCGTAAAGTCGTCGCAATGAGGATTTCAGGAGTTGAGACTGTTGCTTTCATTGGCGAACTGGCCGGTCGCTAGCTGTTCGACTGCCCTGGCTCGGATAGTACCTCTGCCCGGGTGGCATAGCGCATGCATAACGCGTCTTGGGCTGGTCGTCGCAGGGACCATGCCGGACTGCCATATAATCGGTTCCGTACCGTCCGGGGGATGTCCAGACTGCTGAGCAATCGGACCTCGGCATGGCCAGGAGACTAGGCAGGGGCGTATGAAGATACTCATTCTTGGGGCAGGCGGCTTCGTCGGATCAAATCTCGTCGAGCATCTCGTTGCGGAGGGCAAGCACGAGATCGTGGGTGTCGACATCAGTGACGAGAAGCTAGCTGGGGTGGACGGCTCGAGCTTTGAGTTCGTCAAAGCGGACGTGTCACAGTCGAATGGTCTTCTCGAGAACCTGATTGCAGAGACCGATGTGGTGGCCGATCTCATCGCTTATGCCAATCCCAGTATCTACATCGAGTCGCCGCTCGACGTCATCAGGCTCAACTTCATCGAGAACGTGAAAACGGTTCAGCTCTGTGTCGACCATGGCAAGCGACTCTTCCAGTATTCGACCTCTGAGGTGTACGGGAAGCCATCCGGCGATGCGTATGTCGAAGACGCGTCCGACCTGGTCGTTGGTCCCATCAACCGGCAACGCTGGGTCTACGCCTCGTCGAAGCAGCTGCTCGAACGGGTGATCCACGCTCACGGCCTGCGCGGTGATCTCGACTACACGATTGTGCGGCCGTTCAACTTCGTTGGCCCGCGCTTCGATTATCTGGTCCCGGCAGGAACCACCGGGGGACCTCGGGCCTTCTCGCACTTCATGTCGGCCCTGCTGACCGGCGGCCCTATCTACCTGGTCGACGGGGGAGGGCAACGCCGCTCCTTCACGCACATCGACGATGCCAGCATGGCTTTCTCGGTATTGCTCGAGCACCCTGAGGCCGGGAACCGCGCCTTCAACGTCGGGAACCCGGCCAACGACACCTCGATCCGGGAGCTGGTGTCTCTCATGATGGAAATCTATGAAGAGCTGACGGGGGAGCGCCCCGCCAACGAGCTCGTCGAGATCGCCGGTGAGGAGTTCTACGGAGCCGGGTATGAGGACACCAACCGGGTTGTTCCAGACATCTCGGCAATCCGCAGCCTGGGTTGGGAGCCGCAGCACGACCTGGAAACGACGTTCCGGGAAACGATGCGGAGCTATCTGGGGGCAACCGTCGGCTCGGCAATCGGGTAGCGTCGTCCTGACATAGCGGCCGACTGCGCAGCAGGTGGCCGCCGACCGTTCGTCCGACAAGGGGCACAACGCTATGCCATGGCTCCGAATCAGCATCGACAATCCCATCTCGCGGCTGGCGAGTCTCGGGCGAACCAGCCGGGTGCTGTCGGTGGCGATTCTCGTAGTTCTCGTCGCGGCGTGCACCGAGCGCGAAGGATCATCGATCCCGGTCGTCACACTGGGCCCGATCACAACGATGTCTTCAGTTCCTGCCGATACCTCGGCTCCGCCGACCACAGCGCCGCCCGAATCGATCGACGGAATCGTGGTGCGGCCCGGCGATGACCTGAATAGCGCTGTGGCTGCTGCGCCGGAGGGAACCAGGTTCTTGCTCACCCCCGGTATGTATCGCATCGAGCCAATTACGCCCAAGGATGGGATGGCTTTTGTCGGGAGCCCCGGCACCGTCCTCAGTGGCGCGCAGGTACTCGAAGGCTTCGAAGGGGAGCGGGGTTTGTGGAGTCTGGGAGGCGTTCAACGCACGGGCGAGGATCGGGGAGTGTGTTTTGCCAATGCCGGTGGGTGCACCTATAGCCAGGACCTGTTCGTGGATGACGTGATGCTGTGGCAGGTGACGGAATTGGGTGACCTCGATGAAGGTAGGTGGTTCTGGGATGGCGACAGGATCTACATCGCCAACGATCCGACGGGGCGGCGGGTCGAGCTCAGCGTGAGTTCGCATGCCTTTGTGGGTGACGCCGATGATGTAGAGATCTCTGGGCTCACGGTGGAGAAGTTCGCCACACCGGCACAAGAGGGAACCATCCAGGCGCAGGCACTTGGAGATGGCGAGCGAGGCCGGCGCTGGGTTATCCGGGACGTCGAAGTAACCGGGAGCCATGCCGTTGGAATCCGGACGGGCGACTACACACTGGTCAGCGGTGTTCATGTGCACCATAACGGCCAGATGGGCTTGGCCATATCGGGCGGGACGGACGTGGTCGTGGAGAAAAGCGAGATCGCCTTCAACAACATTGCCGGCTTCGATTGGACTTGGGAAGGTGGGGGAATGAAGGCAACCCGCACCGAGGGTCTTGTGGTTCGTAACAACGATGCACACGACAACATCGGCCCCGGACTGTGGACCGATATCGATGCGATGAACACGCTCTACGAGGGGAACCGGGTCGTCGACAACACAGCGATGGGGATCTTCCACGAGATCAGCGGTCCGGCGATCATTCGTGACAACTACGTAGAAGGCAACGGC
>JARFRN010000257.1 GCA_029287195.1 Acidimicrobiia bacterium | reverse complement strand
CCCCCCCCCCCCCCCCCCCCCCCCCCCCCCCCCCCCCCCCCCCCCCCCCCCCCCCCCCCCCCCCGTTTTCAAGCCGAAGACGGCATACGAGATTGGCAATATTGTCTCGTGGGCTCGGAGATGTGTATAAGAGACAGGTGCCGGCGCGTCGAATCCGCAGCTGGCCGCACGCCGCATCGATGTCCCGGCCCCGCGTCTCCCGAAACGTTGCGTGGGCTCCACGGTTGCGCAACGCGTCCATGAAGCGGCTGATGCTCTGTTGGCCCGGTGCCCGTTGCGGTGTCAGTGGAGTCGGGTTCAGGGCGATGACGTTTACGTGGGCGCGCAGTCCCCGCGCGATGTCGGACAGCTTGTCCGCCTGTTCTTCAGTGTCATTGATGCCTGCCATGAGAGTCCATTCGATGGAGATCCTGCGGCCGGTACGCTCGAAGTAGTAGGCCGCTGCGGCGACAACGTCCCGCAGTGGATATCTCTTGTTGAGCGGCACCAGGGATGTCCGGAGGTGGTCATCCGCTGCGTGCAGACTCACGGCTAGTCCCACCTGCAGGCCCTCTTCGGCGAGTCGGCGCATTCCCGGTACCACGCCGACCGTGGAGACGGTTATCGACCGAGCCGCCATGTCGATGATGTCGATCATGCGCCGCAGCGCGAGTGCCAAGTTGGCATAGTTGGCCAGAGGCTCGCCCATGCCCATGAAGACCACGTTCGTGACCCTTGTGGGGGAGCCTGCAATTGGGCTTCCCGAGAGAAAAGCGTTGGCGTAGGCAACCTGTGCAACGATCTCGCCGACATCCAAATGCCGTTCGAATCCGAATTGCCCGGTCGCGCAGAACGTGCAGCCCATCGCACACCCGGCCTGCGACGAGATGCAGAGCGTTGTTCGGTTGCCGTAACCCATCAGCACAGCTTCGATCGAAGCCTCGTCGGAGGTGCGAAACAACCACTTGTGTGTCCTACCGCCGTCAGCGCGCTGTGCGACCTCCAACTCGAAGGGCCACAAGCGGTCTGCCAGTGCGGTCCGCATGCTGATGGGAAGATTTGTCATTGAAGCCGCATCGAGAACCGGGTGTTTGTATAGCCAAGATCGCAGTTGGTCGGTGCGATACGAAGGTTCTCCCGGGGCCAATTCATCCAGGTTGGCTGGATCTACCTGGTAGGCGCTCTGCAAGACTCAGCCGGCGAAGTCGTTCGCCTGGGCTATCCAGCCTACGGCGGTGTCAACCGGAATCCCGATACTCGTCGCCAAGCCGACCGCGTCCGACTCAGCTAGAGCCCGGAAGCTCCTCACCCCGGCTTCGTCCAGTCGAGCCGCGTATACCGGCCCAATGCCTTTGATAGCCGTCAGGTCGTCGTCGGAGGCCTCCGGTGGTCGTGGCGTCGATCGGTAGTGAGGGGGTGGCTCGTGGGCTACCTGCGGCGTGGGAAGTAGGTGCTCTCGCGTCAGCCACACGATGGTCGCCACCACCGCAAAAAGAGTTGCCAGTCTCATCAGTCGCTTGATCACACGCTCATTTTACAGGCCTGTCAGGGGGTGCAATGCCAGTGAGTCCAGGGTTGCTTCCCCTGGTCGATCGACTGCTGCACCAGCCATGCTGCAGCCCCCACATTGGCGTCGGGTTCGAATGGGGATGCTCCCGGGAAGCCTGCTCCGGGCGCGGCCCACGCCCAAGTGGAAGGTATGAATTGGAACAGGCCTGAAGCCCCGGACACCGGGTTGTATGCCAGAGGATCTCCTCGGCTCTCGCACTGCATTACCGTCAACGCGCCGTCAACCAGGTCGGCGGCAAAGAACTGCTCAACGAGCGTGCGCCACTCCTCGACATCGCGCTGTCCCCCCTCCACCGGTGGGACTGTCGTGGTCGTCGTCGGGGGTTCGGTGGTTGTGGTCGGTGGTGCTGTCGTCGTCGTCGTGGTTGGCGGCGGCGCCGTGGTTGTCGTCGTGGTTGTGGTGGTTGTCGTAGCTGGCGGGGGAGCAGTCGTGGTTGTGGTGGCCTGCGGGGAAACGGCATTGGTTGTCGCGCCGGTCGTGGTTGTGGGCTCAGATGTTCGGGCAGTTCGCGGGGATGCGGCCGTCTCGACCACCTCGACTGTCGCCTCGAAGACTTCTTGATCGATATCCGGACTCAATGCGGCTGAGAAGGAGGCTGCCGCAATGCGCGCCGACAAGGACGTCGGGAGGACGTCTTCAACCTGGACTTCAGGCTCAGGTTCTGGTTTTTCAGCTGAGACCGAGGCAAGGCCAACCGCGGCGATCAGAACCACGAGGATGACACCGGCCGCAGAAATCTGAGTACGAGGCCGCACGAAACTTCAAACTCCGCCTTCTGGTTCGGTCGCAAAACGACCGGGCGCAACGCACGCCGACCCGCAGGCTAGAGCACTCGCCGTTCTCTCGCCAGCTCGACCACCCAGAGAATGGAAAACGGGGGTCCGGGGTAGAGTCCGTTACGTGAGACGATTCGTTGTTGCAATCTCGGTCTGGTTGCTTGCACTCGGTGCTGCAACTCCCGCTGTGGCCGATGCAGACCGCTGCACCGCTCGTTTCCCCAAGGTCGAGTGGACTACCGTCGCCGTTGACGCTCCCGTCACAGTTGCGACCGCAGGAATGGCACCTGCCATGTCGGATCGGTTTGCGGCAGATGTGCAGGAAATTGCGCGTCAGATCCAAAGTGAAATCAGTGGTCTTGACGGTACCGCAGTGTGTCTGGCCACTCCCGAGGTCGGCCTCGATGCAGGTGACCTGGTCGCAAGGGGGCAACGGCTTCATGCCGTTGCCTTTGGTGCGGAGCGGATGTTTGCCATATCGGCCGTCGAGATCCGGATGGTGGAGGATGCCATCGCATTCGGCTTGCCCCACATAGCGCTTCACCAGGTTGGCAAAGAGCTCGGGCTTGCGGCCGGCTACCCGCAACCGCTCGCATCGACGATCGCCCACTGGTACTTGGCGCGAGTCAATGGTAACGCCGAGCGCTACCACACAGAGCTCGTGGTTGCACTTTTCCTCGACGATCCCAACCCGCAGGAGCGCACAGCTGCCGATGCGACCCGGTGGGTCGACGGTGCCGCCGTCGACCCTTTCCTGTTCGACCCGCAATTTGTTGTGTCGCCGATGGGCGATTTCATCGAGTACGCCGTCAATGCTCGCGGCGTCGACGTGCTGCGTGATCCGACTCAGGAAACCTGGGGTGCGCTCGAAAACGAATGGCGCATCGCGATGCGTGACGAGCTACTCGAGGGGCGGCGGGGGTCCTGGGGCGCAGAGTGGGGCGTTGCCATTGTCGTTGGGGTCTTGCTGCTCGCCGTTGCCTTGGCCTGGCAGAACCACCGGCGCAAGAAGCGGGCTGCAGCTCGCCGTCCGACACCACCCTTAGATGAGAGCCTGTTTACGTCGGGACCGGATTCGTCCCTCGATACGAACCCGTAGCAACGCTGCACCAGGAGCATCAACCCGGGCTGCTGGAGAGTGCATGTGTCGTGGCGACACGCGGGTCCGCCGCTCCCGCCACCCCAGCGGCCGCCGCCGCCAGCGACACAGGGCCCCAGCCGCTCATCCATCCTGTTGTTGCCTCCATCCGGTGTCCACGGCGAACCAGTTCGGCGCGGTGCGCGTCGCCAAACAGGGGTTCATGGCTGACGTTGGTTGCGTCATCCGCGTTGACGCCGGTTACCCAGCGGGGCAGTAGCTGTGCTTCCTCGGGGGTTGCGTTGGCCCACAACAGGTAGGCAGTCATTTGCAGCAACGTCTGCGGCTGATAGTCACCACCTCGAGTTCCCAGCAGCATCGAAAGATCTCCGTCTTGGGTCCACAGCGACGGCGACAGTGTGTGCAAGGGCCGCTTTCCCGGGGCGAGTTCGTTGGGGTGGCCCGGAGCGAGCGTGAAGCCCGAGCCGCGATCATGAAGGAAAAAGCCGGCAGTGCCGACGCCTATACCCGACCCAATCCCGTGGTAGTTGGACTGAATCAAAGAGACCCCCATCCCGCTCGTATCCCACACACAGAGGTAGGCAGTCCCACCGGGGGCCGGCCGGGGTGCCGGCCAGTCAGTGCGTCGGTTCATATCTATGCGCTCGAGATTCTGCGCAAGTCGACCCTGCTCGAGAAGCCTTTCCGGCGCCAGTTCACAGTGATCTGGGTCGGCGACGAGCCGGTCCCGCTCCCAAGCGACGGAACGGTATGCCTCGATGGCGGCGTGGGTGAAGCGCGGATCAGCCGGATCGCGGGGAGGATCCAGTTGTTCGAATATCCAACATGCCGCCAGCGTCAGGTAGCCCTGCGAGTTGGGCGGGATCGTCCAGCCCGTGTGGCCCATGATTTCCAGCGCCAGCGCCTCAGTCCACTCTGCCCGGTTTGCGGCAAGATCCTCTTCCGTCACGATTCCACCGGTCGCGGCCACCAATGCAGCGGCAACGGCCCCGCTGTAGAAGGCCTCCCGTCCTTCCCTCGTGATCCGCTGCAACGTGTCGGCGAGGTCGTTGCGTCTCAACACGTCGCCCGGCGCCGGAGCCAATCCGTCCGGATATAGGCTGCGTCCCGAAGCCTGCGGGCCCAACACATCTGCCAGCCGCGCCAACGACCGGGCCAACTCTGGAGATACCGCGAAGCCATCGCGCCCCAGGCCGATCGCCGGTGCGAGGACGTCTGTAAACGGCAGACTCCCGTACCGATCGTGGAGAGCAAACCAACCGTCGACACAGCCGGGAACAGTCACAGCCCAGGGGCTGTGGACCGGGATAGCGCGCAGACCTTCGGCACGGACGGCGTCCGCCTCGGCTCCCGATCCGGCTCGCCCCGTGGCATTCAATGCCGCCGGCTCATTCGCGTGGCGAAGGTGCACTAATGCGAATAGGTCCCCCCCGATCCCGCAGGTCTCGGGGGCAACGACCCCAAGCGCCGCGTTGGCTGCAATGGCGGCGTCTACGGCATTGCCGCCGTTGTTCAAAACAGTCGTCCCGGCTCGAGTTGCCAGGTAGTGCGGAGTCACCACCGCATCCGGTCCCGACGACGTGAGCTGCGCCCCGCCGACACGGCTCGGCAGATCGATTGTCACGAAACCAGCGCCGGCAAGCGCCTGTTCAGTGCGTCCAGCACGGCCTTCACGGCGGCCGCATCGTGGTCCCCAGACGACAGTGCGGAGCCGACGACCAGTTCCTCGCCCTGTTTACCGGCGAACACAATCACGGCGATCAGTGCGGTCCGCATCCCCACACCTGCGGTTCCGATTGAATCAAGGGCGAGCGGCGGTGTATCGGCAAATATCGACTCCACCGCATGCAAAGTGGCTTCCCCAACCAAACGCAATCGAGCTGATGCGGCATCGGGCCCGCTGGCCGACCCGACGTGTTCCCCGTTCTGCCAGGCAAGTGTGACCGTGAGGGTTGTTCGGGTGTCGTCGGTCTGTTCCCGGACTCTAACCAGAGCGGGGCGTTGCAGAGTGCGCTGTTTGATGCTGTCGGCAGCGAGTTGAACCACCGAAATGACTCGGCGGTCGACGTTCACGCCGTAGCGAGCCATCGCAAGCGATTGGATATCGCGAGCGACTTGTTTCGGTGACTTCGATGGCGCAGCCAGGACGTGCAGCTCGACGATGCGGCCCCCCTTGCGTACCACGCGGGCCGCTTCAACCGCTTCGAGCTGGGCGATCGTCTCCTCGAATTCCTCGTTGTCGAACACGATGGGTGGCCTTCCCTGATACTCAGTGCAGCGTCTTTGTGGGAAACCTTAGTGCCGAGTGAACCTGCAATGGCCCTGCGGAGTCACAAGTTCCTTGCCGGATCTCCTGCGGATGCTTAACGTATGACGGGCCGACAACGGTTGAGCCTTGGGCGGACGATCCGATGGGGTTGCCGGGGCAGGCGTGTCATACAACACACCTGGAGAAAACCGAATTGCGTAGCAGAGCAAGAGGAATCGGCCAATCTGCGGGCATCGCCGATGGCTAGAGCACGCCTGTACCGGATCGCCGTGATCGCGTTCGTGGTCCTGACCGTCGTGGCTGTTCTCCTCGCGAGCGGCCAGAGAGACAACTCTCGCACCGTGATCGTCGGGTCTCTGCTCATGGCAGCGACCCTGCTTCTCAATGTTCCTGCAATGAGCGGGCAACGCGTCTATCTCGGCATTGCCGCCGCAGCCGCGATTCCGGTTGCGGTCAACGCAGCCGACGTTGCTGCCACCATCTATGCAGTCGCCCTGTCGGTTGCCTGGGTTGCCTACTTCATTTTTCGACCCATCGATCCAACCACGCTCAATTCGGAGTACCTGGCCGAGGTTGTGGCCATCGCCGGTTTTGGTGGCACGTATCACATCGTGACGACCCTGCTCGGGGCCCCGGGAATGAACTTCGACCTCGCCGCCGCCGACGCGGGCTTCTTGGCAATCGTCGCGGCGACATTGGGCGGCATTGTCTACCACGTGCTGCGGGCCGTCACCCGATCGCTGGTGGGTTTGGAGCGTGCCGACCTGTCGGTTCGCTACCTGTGGCTGGCCGGTTTGGAGGACTGGTCGGCCATCACGGTGCTGATCCTCGCCGGCACCGTCGTCGGTACCGCCTACGGGGCCTTGGGGTGGACGGCGATCCTGGTGGCCGCCGTCCCTTACTCATTCACCCATTCAGCATTGTCTCGCTACAAGAGCACCAAGGTCACCTACGGTCAGACTATCCAGGCGCTCTCGCAGATTCCCGAGGTTGCCGGCTTAGCAACGCGAGGGCACTCGGTGCGCACCGGCCACCTGGCGCGCGATATCGGCCGCGAACTCGGTCTCCATCCTGATGTGGTCGAGGACCTCGAGTACGCGGGCTACATGCACGACATCGGGCGCATCACTCTGAACGAACCGGCGATTCTTCGCGCAGGTTTCACCGATAGTGACATCGCCAGGTGGGGTTCCCAGATAATCGCCGAAGCGCCGCACCTGGAAGCGGTTGCCCAGATCGTGGGTGACCAGTGCCTACCGTACCGCTCCCCGGGGGAAGAGCGTGACCCCGGTGTTTCGATCACGTCAAAGATCATCAAAGTGGTCAGCGCCTACGACCAGGCGGTTCACGAACTCAAGCTGCGGCCGATCGATGCGCTCGAGCAGCTTCATAGAGGCGCCGCCTACGAATTCGATCCTGAGGTGACGAGCTCTCTGCGGCGGGTACTCGAGTTCCGGGGCGAGATCCCTCAAACCTGACGTCGGTCGTCGGCGGCAGAGCCGGGCAGTCCTTGCACCCGATGGCGGAACAGCCGGAGCGGTTGGTGCAGCTGGTCCTCCACGAACACTCCGAGGCCGACTGCCAGTAGCACGTCGCCCAACGAAATCACGGAGCCCGGCATTGGGATGATGTCGGACAGGAAAGGCAAGTGGGAGGTACCGTCGAGAACAACGTGCTTGGCGCCGAGGGTCATGTTGGGATCGCCGCCCGCCAGTTCGATCGCTTCCGGCAGCACCGGCATCCCATTGTTCAATGCAATGACGGTGAAGTTCATCAGTATCCCGATTCCGGAGATCCACATCCCCGGTTGGCGCTGGTTGAGAGCTACGACCAGGAGCAGGGGCAAGTACGACAGCAGGACCAACCAAACGGCGACCTCGCGATTGTCGGCGGGGACGTACTCGGCCGCGATCTGCATCCCGAATCCGATGAACAGCAGCCACCAGCCGCGTGCGTAGATCTCGGACAGATTCGACAGCTTGCCGCCGCGGGCCAGCGATACTGCGATCGAAACTGCAATCACCGCAAACAGCCAGGCCATGTAGGCGACGTTAGCGGAGTCCCAGGCGGTACTCCGGTAAGCTCGCCGGGCAGGGAGGTTGGCGTTGTTGCGTTACGAAACCCGGGGACCCCGAGCGGTTCTGACAATCGACGATCCGGAACGGCGGAATCCGATGTCTCTCGAGACAATGGCTGCTCTGGTCGACGGTGTTGCGCGAGCAGCGGCCGATGATGATGTGCGTGTTCTGGTGATAACCGGTGCCGGCTACAAGGCCTTTTCGGCTGGTGGTGACCTCTCGGGTCGTTTTGTGGACGCCCCGCTGGCCGATCACGACGAGCGCGGAGAGCTGGCCGAGCTGTTTCGGGCACTGCGGCGTTGTGGCAAGCCGGTCATTGCACGGGTCAACGGTCATGCCATCGCCGGTGGTTTCGGCCTGGCCGCTGCTTGCGACATCGTGATTGCCGTCGAGACGGCCACATTCGGCACCCCAGAGCTGCAGATCGGGCTGTGGCCGATGATGATCGGCGCCATCCTGCAGAGACTGGTACCGCAGCGGACCGCGCTCGATCTCATGCTCACCGGGCGACGGATCAGCGCCGTTGAAGCTCAACAAATCGGCATCGTCTCGCAGGTGGTGGCAGTCGACCGGCTCGACGCAGCCGTCGATGAGACGGTTGCGCGTTTGTTGGCGGTTTCGCCGGCAGCCCTGGCGCTGGGTAAGCACGCCTTCTACGCGGTCGAGGACATGCCCCTCGACGCGGCGCTGGACCATCTCCACACCGGTCTCACGGCAGTGGCGATGACCGATGACGCAGCCGAAGGAGTTGCCGCGTTCGTGGAGAAACGGGACCCCGAGTGGCGGGGTCGCTAGCTTCCGAACAACTCGGCAATATCGTCGTCGAGCGAGTCGACGGTCACCACGCCGAAGTGACGTTTGGCGATAGTCCCGTCCGGGTTGATGAAGAAGGTTCCGGGAAGACCCATCACCGGGTAGGCATCTTCGACGGTGCCGTCGTCGATGGCGATCGTATAGGAGATGTCGATCTCGGCGGCAAACTCGGCAGCCTTGTCGGGGTCGTCGTTTACGGCTATTCCGACGAATTCAACGTCGGGGTGACGCTGCGACGCCGTGTTGATCGCCGGCATCTCGGCGCGACACGGCGGGCACCAGGAAGCCCACAGATTGAGCACGACGGGTTTGCGCTCGTCGGTGAGGTGAGTGGTGAGGTCGAACACGTCGCCTTCGAGCGTGGTCAGGGCGAAGGTTGGCGCCAGCTCGTTGGTATCCGGAACATTCGGGTCCTCGGCCGTGAGGTCGCCGAGGTCGGGGAACTCGCTACCGGCTGACTCCCCGCGATTGGCGATGATCAGGGTTATCACCACTGCAGCCACGAAAACGCCAAACATTGACAGCCAGACGAACCAGCCGGCCCGGGTGCGATCTCTGGCCTCGTTCTGTTCCATAGGAGGTCGAGGTTAGTTCTGTCCCGGGTATTCCGATCCGTTCCTAGATCAAGGTCTCTAGCGCTTGGCTGAGATCTTCCAGCAAGTCCTCGGTGTTCTCGCAACCCACCGCGAGCCTGACCAAGTTGTCGGTGATTCCGGCCGACTCGCGATCCTCTATTGCCATGCCGGCATGGGTCATTGACGCCGGGTGTTCGATGAGGGTCTCCACCCCACCCAGGGAGACCGCAAGCGTTGCCAGGCCGACTGCTTCCATGACCTTGCGTCCTCCTTCCAAGCCTCGCTTGACGCCAAAACAGAGAATCGCGCCCGGCCCTTCCATCTGGCGCTCGGCAAGCTCTCGTTGGGCGTAGTCGGGCGTACCCGGGTATCGGACCCATTCGACCGCCGGATGCTGCCGCAGAAACTCGGCAATGGCGATTGCGTTTTCTTGAGCCTTGCGAACCCGCAGCCCGAGAGTCCGTAGTCCGCGATGAACCAGCCAGGCCTGGTGTGGGTCGATGCAGCCACCATGATGGTTGAGCGCCGTACGGAGACGAACCCTCTGCTCCTCTGTCGAGGTAACGATGATCCCGGCTACGACGTCGGCATGACCGTTGAGGAACTTGGTCATGCTGTGTACGACGATGTCGGCTCCGAGTTCGAGCGGGCGCTGCAGCAGGGGTGTGGCGAAAGTGTTGTCGACGACCAGCAGCAGGCCATGTTCTCCGGCGATGGTGGCACAGGCGGCAATGTCGGTGAGACGAATCGTTGGATTCTCAGGTGTCTCGACATACAGCATCACCGTCTCGGGTCGGATGGCTCGACGAATGTTGTCTGGATCCGAGGTATCCACAAACGTCGATGCAACTCCGAATCTCGAGAAGTACTTCTCGACCACCACCCGGGATGGCCCGTACACAGAGTCGGTTCCAACCACGTGGGAGTTGGCTTCCAGGAACGTGAAGAAGACGTTCGAGATTGCCGCCATGCCGGATGAAGTAGCGATGGCCGCGTGCCCGTGTTCCAAGGAGGCGACGGCTTCCTCGAGGGCGGCCGCAGTCGGGTTGCCCATCCGGGTGTATATATAGCCGTGCTCGGTGCCGGCGAAACGGCCGGCTCCCTGGTCGACGCTGTCGAAGGCGAACGGAGAGCTCTGATAGATGGGGACCGAGACCGCCCCAAAGCGCTGATCGGGTTCGCTACCGGCGTGAACTGCCTCGGTGTCGAAGCCATGGTGATCGCTCATCAACATCTCCCGGAGTCGGATATCTACAGAGATACTCCTCTGGGCGCCTCGGCTGTAG
>JARFRN010000239.1 GCA_029287195.1 Acidimicrobiia bacterium | reverse complement strand
GATGTGTATAAGAGACAGCTCGATTGGTGAGCATCGTCCATTCCGAGAGGCTAGCTCTCCACTCATTAGGCAGGCGGCGCCGCTGCCGGTAGCGTGCACTGGATCCTCTTGACACCACACAGCGACGGAGTAACAGGGCGTGACGACCAGCCAGCCAACTCGAGGCACTCTCGGCACCTTCGCCGGGGTGTTCACCCCGTCGATTCTCACGATCCTCGGCATCATCCTGTTCCTTCGGCTGGGCTTCGTCGTTGGCAACGGGGGACTCCGCAATGCGCTGATCATCATTGGTATTGCGACTGCCGTCTCGACGCTCACCAGCATCTCGCTGGCGGCGATCGCCACGAACATCGATGTGAAGGGTGGCGGCGACTACTACATGATCTCGCGGACGCTGGGTGTCGAATTCGGTGGCGCCATCGGGATCGTCCTCTTCCTGGCACAGTCGGTCTCGATTGCGTTCTATGCGGTTGGGTTCGGTGAAGCGGCCACGGCCATCTTCGACATCGACGTCGATTGGGCTGCCCAGGTCGTTGCGGCCGTCGCAGTCTTGCTGCTCTTCGGGCTGGCGTGGGCCGGCGCCGATGTAGCCAGCCGCTTCCAATTCGTCGTGATGGCGCTTCTGTTCGCAGCGCTCGTCTCCTTCTATGTGGGTGCAATCTCCGGCTTCGATTCCCAGGTTGCGGGCGACGGGTGGTCGAGCCCAGCCGGGTCGCTCGGGTTCTGGGCCATCTTCGCCATTTTCTTCCCTGCGGTGACCGGATTCACCCAGGGCGTGAGTATGTCGGGCGATCTGCGCGATGCAGGTCGCAGTCTCCCCCTGGGAACCTTCTCGGCGGTTGCGCTGTCGACCGTCGTCTATGTAACGGTGGCCATCCTGATCGCCGGGAATGCCTCTTCGTCTGAGCTCATCGAAGACACCTCGATCCTGAATTCGATAGCGGCTTTCGGCCCGCTCATAGATGCCGGTGTAATTGCGGCGACCCTGTCGTCGGCGATGGCCTCGTTCTTGGGCGCGCCTCGCATCCTGCAGTCGCTGGCTTCGGACCGGGTCTTTCCAATTCTCAATTACTTCGCCAAGGGTCGCGGACCCACCTCGAATCCACGGCGCGCAGTGCTTTTGTCGTTGGGTATCGCTCTTGCCACGGTCGCCATCGGCAACCTGAATGCGATCGCCCCGGTGGTCTCGATGTTCTTCCTCATTTCCTATGGCCTGCTCAACTACGCCACCTACTACGAGGCGCGGGCGGCCAGCCCCTCCTTCCGGCCCCGCTTCCGGTTCTTCGACCGGCGGCTCAGCCTTCTCGGTGCGTTGGCCTGTGGGGGCGCGATGGTTGCCGTCAACGTCCCCGCCGGGATAGGTGCGATCCTGGTCCTGTCCGGCATTTATCAGTATCTGCGTCGCATCGATCGGCCGCAGCGGTGGGCCGACGCCAGCCGCTCCTACTACTTCCAGCGCGTCAAGGAAGGCATTCGAGCGATGACGGCAGAGGCGGCGAATCCCCGCAGCTGGCGGCCCCAGGTGCTCGCCTTCTCGGCCGATCCGCGGCGGCGGGCGCGCCTGCTCCGTTTCGGTTCCTGGCTCGAAGGCGAGAGCGGGCTGACGGCGGCTGTGCAGATAGTCGTCGGCGAGGGGGCCCTCAAGCGCAAGGAGCGGCAAGAGCGAGAGGAAGCGTTGCAGATCGAGATCGAGAACCTGGGTCTCGACGTACACGGCCGTGCGGTGCTGGCCCCGGATGCGATGGAGGCACTGCCGATCATCGTGCAGTCCTTCGGTCTCGGACCGTTGCAGGCAAATACCGTCCTGTTCGGATGGCCGGAGGAAACCGACGAGGCGCATCTCGCCGGCTATGCGCAGGCGGTGCGGGAGACCTACCGACTCGGCGTGAACGTGGTGAGCATGCTGAGCGACGAGCAACGCTGGGCCGCTCTCGAGGAGATACCCCGCAGCGAACGCACCATCGACGTCTGGTGGCAAGACGACGATTCCAGTCGGCTCGCCCTATTGAGTGCCTATCTGTTCACTCGAACCAAGGCATGGTCCAGGGCGAGGATTCGGCTATTGGCATCGGCTCTCAGCGAGGGTGACGTCGAGACGACTTCGAATCTACTGGGGGCGGTCCTAGACGAGGCGCGGATCGATGCGAAGGTCGAATGCCTCGCAACACCCTCGGTGGGCCAGATCGCCAAGACATCATCCAAGGCCTCGTTTGTGATGCTCCCGGCTGGGCTGCGACAAGGCGAGTTCGTTGGACCGTTTGATCATCCGACCGCGCTGCTACTCGACATGCTTCCCACCGCGGCGGTCCTCATGGCGGGTAGCAGCGTGGATCTGACTGCGGGTCCCGAGACGGAGCAGAGTATTCAACTGCGTGCCGCCGAGGAGCTGGTTCAAGTAGCCGAGAACCGGCTGCGGACGCTGCAACGACAGCGGGAGCGACTCGAGGCCGAAATGGAGCTGCGGAGCGGGGGGTCCGATTGGGGGGCAGATGACATTGCCGCTGCCGAGCAGCGGCTGCGGAGAGTGGAGCGACGTATCTTGACGACACAGGCCAAACTCGACTCGGCCAGAGCGGACGTCGAAGCTTTGCTCGCCACCGACAACCACTCTGCTGAGTAGTAGTCGGTGGCGATCCTGCTTGCCCTTGCTGCAGCGACTCTTGCCGGTTCCGGCGACTTCCTCGGCGGCCTCGGCAGCCGCCGGGGACGAGTCATGGCGGTTGTCCTCTTCAACCACGTTGCCGGGGTGCTGGCCATGCTGGCTATGGGTCCACTCTTTGGAGGCAGCCTCGATTCTCCCACTGTCTGGTGGGGAGCGGTGGCCGGGCTTAGTGGCGCCTTTGCGGTTGTTTCGCTGTATCGGGGTTTCGCCCGCAGCAGCATGGCCGTGGTGTCTCCGATCGCGGCCGTCGGCGCAGGTGCCTGGCCGGTCATGTGGCAGATCGTGCGTGGTGACGTTCCCGGAGCGATGGTCCTCACAGGTATCGTTGTCGGGTTGGTGGCGATCTGGACGATCAGCAGTGGAGGGCACATCCACGAGGCTGAGGATGTCCGATCCGGCGTCTTCTACGGTTTGCTGGCCGGGCTCGGGTTCGGCGGGCTACTCATCTTTCTCAGCCTCGGCTCCGACACATCCGGGATCTGGGCGCTGCTGCCGGCACGTGTCGCCGGATCAATTGCGGTACTGGCGGTTGTTCTGGTCTCCGGCCGTGAGTTGGTGCCGCACCGTAAGGCGATCGCTCCGAGCGTCAGCGCCGGGATCCTGGTGACACTGGGAAATGGTCTATTCGTCCTGGCCTCCACCAAAGGTTCGTTGGCGGTGGTGTCGGTGCTGGCGGCCATGTTCCCCGCCGCCACCGTGATCCTCGCCCGGATGGTGCTGCACGAACGTCTCACCTATCAACGCCGGCTGGGCCTGGCGCTGGCTCTGGTGGCGGTCGGCTTGGTGGCTGGGGGCTGAGGCGCCTCCACCTCCTGTACCGGCGGGCCGACGTCCGATATCTCGTACCCAGTGCCGCAAGAACGGAGAGAGAAAAGCAAGGGAGCCGGCGGTTGCCGGCTCCCCGCATGCCCATTTGGGTGGGCGACCCTGGAATCCAGTCCTATGTCGAGGACTTGGTTTCCGAAGGCATTGCGACCTGTGCCTCTTCAGTATCCATCGGGAGGATCAAGTTGGCAACCACCCCAATGACGGCAGCCAGTGCCAGACCGGAGATCTCCACATCGCCGATCGCAAGTGGCGACGACAGCCCGGATACGCCGAGGCCGAACACCAGGATGAGACCGACAACGATCATGTTGCGGCTCTTCTTGAAGTCGACCTGGCCTTCAACCAGCGTCCGTAGACCGACCGAAGCGATCATGCCAAATAGAACGACGGACAAACCGCCGAGCACCGGTACCGGTACCGTTCGCAGGACCGCTGCCAGCTTCGGGATCAGGCCGAGAAAGATGGCGAACAAGGCGCCGATGCGAATGATGAACGGGTCGTACACTTTGGTAACGGCCAGGACTCCCGTGTTCTCCGAGTAGGTCGTATTCGGTGGACCGCCTACCAGACCGGCGAACATAGTCGCGATACCGTCACCAAGCAGCGTCCGATTCAAGCCCGGCTCGTCGAAGAAGTCCTTACCGACGACGCGGCCGTTGGCCAGGATGTCGCCGACGTGCTCGATCATCGTCACGAAGGCGATGGGTGCGATCAGCGCAATCGGTGCCCACGATAGGTCGCCCAGGCCCCAGGTGAATTCCGGCCAACCGAGCCAGTCGGCCTCCCTTACAGCATCAAAGCTGAAGTCGCTGTAGAACAGCGCACCTGTGACATAGCCGACAATCGCTCCGGTCAGGATCGGGAGCATCTGGAACAGTCCCCGAAAGAAGATCGCAGCAATGATGGTGGCCGCCAGCGTCACGATTGCCAGCCACCAGGCGCCTTCCGCCTGGCTGATGGCAACCGGGGCCAGCGTGATACCGATCACCGTGATCACCGGGCCGGTCACGATCGGGGGGAAGACCCGCTTCACGATGTCGTGGCCGACAAACGTCACGAGGATCGACATGGCGATGTAGACAACCGCAGCACCGACGATGCCGGCGCCAATGCCTGCCCATGAGTAGCCGCGTTCGACACCGATCAGAATCGGTGGGATGAATGCAAACGACGATCCCAAGAACACAGGGACCATTTGCTTGGTCACCAGGTGGAACAAGAGCGTTCCAACGCCGGCCGCTACCAAGGCGACAGACGGGTTGAGCCCGGTGATCAGCGGCACGAGGACCGTCGCCCCGAACATCGCAATGGTGTGCTGGAGGCCCAGCACGGTCTTCTTCTGCAGAGTTAGCTCCATGTACCCTTCCTCTCCCATACAAGATGAAAGCCACCCCATCCGGAGTGGCTTCTCTTTCTCATGGTCGGGTCTGTCACCCGACTCCAATCATTGCCTTGCGCCTTGTTCGGGGCTTCCGCATGTGACTTACCGGGCCATCGCCGCGTCCAGGCCGCAGCTCTCATCCCGCCCCGGCTTTCCACCGTCGCTGGGTGCCTTCCCTTGGTCATGCTGCCCTGAACACCATTCCGTAGAAGTCTTCGTATGGTTCCTTCCGTACCACTTCGACGGAGCCGTTGACCTCCATGCCGATCGTGGGCTCCTCAATGTCGAGTTGACCCAGCATTCGCATTCCGTTCTCCAGCTCAACGATGCCGAGCCCGAGAGTTGCGACCTCGTATTGAGCAGGCAGGTTGTACACCGTGGTGAAGGTCAGCAATTTGCCCTTTTTGGGCAGCGGCACCGTGTCGAACTCGAAAAAGTCATTCTGCTTGCAGCCCTTGCAGACCATTCGCATCGGGTAATGCATGGTCCCGCATAGCCGACACTTGTAGGCGTAGATCTCGCGAGCCATCAGTCCTCCCTGACAAAGATGAGGCAGACAACGTTGTTGCCAAAGCCACCGAAGTTCAGTGTGAGCCCGGTGCGGGCACCCTCGACCTGTCGCTTCTCACCGTCCCCTCGCAGTTGGGTGACGATCTCCCATGCCTGGGCAACCCCGGTTGCCCCAACCGGGTGACCCCTGCCCTTGAGGCCGCCTCCCACATTGATCGGGATCCTCCCGCCGAGCGCAGTCTCGCCCTTTTCCAGAGCGATATGGCCTTCGCCCTTGGGAAAGAAGCCAACCTCCTCGCTCTCGGCGATCTCGAGGATCGTGAAAGCATCGTGCAGCTCGGCAACGTCGATGTCTTCGGGCCTCAGCCCCGACATCTCGTAGGCGTCTTGGGCCGCTTTGTGGACTGCCGGGAGATCGGTTGGTTCTTGGCGTTCGAACACGGCGTGAGTGTCGGTTGCCTGACCGATGCCACTCAGCCGGATCAGCGGACGTCCCAGCTCCTGTGCTTTCTCCTTCGACACCAAGATGATGGCGGCGCCACCGTCAGAGACGGGGCAGGCGTCGAAGAAGCGCAGTGGCTCAGCCACGTATGGGTTGTTGGTCATCGCCTCTGGAGAATCGAGGATGCCCTCGAGGGTGATCCCCTGCTGCAGGTGGGCCCATACGTTGTTGAGTGCCGCGTTCTGATTCTTGACGCCGACCATGGCGAGATGCCGTTCGGTAACTCCGTACTTCTCCATGTACAGCCTGGCGAACATCGCCGCGTGAGCCGGCAGAGTCACCCCATAGATGTACTCGGCCAGGGGATGGGTAAGCGTGGCGACGAAGTCCGTGGCCTCCAGGTTGTTGACCTCGCGCATCCGCTCCACGCCTGCCACCAGCACAACATCGTCCATGCCGGAGGCAACGGCTTGAAAACCTGCCTTGATGGCGGCCGCACCCGACGCCGGGCCGTTCTCAATGGCGGCTGCACCGGCCGGAAGCAGGCTCAGGCTGTCGGCTACTGCGCTGCCCAGGGCCGTCTGATGGTTGACCCGGGGAGCACCCATGTTGGCAACATAGAGTTGGTCCACTTCGGTGATCCCAGCGTCTTTGAGTGCCATCATCGACGCATACGAGGCGATTTCCACGAGCGGATACTCGAGCCGGGTGAAAGTCGTGATGCCGATCCCGGCTACGTAGACTTCACGCACTGTCGGCCCCCTTTTCCATCTCCCAGCGCTGCTGGACGAGGGCGGTGGCCGTCGGGTCGTACTTGGCCCGGGTGGCAGCCAGCGGGTCGAGCGCCGGTGTCGGCGGATCCGACGGTGGCAGTATCTTCTCCTTTGCCTTCGCCAGCAGCTCCGGCGGCACCGGGCGGCGGCCTACGACCAGCTTGGAGCGGGCTCTGTCGAATAGCTCCCGAGTCAGCGCCCACGAGGGGACACCGCCAAGCTCATGAGGGATGTCAAAGCGCTTCTCGAGCTTGTACTCGATCATCCAGCGCCGGAATCCGATGGGCGACTCGGCGACGATCAGCACCTCATCGTGGCCCAGCGTGTCGATGTGATACTCCATCTTGGCGGCAAAACCATGGGCGCCGATGCGGAGACCTCGTCGCAACGCCAGAGTGTGCAGGGATAGTCCCAGCCTGGGGTTGACCTGGCGTCCGTTGACTATGGCTGCCAGTTCACCGTCGACCTGCAATGCCAGCACATACTGATCCTGAAAGCGGTACTGGTAGTAGCCGAGCAATTCTGCGTACACCCGTGACGCAACCAGGTCGTAGAAATCGCGTTCTACGTGGATGAGCGGCTCGACGTGTTTCAACAGGTCTGGGATCTCGTCCCGGAAGACCTGCCGCACCACGACCGCCTCGCCGCTGGCAAGCAGCATGTACTTCGGCTCGTAGGGCTTCATGGGCGCTTCAGTCGGCCGAAGGATCTTCTCTAGGTCGACGGACATTCTCGTGCTCTCCTGTTCTGCTGTGTCAGGACCTGGACTTCTCCAGGTAGGTCATAGCGATCTTCTCCTGGGTAACCGGCATTGATTTGATACGGATGCCCAGCGCGTTGTACACCGCATTGGCAATCACGGGGGCGGCGGCAATCATCGTGTGCTCACCGACGCCACGAGCCCCGAAGGGACCATCGGGCTGTGGCACTTCGACAATGATCGGGACGACCTCGTCGGGAATGTCGAACGCCGTCGGGATCTTGTAGTCGGTGAAATTCGGGTTCAGCATCTTGCCACCCTCGTCGAAGCGCATGTCCTCGTAGAGGACGGTGGCGAGACCCTGCACCAAGCCACCGACGATCTGACCTTTGACCAGGTCGGGGTTGATTGCCTTGCCGGCATCGACGGCGAGTGCGGCTTTGCGGACCCAGATACGCCCGGTGTCTTTGTCGATCTCGATGACCACCCCGGTGGCGCCTACGGTGTAGTGCACGTTCGGGTGGCCTCCTTGACCCGTCTCGGGGTCGCTGAGGGCGTTGGTGAACTCGGGCATGAACTTGCCGCTGGCGATGATCGGGCCGCCCCGCCAGGTCCCGTCTCCGGTTTGGATCCCGTCGATTACGAAGTCGCTGAGTGGCTTCTCGAACGATGGGTCGGTCTTGCATTTGACCCGCTCGCTCTCCAGATACAGCGAGTCGTCCTCATAGCCGTATACCTGGTGGATGACGTCGAAGATCTTGCCGCGGGCCTCGATGGCGGCCTTCTCCACTGCCAGCCCAGAGCTCCAGGTGACGTGCGACGCCACGGTTTGCCACTCGTAGGGGTTGCGATCCGTATCGGGTGTCTCCACCCGGATCTTCTCCACCGGAACGGTGAGAACCTCGCTGGCGATCTGTGCCATTACCGTGAGGTAGCCCTGCCCCAGTTCCATGCCGGAGACCGTGATGTTTAACGAGCCGTCCTCGTTGAACTTGAGGAACGAGGCCGACGATGCATTGGGCGGCATGGCCGGTGCCTTCCAGAACAGCGCCACGCCCTTGCCCATCACCGTGTTCGGGTTGTCCGAATCCTCCTCGACACCCCACTCGATGGCATCAGCCACCTTGTTGATCGCCTCGATCAGTCCGGATGGGTTCATGTGCCCGCCGTAGGAGAGCTCATCACCCTCGACGATGGCGTTCTTGCGGCGGAAGTCGACCGGGTCCATGCCGATGGCCTCGGCGATGCGGTCCATGTGCGACTCGAGCCCAAAGTGGAACTCGGAGTAACCGAACCCCCGGTACGGCCCGCCCGGGGGCAAGTTGGTGTACATGCACAGAGAGTCGTTGGTGATATTGGGCACTCGATACGGCCCCGTTGCCGACAGACCCGCAGCGTTGACGACGTTGGCCCCGTACTCGACGTAGGCGCCGGCGTCCCAGAAGAGCTTGTGTTCGACGGCGGTGATGGTGCCGTCGTTCATCACGCCAACCTTCAGCTCGGCTACGACACCTTGGCGCTGGTAGGTGTTGTAGAACTCTTGCTCCCGGGTCCACCTCAATTTCACCGGGCGGCCTTTGACCAGGGTGGCCATTGCGGCGCCGAGGATCTCCATCGAAACCCCGGCCTTGCCGCCGAAGCCGCCTCCGATATACGGGGTGATGACTCGCACGTCTTTATGGGTGAAGCCGAGCGGAGCCAGGGCCTCGGCGAACAGATGCCTCTGCGTGTGTGGCGATTGCGATGCAGTCCAGACGGTCAGCCGGTCGGCGTGGTCTAGCTTGCTGACGGTGACATGAGGCTCGATCGCACAGTGGGCATAGCGGGGGACCGTATAGGTGTCCTCCAGCACGTAGTCGGCCTCAGCCAGCGCCTTCTCCGTGTCGCCCTTTCTGATCTTGCGCCAATGGGCGATGTTGGTGCCGGCCTTGGGGAAGAACCATGGGACGTGGGTGTAGTCGCCCAGATCCGGGTGGATGAGCCCGGCGTCAGCCTCGAAGGCCCGTTTCGGGTCCAGGATCGGGTCGAGCACTTCGTATACGACCTTCACCAGCTTCACCGCCTGCACAGCTTCGCGATGTGTCCTCGCGATCACTCCGGCGACCTGTTCGCCCACGAACCGCACATGGTCCTGGGCGAAGATGTAGCGGTCCTCCATGTACATCCCGAACTTGTAAGGGAAGTCTTTGCCGGTGACGACCCGGACCACACCCTTGGCTTGTTCGGCAGCGGCGGTGTCGATCGAGAGGATCCTGGCGTAGGCGTGCGGGCTCTCGACGATGGCGGCGTGCAGCAGCCCTGGTCCGAAGTCGATGTCGTCGACGAACTCGGCCGCGCCGCTGATCTTGTCCAGACCATCGATGCGGACGGCGTCGGTGCCGACCGTCCTCAGCTCTTCGTCCTTGGCGCCGGCTTCGAAGGGGAACGTCGTCGTCATGGCCTGTCTCCTTCAGCGGGGCCGGTCGCGGGCCGGTCTAGGCCAACCTTCGGTTGGCCGGCACCCAATACCGCTTCGATGATCGGCTCGTATCCGGTGCAGCGACACAAGTTGCCTGCCAGTGCCTCCTGCACGTCGTGCCGGGTCGGGTTGGGGTTGTGCTCGAGCAACTCGGTTGCCGATAGCACGATGCCCGGGGCGCAGAACCCACACTGGAATGCGTTGATGCGCAGGAACAGATCCTGCAACTCGCTCAAGCCCTGGTAGCTAATCCCCTCGACGGTGACAATCTGGTGACCCTCGGCCTCAACCGCCAGCACCAGACAACTCCGAACGGTGCGCCCATCCATCAGGACGGTGCACGATCCGCAATCACCGCGCTCGCAGCCGATCTTGGGACTCTTTGTGCCCACCTGCTCCCGGAGGACGTCGAGGAGCACGTCGGCGGGTGCCACGTTGAGCGCCCACTGCTCGCCATTGACCTTGATCTCTAGCTCCATTGCCGTCCTCTCAGATAAGCCGGGTGCCGTACTCGGGGCCCGTCCCTGCGAGTCTCCCGACCGCTGCCACCAATCCTCTGCGCAGCATTACCCCGGTGATGTGGGTGCGGTACTCCGCGGTCGCCCGCATATCGGTGATGGGGCTGATCTCGTCGGGCACCATGGCGACAACCAGGTTGATCAGGTCGTCGTTGAGTCCATTGCCGCGCAATGCTTCTTCGATCGCCGCCGATCTGATCGGGGTGGGCGCCACCGCACCAAAGGCGACTCGATAGTCGAGATTGGGATAGACGACGATGCCAACCGCGGCCTGGGCGAGATCCTCGCCGGCGTAGCGCATCAGCTTGACGTAGACACCGCCGTGCTTGGGAACCTCGATGGTGAGGTGGGTGACTACCTCGTCTTCGCGTCTGGCCGTTTCCCGCACTCCCGTGAACCAGTCGTTGATGTCGATGTTGCGACTGCCGTTGGGTCCGGTTAGGTGGACGGTTGTGTTGTAGGCGAGCAGCACTGGTCCTGCGTCACACGAGGGAACGGCCGAGCAGATGTTGCCGACCAGCGTGGCCCGGTTGCGGATGCCCGGCGAAGCGACGGTCTCCGACATCTCGGCCAACAGGGGGGCATGCTCTGCCACCAGGTCGGACTCCATGAGATTGGTGAACGTCACCAATGAGCCGATATGGAGCGTCTGTCCGTCGAGCCTGATGTCGGCGAGATCCGGGATGTCCTTGATGTCGACTACCAGGTCGGGATCGACCGCGTCGTCGCGCAGCCAAGCGACTAGGTCGGTGCCGCCGGCGAGCACCCGAACCGAGCCGGGATGATCGGCTAGGAGGTGGGTCGCCTCTCCGAGCGTTGCCGGACGTCGGTACTCGAACTCTTTGGCGATCACCAAAGCAAACCTCCTCCAACCCGATTCACGAAGCTTACAAACTGTTAAGCATCGATGGGCAGGGCCGAATGTCATCGGCTGTACGGACGGTATGACTCGATGATCCGGTTCGGAGTTACGGACCTCATGCCCGTTCGTGCGGCTCTGGGTCCGACATTCGTACAGGAGCACGCAGGAACCGTAGAGGCTGCTACGACAGCCGGTTGATCCGCTGCGAGACGTCCTCTTCCAACCGCCAGATGTGGTCGCTCACGTACGTGGCCACATCGAGCGAGTCGTCGATGAGCGGGGTGAGGTCCATCGCATAGACGCAGGCTTCGGCCTTGTCCACGTCATGGCTTTCCGAGAAGGTCGCGTGGGCGAGTCGTCGGCCCGCTGCGGCCAGGTCGTAGCGCTTGCCTCCTCGGATCTGAGAGTCGTAAACCGCAATGAGCGCTGCGGCGAGATTTGGGTGGCTCACATCGAAGGCGATCTTGTCGGTGTCGACCATCCAATCGAGATCGCGCCACACCTCGCATCCGTAGACGGCTGCAGGCCTGGTGTTGTTTGGCAGGCGGCGGATGGCAGCGAGAGTGCGCAGCGCTACCGCAACGTGGGTGTCGTGTTTGTCGGCGAGGTTGTGCGTGTAGAGAACATCGGGCCGGGCGGCATTGATCAGGCGAGCAAGCTCTTCAACGACGGTGTCCTTGGAGTTGTCCTTGGCTCCCGAACTCGGGTAGTCCAGCAAGATCGCGGCGCTGTACTCGCCGACGGTGGCGGCCTTTTTCTCCTCGGCGCTGCGGACGGTGCGCATGCCGGCATCGCTGTAGTCGGAATAGGGACCGGACCGGGGGCTGCCGGCCCCGTCGGTGACGGTGATGGCGAGGAACCAGCTGTCACTCCTTCCGAAGCACCGCTGGATCCCGTCGAATGCCATGATGGGGATGTCGTCCGGATGGGCTCCTACCGCCAGGTGGGTCGTGCGAGCCACCGCCACGTCGAAATCCTCACCGTCCGGTACGAATACCTGGGCGCCTGGATTGGCCAACCTCATGAGCGGACTCTACTCGGCGCGCCGTCCACCGTTCTTGCGTAAGCCGCGGCGGCGGCTCTCATCGATGGCCGCGCCCCTGACTACTCGGGCTGCATGCGCTGGGGGCGGCGAATCAGCAACACGATACTGACCACGGCGATCCAGCCGGGGAAGGCGTAGACACTCGGGGAGAAGAATGTCACATTGAGCACCATGGCGATGCCGGTTAGGTAGCCGGCGAAGACCAACCACCGTGGCAGGACACCGGTCCGCAAACCGAGCGTCGAAGTGGACAACACGACGAGGGCGGCAACCCGGGGAACAAACACCGCCAGGATGACCCTCGCAAAGCTGCGTGCCATTGCCGCGGATCCGGCCTCGACATCCATCCCGCCGAATTCAGCCAGCATGAAGGGCGCCGCTAGAGCCCCAGCTCCGACGAACAACAGGCCGGCGTAGAGAATCCCGCCCCCAGAGAAGACAGTATCGAAGAGCCGCGGGATGTTCGTCCCGATGCGGTTCCGGATAACACCAATGAACCACAGGAAGCCGGCTGTCGCGACGACAAGGATCTGCAGGACGAAGAGCGTATCCCAGCCGGTATCCGGGTCAGCATAGAAGCGAGTGATCTCGGCTTCCGAGGCCTCCACTGTGGGGCCATCGAGCAGGCGCACCAGGCTGTACACCCATCCGAGCGCGGCGACGATCCCGGCGACGGCAGCTGCCTCGATGGAGCGGAGCGACCGGCGCCAACCGGCTGCGGATGCTCCATCGTCCACGAAGCCTCGATCACTCACGGGCGATGCCTCAGAGACCGCAGCTCATCGCATGATTCGTGCCGACTGAGTGTCGAAGTCCATCGCGCCCGCCATTCCAGTTTGACGAGCATCTGCCGACCTCCTCCAGTCGACCCCCATCGATGTCCCGCTCCGCGGGTCGACAGCGCGCTTCCGTCGCCGATTACCTAGAGCTACCAGATAACGCTCCGTCAACGAATCGCCCCTCGCAACCAGGTATACGATGACGCCGAGCCAGGGGATAACGATGACGAGTAGTACCCAGCCGGCCTTGCCCACCGCGCTCAGGTCGTGGCTGCGGAAGACGTCGGTCACCACGCCGGTGATCACCACGATCCAAGCCAAGAGAAGGAACCACATCAGCATCACCCAGATCAGATCAAGCAACGGCATGACGACTACTCCTTTCAGGGCGCCAGCTTAGGCTCCGATCCGGGCGGCGACACAGCTGTGCGTGCGGCGGCGCGCTTGCCTCGTTCGGTAACCGGAGCACGCGGGACCCCGAGGTGGTCGGGAAGCGACCGTGCCGGAACCGAGCTCTGGGGCGCGCCGTGGCAGTGCTTGACCTTGCGCCCGCTTCCGCAGGGGCAGCCGTCATTTCGTCCTAGAGCCTGCAGAGCATTTCGGAACTGCTGCTCCTCGGCGGCGAGGATATCCATTACGCCAGCGGCGGGTTGGCCGCGGCGCATGAGGTCGATCATGATCCGCATCGGCCTGTCGATGTGATGAAAGAAGCTCTTGAACCCCGCACACAGGTAGTTGAGGCCGGGCTCTCCATCGGGAGTCGTGATAAAGCGGTTCTTGGGGCATTCGCCGTGGCAGGCGAATCGCACGTCGCAGTCGAGGCAGTATTGGGGAAGGCCGGCACGTTTGTCCTGCCCGAAGTCGTATTGCTGACGTCCCGATACCAGCGTTCCGATCGATGCTTCGTTGATGTTGCCGACGAGGAACTCGGGGTCTACGAAGTGATCGCACGAGTAGATATCACCGTTGTGCTCGAGCGCCAGACCGAGACCGCAGGTTTCGTTGAACACACACATCCCGGATTGATCCATGCCGGCCCAATTGCGAGCTGCCGCCTCGATCGTCTGCACGAAGACCGCGCCCACGTCGTGGCGGACCCACTCGTCGAACACGGTGATGAGGAAGGATCCGAACTGCTCGGCACCCACCGAACGTTCCGATGCAAGGGTGCCGCGCAGATCGGCCGCATTGCCGTGCTCGTCGACTCGCTCGACAACCGGAATGAACTGCATCCAGTCGGTACCGGCGTCGTCCCGCAGGAAACGGTATACCTCCAGCGGGTAGTCACCGTTGATGTGATTGACCGTGGTGAGGATGTTGTATTCGACGTTGTGCTTCTGGAGAAGTCGCAGCCCCGCCATCACCTTGTCGAAGGTTCCCTCCCCTCGTTTGGTGACCCGGTAGGCGTCGTGCAGTTCCCGGGGCCCATCGATACTGATCCCGATCAGGAAGTCGTGCTCGGCAAAGAATTCACACCACTCGTCGTTGAGAAGGGTTCCGTTGGTCTGCATCGTATTGAGGAACGACATTCCCGGTTTGCGATAGCGTTCCTCCAGCTCGATCGACCTGCGGTAGAAGTCGATGCCCATCAAGGTCGGTTCACCACCTTGCCAGGCCACGGTGACCTGGGGCACCTGGTGCATTTCGATGAGAGACCGGATGTAGTTGTCGAGCATCTCCTCCGACATCCGGAAACGATCACCCGCATAAAGCTGCTCCTTGTCGAGAAAGAAGCAATAGCTGCAACCAAGATTGCAGATCGCCCCGGTGGGCTTCCCCAGGATGTGGACCGCTTCCGGCGACCAGACGCGCTCCTCATCGCTCCGGGTGCGGCGGGCCGGCATCGGCAACGGTGTTGAGGCTTCGGGCATCGCAGCAGACTAGAGCATGTCCTGTTCCCCGCAATACGAGACCTTGCCGCTGTCTCCCGCGGTTCTTGCCGAGTTCCGACCGGGGCGTTGCTTGGGATTATCCTCATCCATGTATCTCGAGCCGATGCCGAGAGTGAGGAGCCCGTGGTGATGCGATTCCGCCCGTGTTGGCCGCCAGCGTGGGTTCTCACATGAACCAACAGGATCCCCTGCAGGGTCGGCTCGGCAAGCTCGCCAACGCCATCGCGACTCTCGTGGTGCAGACCCTCGATTTGCCGCAGTTGGCGTCGGAGATCGACATCGCCGCAATCATCCATCAGATCGACGTTGTCGAGATCATGGACCAGTCGGATATCGACGCGATTCTGCAGCAGGCCGATATGGATGCACTGCTCGACAACGTCGATGTAGACCGAGTGATCGCCAGAGTTGATGCAAACGCATTGCTCGACCGGGTGGACGTGAATGCGATGCTCGACCGGGTGGAGGTTGATGCGCTGTTGAATCGCGTCGATGTCAACACTCTCCTGGATCGAGTCGATGTGGAGCGGCTTCTCAACCGGGTCGATGTCAACGCACTCATCGCCCGGGTCGATCTCGATGCGGTGCTCGATCGGGTACCTGTTGACGAACTGGCGCAGCGCGCCGGGATTCCCGAAATAGTCTCCGAAAGCACCAGTCACATGGCGGCTTCCTTTATCGACCTGCTGCGGCGGATCGCCGTTGGTCTGGATCTCGTGATCTACGGAACCATCCAGCGCTTGCTGCGACGACAGGCCGCAGACATGCCGCAGGGGCCGCCCCTGCTTACGGTGGAGGACGTCTGATGAGGTCTAGTCGACAGGACGTTTCAGGCAACTATGCGGGCGCCGTCACCAGGGTGCTCGCGCACTGGGTGGATCTCGCGATTGCGGGCATTCTCTTTGTTGTCGGTACCGCAGCTATCGACTATGTGCTGCGCACGATCGTTGGAGTCGACGCGGAGGCCAAAGATCTCGGGCGGTGGTATGCGCTTGCTGGTGCGATTTGGCTTTTTCTGTATTGGTGGATAACGGTCGCTGTTGCCGGAAAGACGCCGGGTAAGGCGCTGCTTGGCCTGCGTGTGGTCGGCCGACAAGGGGATGTGCTGCCGTCTTTGAGGTGTGCAGTGCGAGCGGCGTCGCTTCCACTCAGCTACCTGCTGTTCGGCCTCGGCTTTCTCGGCATCATCGTCGGCCGCGAACGGAGAGCACTCCACGACACCATTGCCGGATCCGCAGTGATCTATGACTGGGGTCCGCGGACAGCCGAGTTGCCGATGCCTATTTCGGCATACCTGGCCAGGAAAGCAGCCGAAGAGCCGCGCCAAGCAGCAGACGGCTGATCTGTTCGGGTCGTGTCGAGTCCGGTGTGCTCAGTTCTCTTGCTCGGCCCTCTCGGACAGAACATTTTGGAGATGGTTGATCCTGGCGCGAAGCTCATCGGTGCCCTGCCCGGCCTCGATCCTCCGGTTGAGATCGAGGGTGTCTGATGCCCCAGAAACCTCGAGGCCGCTTCCCCCTGCTTGGGAAACGACGTCGATCTGTGAGCCCTTGATCTGCTTCAGCCTGGCCCGCAGCGACTCGAGCTCGGCCTCTATCTCTGAGGTTGGGCGCTGATCGCCGACACTCTCACGTAGCGCCGCAGCCTCGGCGTGAAGCGACTCGCGCCGGCCTTCCAGCTCCGCCCGCTCGTCATAGGCATTCTCGGGCAAATCCATCAACCGCATCGAGATCTCGGACAGTTCGCTGAAGATGCGATCGAGATCGCTCATGCTGCTCCTCCACGGATCGGTCGAGCCAAGATTGTAGTGATGCCGAGCAGAGGACCGCAGGTGCCGACCCGCCTCTGGCTTCTACGGTCCGGCGCTGGAAGACGAGCCCGCGAGCAAAGCAGAGACGAGGATGCCCATCGGCAGCGTCGCCCAGTAAGACAGCTCCAGCCCCAGGTTTCCCAGAAACAGCATCAGAAGCCAGGTCGCCGGGAAGGTTGCTACCAGAAACACTATGAGTGCGAAGAGAAGGCCGCGTATCACTTGCTTTCCTTTCTTGCCGGCATGACCGGCCGCTACAGCTCGATGCTGCCGGCTTCGTCTGCCCAGTAGGTCCTATTGAGAATTCGCTCGTAGCCCTCGACTGCCTCCAACACCTTCTCATAGAGGGTGTGCTCGACGACGGCGAGAATCGCCGACTTGCCGGGCTCGAGGTCCTGGGCCAGATCCTCGAGCATCTCGTTTTCGAATCCCTGGTCGGTCGCTTTGCCTGCAACCGCACCCGCGGCAGCCCCCAGCGCGGCACTCGCCAGCAGCGACGGTGGAAAGACAACACCCAGGACGGCGCCGATCAATGCGCCCCGCTTGGCTCCCTTGGCCGGGGTCAACTCTGCGCGTTCGGTGATCGTGAGCTTGCCAGATCGCTCCCGCACCAATACTGCTGCGTCGATCAGCTCTATCGCGCCCGAGTCATGCAACTTGACGAGGTTGTTGAGGGTCACCTGTGCGTCATAGAGGTTGGGGTAGACGGCGGCAACGATTTCCATCTGGACGTTGTCATCGGACATGACGGCTCCTGGGCAATAGACGGCGGAGACGGCGTCACGATAGCCAGCCGGCGAACATCAAGCGAGAAAGAAGTGACCGCCCCGAGGGGCGGTCACATGCACAAGTGAAGGTCGGTTCAGCTCAACCGATGACCTTGGCCCTCAGCTTGGCGTACTCCTCATCGCTGATGACGCCAGACTCCTTGAGGTTGGCCAGCTTGGCCAATTCATCGGCAGACGAGGCCGATGTGCTTGCGGCCTCTTGGATGTAGGCACGGCGGGCTTGTTCTGCGGCCATCGCATCGTCCACGCTGCGCTCCGCCATCGAATCGCCGCGGGCAATCAGATAGACCAATACACCCAGCCACGGAATGATGATCACGAAGATCACCCAGAGCGCCTTGGCGCCGCCGCCCAAATCCTTGCTGCGGAAGATATCGGCGATCACGGAGATCAATACCCAGATCCACGCTATGAAAAGGAAGAAGGCGAGCATCGTCCAAAGGACGTCGAGTACCGGCATGGGGAACACCTTTCTATGGTTTACGATTTGGGCAAAGACGATAGCAGTCTGGATCTATCCGAAGCCGATACGCTGCGCAAACAGACCAGTCGACGGCGCGCCGTGCGTGGAGGCGCCGAGATCAGGGTCGAGGCCGTGGACTCTCCTCTTAGAGACAGACGTGCCGTTCCAACCAACGCATCGCAAAAGCATTCGACGGCCGGCTGGTAGAACGACCACAACGGTAGATGTGGCACCACAGCAGCAAGCTTCTCGTTCCCTGATCAGGTCGGCCCGGCAAGGCTCCGTTACACCATTGATGGCGTTGTGCAGCGAGGCAAAGCGGATGTTGGCGGAAGCTGCCACCTCAGCAGCAACCGCTCCAATCCGATGTGCGCGGCACAGCGGGCACGGTTCATCCCGAGGCTCGTCCCGGGTGTTGAGCAGGTAACCCGATGAGGCTGAGGCGGTTTGTCGACCGTCTCTTGGTCACGACTTGGCCTCGCGCATGTCGGCAGACGATCTGGTTCGTGTCCGGCTCCACCACAGCCAGGCGACTGCGCCCAGCGGCACGAGCAGCACCCAGCTGAAGAGTCTGTAGATGATTGCCGCCGCGGCTACCTGTCCGGCAAACTCGGTGCTGCTCCCCGCTGTCAGCACGGCCACGTAGGCGGCCTCGGCCACTCCGAGTCCGGAAGGGGTGATCGGAACCGAGGTCAGCAATTGAACGAGAGCAAATGCAGCGAAGACAGAAACCCAGTCGAGGTCACCGGAGCGGATCCCGACCGCGCGCACCGACACCAGCAGGATGGCGAAGAGCCCTGCCTGGGCCAGCGCGGCGGCGCCGGCGGCGAGATGGGTTCTGGTTCGCACGACATCCCCGGTCCGGTCGCGGAAGTGGACTGCCCGATCGGCCAGGTCGGCTGCAAGTGTCTCCGGCGTTCTGATGCGGAACCAGGAGGCAACCCGCTTCGCGGCGACGCCCACGGCGTGCCCGAGACGGCGGGCGGTTTTCTCGGAGCGCAGCAGCAGGAAAATGAGAAACACTGCGCCTATTAGGACGCCGGCGGCGATAACCGCCAGGGTCTCGAGTTGAGCGTTCGAACGGCCGAACGCCAAGAACAACAGCGCCGCCACGACGGGCAGGGCCACCTTCGCGAAAGTCGTGTAGAGAAAGACCAGGATCACCGAGGCGCTCGTCTGCGCACCCGAGTAACCCCAACTGCGGAACATCGCATAGCGAGCAGCAAGATCAGAAGGCCCGGGTACTACGCTGGCTGCGGCCGCCGGCGCAAGAAAGCCGGGCAGCGCCTTCGGCCAGCGAAGCCCCGGCGTTGCCGCCATGAGCAGCAGCGGTTCGACGGCAATCCGGATTGCCGACACAGCAACGAGCCAAGCCCAGTCGCCCCAATCGAGGTCGGCCATAGCCGCGGCTACTTCGCTCCACGAGACCAACCGGGTGAACAGCAGCCAGAGGACGGCTGCGACGAGGATCAAGCCGAAGATCCGCAGCGCGATGTCCCGCCCGCGGCTCCGCTTTCTAGTCTCGGTCACCGCTTCCGTCATGCCAACCCATTTTGGACAATCAACCACCCGGCGATGTAGGCAGCGCCATTCAATCCCCAATGGGCAAGCACGGGGGCGACGAGACTCGCGCTACGCAGCCGCAGCCAGGCAAAAACCAATCCGGCAAGACCCGTCACGAGCACCTGCCCGGCAACAGAGACGGTGTCCATGACCCCAGACGTTAATGACGTGGCGGTGGTGGTCTCCAGCGCTTCGATCCCGGGCAGGACGTGCCACAGGCCAAACAAGGCAGAAGACAGGACCGCGGCGCGCAATGACGAGTACCTCGCAAGCAGCAAACCAAGCAGGACGCCGCGAAAGGCAAGCTCTTCCCCGAGCGCCGTTAGTAGAGGAATCCGGACGAGCACCTCCCAGAGCATCCTCCAAGCAGTCACCCCGATGAACCGATCGTCACCCAGAACTTCGCGCGATGCCGGCACCACGGCGGCGACGAAGATTGCGGCAGCGACGATGATGACCGCCAACAGTCCGTCGCGAATGCCGCGCGCGATCGACCCGGCACCGATCCCGAGCTGGTCCCGGTTGATGCCGGATCTGAGGGCGATGACAAGCAGCAGCCCGATGCCTGAGGCGGCAACTGCGAAATCTCCGGCATCAGGCAGCAGGAGATTGGCTGCCAAGTTCCATACGAAGAGGACCGCTACGGCTGCGATGGTATAGCCCGGCGACGCTTGCGGACGGTGCGCCTGCGCATCACGCCTGGAGCCACTCAGCCGGCTGTGTCGGGACCAGTCTGTCACGTCGGCTTTCTTCTGAATCGGTCGACCCATTCCGTGGCAGCCCATTCGACAAGCGCTTGCGGCATCAGTCCGACCGATCCTGATCCTGCAGTCACTCTTCCGTCAACCTTCCGCCGCCGACTGCCGCGGGCCTCAACCCCATCTGCGGTGTCGTCAGTCCGAGGATAGAGTGCCGTTGACTCTTCTGGTGCATCCCCGCAGGTCAGATCGGCTGGTTATGACGAATCGGCGGCATCGGCCGGGTCGCCACTGGTCATCAGCCTGGAGACATACCAGAGGTAGGCGCCAAGCAGCAGACCGATGATGAGCAGGCTTGCCAGATTGACCCCGACTCGCCACCACAGCAGCAGGGCAAGGCCGATTCCGCCGACTATGAATGCATCGCTGTGACTGCGGACCGCGCCGTCCAGCCCGGCCATTGTTCCGCCGGTCCGACTCTCCGGCCGAGGTCCTGAACGCAACGCCTTCAGCCACCTCGGTTGACCTGCGAGGTAGGCCGACAATGCGACTGCGGCGGCCACGACAATGTAGAGCCAGGATATGACACGCAGATTGGCGAACACCGCGTCGAAAAGGACATCGGCGGCGGCCTGCTCAGGCGGCCCGGGGATGGCGGCGTTGACGGCCTCGACGACGTTGCGCTGCACGATGCCCGTGATGAGCACGGCCACCACGCTTCCTGCCGCGAACTGCACCAATGTGCGTCGCTTGTTCCGTGATAGCGCCAACGCGACCACCACCAGGACCACCGTGACAACGACGGCCAAGATCGCGGTCCGGTCGAGAGTGCGGGCGATCGACTGCCAGCCTTGCAGTTGGTCCTCGCTCATCAATGTCACCTGGCCGAAGTCCGACGGAAGCACGGTGTCGAGAGCCTCGCCGAGCCTGGCAACGGCTTCCGCCCGCGGCCCGACATAGGTGGCAGCGGACAGTTCGAGAGAATCGAAGAGTGAGCCGAGGGCGCCTTCGTCGAGAACGTAACCGATGGTGCGTACTACTAGTGGCAGGATGTTCCACTGCACTTCTCCCGCGACTATCGATACGTTCTCGAGATCGCTGATGTCCTGGGTGATCAAAGCCACGGCTCCGCGATGAGCAAAGGCGATTGCCTCCGGCAGGGCCTCTTGAAAGGCCTCGGAGGTAATCAGATCGTCGACTGCTTGCTCGATTCGGCCCTCAATCGGCTCGGCTATCGGCGCCGCCAGACTGGCGAGCCGGGGAAGGTCGGCTCGGGCGAGGAGAGCCCGTTGCGCGCTGGAGAGGTCGAAGGCATCAGCCAGCGTATCTGCCAGATAGGCATCGATCGCGGCCAGCCTGGTTTCGAGGCGGCCCTCGATGTCGAGCGCCGTGATCGCTTGCTCGGAGATGGTGTCACCTAGGACCGTGATGACCTCTTCGCTGGCCAATGACGGTTCGATCACTTCCATGAACGACTCGGTGTCGAACAACGTGCTGCGGACCCAGGCTCCGACCAGCGACACGACGACACCTAGTGACGCCAGAATTACCAGGATCATGACCGTGACCGAACGCGCTCTCTGCCGACGGCCGGGCGGCGGTGTCTCAGAATGCGCTGCGGTCGCCCCTTGTGCTCCTTCGCCGGGGCTCGACCCTGCGCTGCCTGCGGATTCCGGCATCTCTCTCCGATCGGCGGATGGCAAGACGATACATCCGGGGTGTCAACACAAACCAGCTGAGAACGGCGCTCGGCTGAGAGGCGAGATGGCTACTAGGATCGACCGCGTTCGACCCTGATAAGGAGACACAATGGAATTTGGCCCTCTGCAGCTTTTTGTCATCGGCTTCACCGACCCACAACTCGACGGCAGACTGTTGTCTGCACTCGAGGAGGCCAGCGACGCGGGGCTGATCCGGGTAGTGGACTTGCTCGGTGTCTACAAGGATGAAGAAGGTAACGTCCTTGCTGCCGAGATGAGCGAACTCACTGAAGACGAGGCGGTCTCCTATGGGGCCTGGGTGGGCTCCCTCATCGGACTTGGCGCCGGTGGCGCAGCCGGGGCTGAGATGGGGGCGATCGTCGGAGCAATCAGCGCGGCCGACGAGTACGAGTACGGGCTCGACGAGGAAGCCCTCAGCTCGATCGCCGATGATATCCCCGCGGGCGGCGCCGGGCTGCTATTGGTCATGGAGCACCGCTGGATGATCCCATTGCGCGACGCGGTGCGCTCCCAGGGCGGGATTCTGATCACCCAGGACTTCCTCAACCCCGAGGCATTGATTTCGTTCGGTGCTGCGGTCGCTTTGGAGGACTAGGGAGGCCCGGGAATCGGTTTGCGCCGGATCTGCCCTGCCACATACGGCGCTGCGGAGAGGCCATCTCGATATCGTGTCAACTTCCCCTATGCTGAGTTCTCTCAGTCATTGAGAAAGGAATTCCAATGCCCCCAGCCAGACGATCGATGCGCCGCACCGCCCGGCGTACATCACGCCGCACCGCCCGGCGGGCGAATCGGCGCCAGGACATGATGGATGCCGCATACGCCCCTCCGCCCGAGCCGGCACCGGCACCCCAGCCCGCTCCTCCACCCGCCCCGGCACCTGCCGCAGCTCCTGCCGTCGACCCTTACGAGGAATTGAAGAAGCTGGGTGAGCTGCACTCCCAGGGCATTCTCACCGACGAGGAATTCGCCGCCCAGAAGGCCAAGGTCCTCGGCAGCTGACTTCCGCTCACCAACCCACTAGACGACTTGCCCGCGCCACCCGGTGCGGGCAAGACGCGTGTGGGCCCGGCACGTAGACTCGGAGTAGTCGATTGAGGAGTTGGCGTGACAGCGAGAGAGGAAGTCAAGCAAGCGGTGACCGACATCTCCAAGTTCTGGTGGCTGTGGCTGGTAGCCGGCATCGCCTGGATCGTGGTCGCATTGATCATTCTCCAGTTGAATTCAGCATCGGTGCGGACCGTAGGTTTCATCGTCGGCGCCATGTTGTTCGTCGCCGGCGTCCAATACCTGCTGATCGCGATGCTCGCCGAGGGATGGAAGTGGCTGTGGGGCATCTTCGGCATTGTGCTCGTCGTCACCGGAGCGGTAGCCATGTCGAGCCCGATCTCGGCCTTCACCAGCCTTGCCGACATGCTCGGCTTCCTGTTCGCCTTCGTCGGCATCATCTGGATCGTCGAGGCGTTTGCGATGCACGGCGTCAATGACTTCTGGTGGCTCACGCTCATAGCCGGCATCCTGATGTTGGTCATCGCCTTCTGGGCCGGCGGGCAGTTCTTCTTCGACCGGGCCTACATACTGCTGGTATTCAGTGGGATGTGGGCGCTCATGAAGGGGCTGCTGGACATGCTTCGAGCTTTCCAGATACGGATGGTGGGCAAGATCGCCGCTCAGCTGTAGACAACCGGATCACGCAAAGGGAAGGGGGCCGTACGGCGCCCCTTCCCTTGTCGCTGCAATCTGGTTCACGAACTCGGCAGGCCCGCCTGGAGCTTCTCCAGCATCGCACCGACGGTGAAGCTGGCCGACTCCTGACGAGGTGGGAACTCCACCAGCGACTGTGCCATCTGCATTGCGAACGCTTGCGCCGGCACGAGCAAGTACGCCCGATCGATCAGCCAGTCGTAGTACGTGTTGGATGTGACATCGGCTCGCTCGAATGGGTCGGTGCGCAGATTGAAGATCTTGGGAACTCGTAGCTCGGTGAACGGCTCTGCCCACACCTGGAGAGTGCCCCTCGCCCGCTGCTCCATAAAGACGATCTTCCAGTTGTACATGCGAAGGGCGGTGAGGTCACCGTCGTCGGATACGTAGAAGAAGTATGCCCGGGGGCTCTTGTCGTCTTCACCCGTCAGATAGGGCAACTGGTTGAAGCCGTCGAGATGGACCTTGTAGGTGGTTCCGTTCATCTCGTAACCGGCCTTGAGCTTGCCGGCGATGTCGGGCTCACCCGCTGCCGCCAGCAGCGTCGTGAACCAATCGTTGTGGCTGACAATGTCGTTGAGCACCGTTCCGGCCGGGAAGTGCCCCGGCCAGCGGGCCAGAGATGGCACTCTGTAGGCGCCTTCCCAATTGGAATTCTTCTCGTTGCGGAACGGCGTCATCCCTCCGTCCGGCCAGGTGTTCATGTGGACACCATTGTCGGTGCTGTAGAGCACGATCGTGTCGTCGGCGATACCCAGCTCGTCGAGTTGGTCGAGCATCTTCCCGATACGCTTGTCGTGCTCGACCATGGCGTCGTGGTACTCCGATTGCCACCGACCAGCCTGCCCTCTGATCTCGTCGGCGATGTGGGTTCTGAAATGCATGCCGGTGGTGTTGAACCACACGAAGAACGGGGTCTCGCTGTCCACGGCGTCCTTGATGAAGCGCTGCGCCTCGGGGACGATCTCGTCATCGATGGTTTCCATCCGCTTCTTGGTGAGGGGCCCGGTGTCTTCGATCCGGCCGTCGGCATAGCTGTGGATGACCCCGCGCGGACCAAACTTCTCGCGGAAATTCGGGAAGTCTTCCGGGTCCGGGTAGTCGACGTTTTCCGGCTCCTCTTCGGCGTTGAGGTGATAGAGATTGCCGAAGAATTCGTCGAAGCCGTGGTTGGTCGGCAGGAACTCGTCGCGATCTCCGAAGTGGTTCTTGCCGAACTGTCCGGTGGTGTAGCCGAGATTCTTGAGAGCTGTGGCGATCGTGGGATCCTCGGCGCGCAGACCCAGATCCGCGCCCGGCAGCCCCACCTTGGTGAGACCGGTGCGGTAGGGGTTCTGGCCGGTGATGAATGCGGCGCGTCCGGCTGTGCAGCTCTGTTCGCCGTAGTAGTCGGTGAAACGGACTCCTTCGGCGGCGATCCGGTCGATGTTGGGAGTCCGATATCCCATCAGACCGTCGCTGTAGCAGCTCAAATTGGTGATTCCGATGTCGTCCCCCCACAGGACGAGAATGTTGGGCTTTCCGTTCGGCATGCTCACCCCTTCCGCGCCGTCGACGTTCGACAGCGCACGTATCACAAGTTAGCAGTCTGTGGGCAGGGGGTTGGGGTCGAACACGACCTGGTCGTACCACCACATCCGCCGGTAGAGAGCACGGCCTCTGTCGTTGGGCAGATCGGAAACGGCGAGGGTTTCGGCAACCGTGCGGCGTCCGTCGATCGCCATCACCACCCGCTTCTCTGCATTGGAAATCGGCAGGACGAGATCGCGATAGCTATGCGAGCGGTTGATGAGAACTGCCGCCGCACCGGGCGGAAGCCGCTCCTCGATGATGACCGTTTCGGGTAGTCGAATCGGCACTGCTTGCTCCCAGCGGGACCCAAACGGTTCATGCGGCCGGTCCTCGTCGCCGCGGTGGGCAATCAGACTGTGCCGCACCATCGACCCCCGGAATAGCTCCATCGCGGCGTATTGGTTTCGGGGTGACAGGTGCTGCAGTTTGACGGCATGGGGTGATTGAGCCACTGCGCCGCACCAGGGGAGATAGGGAGCCTGGCGATACCACCTCCGGAAGGAAAAGCCGGTTGCGTCGAGCGCTGCGAGTAGCTCAGGAACGGGGTAGCTGCGTTCCCGCGGGTTGAGCAGCGCATCCGCCAACGCATCCGGATGACCGAAATCCGAGGAGCTTCTCAGCAGCGGCACGATGGGATGGTCTTCCGGGATTGCTGCGAGCGTGTTGGCAAGATCGATGATCTCCGCGCGGGAAGCGCCGATGCCGAGCAGCCGGGCGTATTGCTGAAACATCTCGACACCGATTCGCCCGTAGCGGGCATAGATCATGAGATGTGCCGCTCCGTTGTGGCGCAGTACCGAACGTAACGCAAGCAACCCCGTTTCGGGATCAGCAAGATGGTGGAGGACACCGGTGCTGACGATGAGATCGAATTCCGACTCCAGTTCGTGGACCCGCTCGATTGGCAACTCGTGAATGTCGAGGTTCCCTACGTTGTATCGGTGAGCCAGCTCTCGGGTGCTCTGCAGACTGGCGGCGCTCACATCGATTCCCACCACCCGACCTTGCGGCCACCGCATGGCATGCCTCACCGCCTGGGAGGTGCCGCACCCGGCGATGAGCACATCCAAGTCTTCGCAGTAGGCTCGTCCTGGGAACAGCAGGTGGAATTCGGCGCGACGCCGCACGGGGTCGCGCCAGGTTGCCTGGTACCCGTCGAGGCTCGATGGCGGCGGCGGATATGGATGTTGCTGGTAGAAGACAGCAACAGGGTCGTCCGACATGCTGCCGCTCAGTTCCCGCCGCCTCGTTGGGATTCAACCCACTCCAGGGCCTCGGTGTAGGCGCGATGCACCGTGGCGCCGACCCTCTCGTCGCTCGTGTAGATGTTGGTGGTACCGACAACCGCGGTTACGCCGGTAACGGCGAGCTGTGCGTTGAGCTGTTCGTCGCCCGACACGATGACGAGCTTGCTCCCGACGTCCCGCAATGACGCGGCGTAGCGGGTGAGAACATCCATGAAGGTCGAGCCCAAATCGCTGCGCCCTCGCAGCCGGAGAATCACGATGGAACCGGCGGAATTCACATTGACCTTGGGGAGGGCTTCTTCGAATACGGGTGCCGCCGCAAAGAACAGGCTGCCGTAGGGCTGGAGGATGATCACCTCGCCGCTCCCAAGCTGGTCGGGCGCCTCCTGCTCGATGATGCTGCCGTCGGCCTGCGGGATCCGATGCTTGATCTCGACCCGATTGGACTGGAGGAGGGCGTAGGG
>JARFRN010000237.1 GCA_029287195.1 Acidimicrobiia bacterium | reverse complement strand
CTGCTACAGGCAGCAGCAACCAACGCAAGAACGAACAACACCACGATTAGTCGTCTTGTCATTTCTCCTCCTTGGGTATCGACCTCGCGCCGATACAGAAGTAACTATACCGGCAGCCTGTGACGCTCCAAACCAAGTTGGCTCACACCGAGCACTGCGTGGCATCGAGGTCGGGCGGGCGATGGTCCGGCGACCAGAATCCTCATGCCACTCGATCGCTGGTTCAGCTCCGGAATCCGACTCGAAAACGCCTAGTAGTAGTCTCTCAACCTTGAGTCGAACATCCTGGGTTCCCAAGGAACTGATCGAGTGACATCCTTGAGTCTCGGCAGCGAGACCGGCCCATCGACAAGACGCGATAAACTTGACGAGGTGACGATGCCACTGGTTGTTGTATCTGAGTTCATGAACGAAGCCGCGCTTGCTCCATTGCGGTCCGAGTACGAGGTCTTGTTTGATCCCAAGCTCGTCGACGATCGATCCGCGCTTCGGACTGCAATGGCAGACGCCGAAGCGATCATCGTGCGCAACCGCACCCAGGTAGATGAGGAGCTCCTGGAGGCCGCACCCCGGCTGCGCGTCGTCGGACGACTCGGAGTTGGGCTGGACAACATCGACATGGGTGCGTGCCGCCGGCGAGACATCACGGTCCACCCGGCCACGGGCGCCAATAGCAGAGCAGTCGCCGAGTATGTGATCGCATCGATGATGATGCTGTTCCGCGGCGCCTACCAGGCACGGGATCGGATGGTCGATGGGACGTGGCCGCGTGAAGCGCTCCAGGGGCGTGAGATCAGCGGCAAAACGTTGGGGCTGGTCGGCCTAGGCGGCATTGCCCGAATGGTGGCGGAACGCGCCACTGCGTTGGGAATGACGGTGGCCGCTTTCGACTTGTTTTTGACTGCTGACGATCCGGCGTGGACCGATGTCACCTACGTCGACAATCTTGCCGACCTATTGGCCCGATCCGATGCGATCAGCCTTCATGTTCCACTGACAGATTCCACCCGGCACCTCATCAACGCAGATAGCCTCGGCACAATGAGATCGGGCGCCATCATCGTCAACACTTCCCGTGGCGGGGTCGTTGACGACGCCGCGCTCGCCGCCGCCGTCCGCAATGGGAACATTGCGGGCGCGGCACTCGACGTGTTCGAGACCGAGCCCCTCACTGCAACTGCAGCTGAGATGTTCGCCGACCTCGACAACGTGGTTCTCACCCCGCACATCGCCGGTCTGACCACCGAGTCAAACGAGCGGGTGAACGACGTAACGGTGGAGAACGTGAGGAAGACCCTCGACAACCACGAGCCAAGCACGGAGATGAGATGAAGTTCTTTCTAGACAGCGCAATGACCGACGAGATCAAGCACGCGCTGGAGATGTGGGACATCGACGGTGTCACCACCAACCCGCGTCATGTGCAGGTCTCCGGCAAGCCATTCATGAACGTGATCATGGAAATCGCGGACATCTTTGCCGGAACCGACAAGCCCATCAGTGTGGAAGTGAATCCGCATCTCGATGATTGGCGAGAGATGGTCGCAGAAGGCAAGAAGCTTGCCGCTCTGTCGCCGAACTTTGTCATCAAGCTCCCGGCAGGAGAGGCGGGATTCAAGGCGGTCTTCGAACTCGCCGCCGCGGACATCAAGTCGAACCTGACCCTGGTGTTCTCCGCGGCGCAGGCATTGCAGGCGATGCGAATGGGAGCGGCCTATGTCTCCCCGTTCATCGGCTGGAAGGAGAGCAACGGCGAAGAGATCATCCACTTCATTGATGAAGTGACCACGATTCGCAACAACTTCGGCTTCGACACCGAGATCATTGTTGCCGCTGCTCGCAATGCGCGACAGATCACCAACGCTGCCGTCAGTGGTGCCGACATCGTTACCGCCGGCATGCCGGTCTTCAAAGATTCGTTCGACCACCCGTACACCGACGTCGGCCTTGGCAAGTTCCAGAGCTTCTGGGACGACACTCCCTACGAATGACGGAGATGGAGACTCCCGGGTTCCGTGTCGGTGTTCTGGCGCTGGCCCGTCCCACGTTCGACGTTCCGTACGCTGAGCAGGTGTCGGCAACAGCGATGAACACGTTGGCCGGCTTGGACGCTGAGCTCGTGGGAACCGCCGATCTGTTGTTCGATGCTGCGGCGACCGAGCATGCACTGACCCAGTTCGATGGACAGCAACTTGATGCCCTCCTGTTGCTCCAAGTCTCGTTCACCGATTCGTCGATGACGGAGGCGATCGGTGCCAGGTTCGATGCGCCGATCATCTTGTGGACCTTCCCTGAGGAGCGCACCGGCGGCCGGCTTCGCCTCAACTCATTCTGCGGCGTCAACCTCGCGGCGTATGCCCTCGTCAAAGCCGGCAGCGATTTCGACTACGTCCACCGTTCCGCCGCTGACGCCGGTGCCGTTGGCGATATCGAACGCCTGCTCGCGGGTGAGATTGGGCAACGAGCGTCGCAGCGCCGCCAGCCCAAGGACGTTTCGACGACCGCCGCAGCGAAGGCAACGGTGGTTGCCTCCAAGCTGTCCGGGACCACGATCGGCGTCATCGGCGACCATCCGATCGGCTTCGACCCGTGCGGATACGACCGGGACACCCTCACCAGACTCACCGGAGTGACCGTCGAACGGAAAGAACTCGAAGACCTGTTTGGACAAGCAGCGGCCGTCGGTCCAGACGTCGTGGCAGCGACACGAGACAGAGCGACCGCCGCCTTGGGGAGCCTCAACGATCTCGATCAGGATTCGCTCAACAAGTCGCTCAGTCTCTACGGCGGACTCAAGGGGCTGATTGGCGACGCCGGCTGGTCGGGGGTCGCCACCAGGTGTTGGCCGGAGTGCTTCACCGAATACGGTGGAGCCGCCTGTTCCCCGCAGAGCATGTTGATCGATGACGGCATCCCCGGGACCTGTGAAGCAGATGTCTATGGCAACGTGACCGCTTTGCTGCTGCAGCACATCGCCGGTGAGCCTGCCTTCGTCGCGGACATCGTCGAGATGGATACCGTCGGAACGACCGGTGTGTTGTGGCATTGCGGGCTGGCCCCCATGCATATGGCACCTTCCGACGGCTCCGCGGTGGGAACGGTCCACTCCAACCGGAAGCTCCCACTTCTCAATGAATTTGCGCTTCGTCCGGGACGAGTCACGCTGGCCCGGCTGAGTCAATCCGGTGGGGTGCATTCGCTGGTCATCGGGGCGGGATCGATGATGGATGCGCCTCTGGCGTTTTCCGGAACCGCCGGTGTTGTCGACTTCGGCAAGCCGGCATCGGAGGTAACGGCCACGATCATGCGAGAAGGACTCGAGCACCATTTCGGCATCGTCTACGGCGAGTACCGCGAAGAATTGGAAGCGTTGGCGGACTGCTGGGGAATCCCAGTAATCGCCCTCTAGGACCGAGCAGGGAGCAGGACATGAGCAAGGTGAAGGTCGGGGTTGCCGGCTATGGAGTGATCGGCAACCGCCTCGCTTCGGGCGTGGCGATGCAGGGAGACATGGAGTTGGTCGGCGTTGCCGACGTCGCACCGACGATGGCCGTACGGGCGCTCAAGGCGCGCGGCATGCCCTTCAATCTCTTTGCTGCAGTTCCCGGTTCCGAGCAGGGCCTTGAGGCCGCCGGTATTCCCGTTGCGGGGAGCTTCGACGATCTGCTCGGCGAGGTCGACATCATGCTCGACTCGGCACCGGGTGGGATTGGTGCAAAGAACAAAGAGAAGTATCTGGCTGCAGGCGTGAAAGCGGTTTTCCAGGGCGGGGAGTCGGCGGAGGTCGCCGATGTCTTCTTCCACGGCACCGTCAACTACGAGAAGGGCCTCGGCGTCGACTATCTCAAACTCACTTCGTGCAACACGACGGGGCTGATCCGGGCAGTGGACGCCATCCACAGGGCCGTTGGTGTTTCGAAGACCTTCATTACGATCATTCGCCGTGTTGCCGATCCGGGGGACACCCATCGTGGGCTGACGAATGTTCTACAGATGGAGCCGATCCCGAACCATCAGGCCGTGGACCTCATGAACATCATGGAAGGCGTGGACGCAACCGGTCTGTTGGTCCACACGCCGGTCACTCACGGTCACATCATCACCATCTCGGCATCGCCGAAGCAGAAGATGTCCGTGGAAGAGGCCATCGCTGCCTTCAGGGCCTACCCGCGGATCATGGTTGCGCGGATCGACGAAGGTTTCAACTCGAACTCATCGCTGTTCCAATGGGCGCGCTACATGGAGTATCCGCGTGGCGACATGTACGAAATCGGTCTCTTCGAAGAGACGGTGGGTTTGTCCGGTGATGATGTCGTGTTCGCCATCAACATACCGCAGGAATCGGTGACGATTCCCGAGACGATCGATGCGGTGCGTGCTTCGATGGAGATGCAGGCAACCGGCCCCGAGGCCGTTGCCCGTACCGACCAGTACCTGGGTATCAAGTAGCAGGAGAGGCCAGTGAGTGAAGAGATTCGCTACGGCGTGATCGGCACCGGGATGATGGGGCTTGAGCACATCAACAATGTGAATGCCATCGACGGCGCCCGCGTCGTGGCGATCTCCGATCCGGATCCCCAGTCGCGCAAGTTCGGCAGGAACACGGCGCGCATCCAAGACGACATGGTCTTCGAAGATCACAAGGATCTGTTGGCGGCCGGCGTGTGTGACGCGGTGGTCCTCGTGTCGCCGAACCACACACACGCAGATGTGATGAAAGACATCCTCGCCACCGATGTTCACGTCTTGGTGGAGAAGCCACTCGGCACCACGGTGTCAGAGTGCCGCCGCATCATCGAAGCTGCGGAAGGACACCAGGGCATCATCTGGATGGGACTCGAGTATCGGTACAAGCCACCGATCCAGGCGCTCATCCATGAAGTCAGCGCCGGGAGTGCCGGCAATGTCAAGATGGTTGCGATCCGCGAGCATCGGTTTCCGTTCCTTCCCAAAGTGGGGAACTGGAACAGGTTCAACCGGAACACCGGAGGAACCTTCGTGGAGAAGTGCTGTCACTTCTTCGATCTGATGACGCTCATCGCCGACTCACAGCCGGTGCGGGTCTACGCATCCGGGGCTCAGGACGTCAATCATCTCGATGAGCGCTACGTCGGAGAGACCCCGGACCTGCTCGACAACGGTTACGTCATCGTCGATTTCGAGAACGGGATCCGGGGTATGCTCGATCTGTGCATGTTTGCCGAGGGCTCCCGCAACGAACAGGAGCTCGTGGTCGTCGGTGATGTCGGCAAGGTTGAGGCGTTCGTGCCCGAAGCAGTGATCCGTTTGGGGCGCCGCGCCGAGCGTACCGTCAACGAGATGCC
>JARFRN010000231.1 GCA_029287195.1 Acidimicrobiia bacterium | reverse complement strand
CAGTAGGCCCATTCAGAACGCAACCCGGCTGTGTGGAGCAAGATGAGTTCGTTGCCGCTTGTGGTCCACAGCTGGGTCTGTTCGAACACTGCGCCGGCCTTGCTGTAGAACCCGTCCACGTGCCGGCTCGTGCACTGCACGATTGCCGGGTTGTCGGTGGTCTCGCATTCACTCGCATACCGGGTGTCTAATCCCCACCACCAGGCGACGAAGTCATCGGGGGGGCGCCCGTACCAGGCCTCGAACGCCTCAGGGTCGTGGCTGTTGAAGGCTTCATGCTCCGCCAGTACCGCCTCGAGCACGCTCATCCCGGCTAGGTCACGGTGACCGGAGACCCTTGGCCAGGTCTCGCTCTGGGCTACAAACTCGTCAACGAAGGGGAGGGCGGCAGCCACCGCCTCCGGCTTCCCTGCGGAGTAGCCGAGATTGGCGGGTTCTCCGATCAATTGCGCCACCTCCGGATAGGACTGCTCCAGCCACGAGAACAGATCGGCCTCGAGCATCTCGTAGCTCCAGATGATGTCAATCCCCACGTTGTCCACTGCGTCCCCCGGGCAGCGGAAGTCAAGACATTCAGACAGTCGGAACTCGAACCTGTCGTGTATTCGGACCAGCAGGCCGTCGCGGTCGATGTAGTGGAACGTGGCTCGAATCGTCTCCCCGGCAGGACCATGCAATTGGTCGCGATACCGCTCCACACAGGTGAGGCCGTTCTGGACGTCGACCGAGGGGACGCACTCTGCGGTCACTTGCTCTCCCAGGCTCTCGATCCAGAACTCCAGATTGGGGTGCAGAGCCACAGGCGATTGCGGTGAGATCAGCTCACGGGCAGCCGCAGTATCACCGGAGTTGTATGCCTCGTGATACGAGTCGACCATGTGCTGCAGGGCGGATAGGTCGGCCGGCTGATCGACGGGTTGCGTTGGTGTTGGGGCTGATGTAGATGGCGTAACCGCAGCGGTGGTCTCTGCCGCAACGGTGTCATCATCAGGTGCGGGGTCGCCACCGCCGACGAACAGCAGCGTGACTGCGACAACGGCCGCCGTCCCTGCCATCGCTGCTACTGCCGCAACTGCCCGCCAAGTCCGGCCTGGGCCTTGTCGGGGGTCGACCGCCATCATCGGTTCCAGTTCGCCCGACGCCAGCAGGGCATCGGCATTCAACTGAGCTTCGGGGAGGCGCTCCGGATCCGGGACCGGGTTTGCCCCCTTGAACAGCTCAATGACGCGTTTGTCAGTCGGCATCAGCATTCCTCCGGGACCGTGCGTTGCAATGTCCCCTCGTCAACAAAGTGTCCCGAGTGCCGTAAGGCTTTCCCCAAACGTCGCACTGCGCGATGGAGCCGCACCGACACGGCCGACTCTGAGATGCCCAGCAGCTCGCCGATGACGCGACGGGGTAGGTCATCCCAATACGCAAGCCGGAGCAGCTCCTGGTCTGTGTCGCGGAGCTCCCCCAGGCCTTCGATGACAGAGCGTGCTTCATCGTTGCGAACGACTACATCCTCAGGTGGGGGCGCGGAGAGCGGCGCGACCGTGACCAGGCGGGGCGCCAATCGTGTGCGGTTGGCCGTCTTCCGCGAGTGATTGGCGACGATTCGGCGGGCGACCCCGTACAACCAGTAGAGGCTTTCGGGCTCGGCCGGCACGTCTTCGAGCTTGCGCCACGCAACCAGGAAGACATCCTCCGTCAGATCGTGTGCGGTTTGGGTCGTATCGACCCGACGCAGGACGAAGGCGAACACCGACCGATAATGCTCGTCGAACAACGAGGAGAACCTCGCTCGAGCGTCGTCCACTACTGCCTCTCCGGGCTCCCTATGAACTGAATGTCGCTTCCACAGATTCTCTTACAGGCGACTCCTTGTCTAGAGCGTGCGGTGGAATCGGCTACTCGGTGAAGAGTGCAATAGCGACCATCTCATAGGGCCCGTCTGTTGTATGCACACGCGGATACTCAGTCGATTGCTCTAGGAACTCATCGATATGACCCATGGCGATAACCGCAGCTTCCTCGTTGTGGATGATCCACGAGCCCCCGAATACCTGATTCACGACATCCGGGTAGGCCTCCTGCATCCAGGCCTTCAAGGCAAGCCTGAACTCCCAGAGGGCCCATTCGGAAACCAGCCCGTCTGAGGCGAGCACGATAAGTTCGTTGCCGCTCGCAGTCCACAGCTGAGTCTGTTCCCACACGGCGCCGGCCTTGTTGTAGAAGCCGTCGACCAACTGGCTTGTGCACTGCACGATTGCCGGGTTCTCGGTGGTCACGCAGTCACTCTCAAACCGGGTGTCGAGTCCCCACAGATACACGACAGGATCATCGGGGGGTCGCCCGTACCAGGCCTCGAACGCTTCGGGGTCGTGGCTGTTGAAGGCCTTGTGCTCGGCCAGCACCGCCTCGAGGACGCTCATCCCGGCCAGGTCCCGGTGACCGGAGACCCGGGGCCAGCTCTCGCTTTGGCCGACGAACTCGTCAACGTAAGGCAGCGCAGCAGCCACCGCCTCCAGCTTGCCGGTGGAGTAGCCGAGGTTCGCCGCCTCTCCGATCGACTCGGCTACCACCGGATAGGACTGCTCCAGCCATGAGAACAGATCGGTCTCGAAGGTCTCGTAGCTCCAGATGACTTCATTGCCTACGACTTCCGCTGCGTCTCCCGGGCACCGCCAGTCGAGATGGAAACAATCCGTCAACCGGAACTCAAACCTGTCGTGCACTCGACTCAGCAGGCCGTCGCGGTCGACGTAGTGGAACGTGGCTCGAATCGTCTCCCCGGCAGGACCGTGCAATTGGTCGCGATACCTCTCCACACAAGTGAGGCCCCCGGGGAGGTCAACGGAGGGAACGCACTCTGCGGTCACTTGCTCTCCCAGGCTCTCGATCCAGAACTCCAGATGGGGAGGCGAAGACTCGGGCGTGAGCGGATACAGCGCCCGAGCAGCCGCAGCATCACCGGAGTTGTATGCCTCGTAATACGAGTCGACCATGTCCTGAAGAGCGGATAGGTCGACCGGCGGGTCTGCCGCTTCCGTTGTCGTTGTTGTTGTGGCCGGCGCCGTCGACGTTGCGGCCGTCGAAGCAGGCGAGGTTGTCGTTGTGGCCTCAGCCGAGGCGGGTTCGTCCTCGGCGGCGGAGTCGCCGGCGCAACCGCCGGCGAACAGCAGAATGGCGGCGAGGATCGCAACAACTGCCCGCCAGGTCGTCCTTGCTCTCGATTGAGGATCGGCTGTCATCATCGGCTCCAATCCGCCCGTCGAAAGCAGGCCATCGGCAGTGGGCTTTGGGAAACCGATCCAGATCCGGGACCGGATTCGCCTCCCTGAACAACGCAATGACTCGTTCGTCGGCGGGCCTCAACACTCCTCCGGGGCCGCAGGATGCAAAATGCCCCTCATTAAGTGGAATGTCTCGAGTGGCGCAATGCTTTCCCCAAACGTCGCACCGCGCGATGAAGCCGTACCGACACGGCCGACTCTGAGGTGCTACAGAATCGCTCCTAGCTAACCCGTGCCTACACCAAAGGCGGCCTCAGACAACCCGACCCCTGCTGCCACAGCGGCGGCCTGCGATGTGCCACGGCATGCGCAGGTATCCCCGCCGAGCGGCAGGTATGAAAAGAGTCAGACGCTGTATGAGCGCTGTGCTACCGGGAGGGGTGACCGTCCTTCGGGTCGAAGCTCCCTTAGACGTTGACGGATCACGGGTTTGGGTGGCCCGCCGGATACAGCTCCTGATTTTGCCTAGAATGCTCTCAGCCAGCTTGGGTTCTCGAGAAACCCTTGCAATACTTGACGAAACCATGCGCCCGTAGCTCAATTGGATAGAGCGTCTGACTACGGATCAGAAGGTTGGGGATTCGAGTTCTCCCGGGCGTGCCAGTGATCCCTTGCGCTGCAGGGGATCACGCCGCGATGGTCCGAGGGACCTTCTGACGTTCGGGAGCCATCCGATTGCTGCGAGACGGGGGGCGCCACATATTCTGCCTGTCGTGATCGCGCTGGCCACCGCAAGGATGAGCAAGGCGGTGCGCGCAGGCGTCATGATTCGACGCCTATCGATCGCCGGGTGAGCGGTTGGGCACTGGCCGGACGGGTGGTTCCGTAGCTGTGTCGCCGGTTGGACTTGCCAGGGCGCGCTCCAGTGATGTGAACAGGTCGAGGATTGCCGGGGCTTCGAAGATTCGGTAGCGCTGCTTGCCGATGTTCCGTTGTATCAGGACACCCGTTTCGACGAGGCGGTTTATCGCTGCGCCGGCGGCGACGTCGGAGCGGTCGATGAGGCCGGCGGCCGAGTCCACGGTGAGGAGGGGGGCTCCGGGGAGAACGTCGATGAGCAGGTTCAAAGCGGATCCTTTCCGGACGGTGCCAAGGCTTGACCGCCATTCGTCGACTACCTGATCGATCCGTGAGGCATAGTTCTCTGCGTCACTGCAAGCCCGGA
>JARFRN010000144.1 GCA_029287195.1 Acidimicrobiia bacterium | reverse complement strand
TGCCGCGGGTGGTGACGTGTTCGAGTTGACGGCATCGGTTGCTGATCTCCATCAGAAGTACAACACGTTTCCGGGTGAGGTGTTCATGGATCTCGCCGCCGATGCTCTTGAGATCGCCGGCGCGACACGAAACGACCCGATCTCGTATGAAGGCTTGCTGGAGACGTACCTACCTGAATGCGAGTTCCGGGGCAAGAACAACCGCAAGATGCAGTATGCGATCCTCACCAGCGCATCGGTACGAGGAGGCGTGGAACCCGACCTGCTCGACGAGGCGGGATGGTGGCGCGCCGACGACTACTGGCAGTACGCTCTGTTCGCCGCCGTCGCACTGATACGTGTGGGAGCGGAGCGTCAAAGCCTCACTATTGCTCAGGTGGCTGAGCAACTCGCCGAGCGCACCGGTGTCACCTTGGCTTGACGGACCGCCGCTTGGTGCCTCTCGCCGCGGTCGTGTGAGCGTGGTCGATTGCTCTGCTGCTGCCGTCAGCTGCGCGTGCTGGAGCCAAGCGAGTGAGCAGCCCATGCCCCTTGACGTCGATATCGGCGGGTGTTTGTCGATCCCGTCCGATCGACATGGTCTCTGGAACCATGGCTTGGGGACACGCCTGGGACACATCAGGGTGAAGAGTGATGAAGAATGATGCAAATCTGAGCGAAAGGCTCTGTGCGAGAAGCACCAGGAAACTCAGTGTCCCCGTGGCCCTCAGTCTGAAACACTGCGTCGGCGGGGAATCCCGGAATCTCCTGAACCTTCCTCTCAAGGCGGTAGCGTGAGTTCATATCCCATCGGGGGTTTCTGCTTGCGTGGCTCCCCGCGCCGGAGGGCGCTCTGCGCGATCACAGGGAGAGCCCCGATGGATCGCGGGACACGCCCGGGAGAGAACGCCTGGGGCGATGATGGCGTCGAGTCGGGCTGGGGTCTGCTCGTCGGGGCCGGGGTAGGCGGAGGCCGTCGCGGGGGACACGGTGATTCGCCGGTCCCGAACCGCCCGGCTCAGGCTGAGCTCGACCTATCACTTGGTTCGGGCGACGGTCGCGGGGGTGTGGCCGGTCGCCGACGACCTGATGTGAGCAGTCGGCCCACCAGGCCCTGGCGAACAAGCCAGTGAGATGACGGTGGGGCTCGGTACGAGTGTGTCCGTCATCGTCACCATTGTCACTGTGGTCGACCGCATCTCGCGCCGCTTGGGACACACCTCGAGCCACTACGCCCGACTCCTCCAACGAGGTTGCTGAGGTCATCGAGGCCTCTCGCAACTGATCCTCACGCCCGTCAAGAGAGCGTTCCCTTTTCATAGAGACGCTCTCACCGTTCTCGGCGGTGTTCGCAGGGCTATGCCGCTGCAGTCTCGACCCAGACAATCAGTTCGTCGGGAAGCTCAATGCCCTCACGCGTGGATTTGTCACGGATCTCAAGCCGCCTCGCTCCGGGAAGCCGCGTTCCCGGCTGATCGAGTACAGCCTGCAACAACACCTCGATCCTCTCTGCGTAGGTTCCGCCGCTGAGCGGTCCCGGATTGAAGCCGAGAAGGAACTGGCCGACCCGGGGCGGACCGCCCATCGTGTCGAAGAAAGAACTCGCCTCGTAGCCGAAGTGGGCGCCGGTCATTGCCGCCGCCATGATCTCGACCGCCAGTACCAGGGCGGCACCTTTGGCTTCCCCCATGGGAAGCATTGAGCCACTCATCGCAACCTGCGCGTCAGTGGTGGGATTGCCGTCGGCGTCGAGCGCCCACCCCTCTGGAATCGAACGTCCTTCGTCGGCGGCGAGTTTGATCTTGCCGCGAGCTTGCTTCGAGAGTGAAAGGTCCACGACAAGGGGTGGTTTTCCCTCTCGAGGAAATCCGAAGGCAACGGGATTCGTCCCGAACAGCGGCCGTGACCCTCCCCACGGGGCAATGCCAGCGGGTGAGTTGCCGAAGACCAAGCCGGCCACACCTCGTTCGGCAAGCCGCTCCACGTGGTGGCCGGCGACCCCGAAGTGGTGCGAGTTGGTGACGGCGATGCCGGCCACCGGAGTCTCTTCGGTCATCTCGACCAGAGCATCGATGGCAATGTCGAAGGCGGGGAAGGCGAACCCATCGTTGGCATCCACACGGGCAGCAGAGGATCCCAGTTGCTCCATAGCCGGCACGGCACCGCCAACCACCTTGCCGGCGGCGACCTGCGCCGAATACGACTGCAACCGGGCCATGCCGTGCGAGTTGAGACCATCCAGGTCGGCGCGCACCAGCGCTCTGGCGACCGACGCGGCGGCCGGTTCGGCGGTGCCCGCCTTCTTCAAGACCTCGGTAGCAAGACTCTCGAGTTCCGCTGCGGTGCGGATCATGATGACTCCCTATTCACAGCGCCTCCCGGAGCAAGCCCCGGATAGCTCTGTCGGTGGTTCAGTTCCCTAGGCGCTCTGATACAGCTTCGTGATGATGAACTCGCGATGCCCGAGCGTCTCCGCCGCCGTGCTCCGACCGTTGGCGGTACGGATCACCATATCGATCAGCGCGTCGCCCGCCTCGTCGAGGACCATGTCGCCACTGAGCAAGCCGGACACATCGAGGTCGACATGATCGGCCATCAGCCGGGCCGTCTTCGGGTTTGCCGTCACCTTGATGACCGGCATGATCGGATGACCAATGATGTTGCCCTGACCCGTTGTGAAGATGTGCAGCGCAAACCCAGCCGCTGCCTGCAGTGTGTTGCACTCGGCGGCCGCCGACGAGGTGTCCATGAAGTACAGGCCGGGGCCCTTGGTCGGCGCTTGCGCCGGCTCGAGGACATCGATGTACTTGGACTTCTTGCCGATCTTCTGGAGGTTGCCGAAGGCCTTCTCCTCGATGGTGGTCAACCCGCCGGCGATGTTCCCGGCAGTTGGCTGGCTGTCTGACAGGTCGCTCGTCTTGTGACGTTCGATCATGTCGTTGTAGCGACTCCACGTATCGATGAATTTCTGGCGAACCTCGGGGGTCGCCGCACGATCGGCACAAACCATCTCGGCTCCGGTGAGCTCTGAGGTTTCACCAAAACACAGATACGAGCCTTCAGGCTCCAACTTGTCCATCAGATTGCCAACCGTCGGGTTGCTGGCGAGACCGGATGTCGTGTCGGACTCACCACACTTGGTGGCGATCCAGAGCTCCTCCAAGGGAACGTCCTGGCGCTGCAACTCGGTGGCCCACTGCACAAACTCCTGGGCTTTGCGCCCGGCGACGGCGGCGGTCTCGAGGTCACCATGCTCCTCGATCGAGTAGCCGGCAACTGGCTTGCCGGCAGCAGCGATGCCGTCAACAACGCGTTGCGTCCACTTGGGTTCAATACCGATGACGATCGCCGCGGCGACGTTCGGGTTGGCACCCGTACCGATGAGCGTGTCGAAGGTCAGTTCGAGGTCGGCGCCGAACTGGAGACGCCCATAGGCATGGGGCAGCGCGAGGGTGCCAACAATATTGTTGGCGACCTTCTCGGCACACGCATTGGAAATGTCATCGACCGGAAGGATGATGACGTGATTGCGGATACCGACGCGTCCGTTCTCGCGACGGTATGCCTTGATTGTCTTTGTCATCGTCTTCTCCCTACCACTTCTTGGTCTTGACGTTGTGGACATGGACATGGTGTCCGGTTGGCGCGGGCGCAACGACCTTGCCGATGTCGTAGCCGTACTTGATGAGGGTGTCGCCCTCGGCGAGATCGACCATGGCGATCTTGTGGCCAAGCGGAATCGGGTCCTTGGCAACGATTGAGGTGTTCTCGTCTGTCTCCATGATCCAGACTGCCAGCTCCTGGCCTGCCTCGATCCCTTCCACGACTGCGACACCCACG
>JARFRN010000048.1 GCA_029287195.1 Acidimicrobiia bacterium | reverse complement strand
CCTCGATTTCGTCGTCGGGCGCCGGAACAGCTCCTTCGCGGAGCCGCTTGATACTTCTGCACATATGATGACCCTACATGTCGGATGAAGAGAGAGAACACTGGGATCACCGCTACACCACTGAGGGTGTGCGTAGTACCGAACCGGCAACATTTCTGGTTGAGGTGGCGGACCGATTTCCGCCTGCTGCGAAGATCCTCGACGTCGGCGGCGGAAGTGGCAGAAATGCAATCTGGCTCGCCCGCAACGGACATCGGGTAACGATCGTCGACATCTCGCCGGAGGGTCTGAACCTTGCCGTGACCGCAGCCAACGAAGCCGGGGTCCATGTCGCCACGATGCTCCGTGATCTGGATTCGGCACCACTGCCGGGCGGACCGTGGGATGTAATCGTCGACTTCCACTTCATGAAGCGCCATTTGTTCGCACACTTCATGGAAGTGCTCCGGCCCGGCGGTCTGCTCGTCTTCTGCCGCGCGACTGTGAAGAACCTCGAGCGCAACGAACGTCCGCCCCGTCCCTACCTGTTGGAGCAGGGCGAGGGATGGGATCTGCTTTCCGGCTTTGAGCTGCTGATAGCCCGAGAGGGATGGTCCGTCGAGGAGCGGCACGAGTTCGAGGCCCTGGCGCGGCGTCCCGGTTGATGGTTTTTCACCCCCCGCTCGCCCCTAGCATTTGGGAGATCGCGATTCGAGGAGTATTGCAGTGAGCACCGAGGCCGATTATCGCCTGCCGCGGACGGTGATTCCGAGCCGCTATGAGCTCACGCTTGCGCCGTATCTCGAGCAAGCGGAGTTCAGCGGTCACCAGGTGATTGACGTCGACGTACTGCAGCCGGTGGGCGAAATCGTGCTCAATGCGGCCGAGATCAAGATCGCCGACGTCGAGATGGTGAGGCTCGACGGTTCGGAAAGGGCAGTGGCGACGAGCATCGAGTACGACGAGGAAAGGGAGCGAGCCACCTTCCGCTTCAAGGAAACGCTTGCACCGGGCAAATGGCAACTGCTGACCAGCTACTGCGGGATCCTGAACGACGATCTGCGGGGTTTCTACCGCTCCACCTTCAAGGATGATTCCGGCACCGAACATGTGATTGCCACGACTCAATTCGAGGCGACGGATGCCAGGCGGGCGTTCCCCTGCTGGGACGAACCCGATCTCAAGGCGACATTCTCGGTGGCTCTCGAGGTGGATCCAGGATTGGTGGCGGTATCCAACGCAAGGGAGATCTCCGCCGACCCAGGCGACGACGGGACCGTCGTACACCAATTTGCGGAGACGATGAAGATGTCGACCTATCTCGTTGCCTTTGTGGTGGGCGATTTCGAGGTTCAGGGACCTGTTGAAGTCAGCGGCGTGCCTCTGCGGGTTGTGCATGCGCCCGGCAAGGGGCATCTAGCAGAGTTTGCCTTGGAAGTTGGAGCCTTCGCCCTCGACTACTTCGCCGACTACTACGAGATTCCCTACCCGGGAGACAAGCTGGATCTCATTGCGATCCCCGACTTTGCAGCTGGTGCGATGGAGAATCTCGGAGCCGTTACGTTCCGGGAGACGGCTTTGCTCGTCGACAAAGAGCGAGCCACTCGTGGGGAGCTTGCTCGCGTCGCCGATGTAATCGCACACGAGCTCGCCCACATGTGGTTTGGGGATCTCGTGACGATGAAGTGGTGGAATGGGCTCTGGCTCAACGAAGCGTTTGCCAGCTTCATGGAGTTGAAATGCGTCGATGCCTTTAGACCTGAGTGGAATCGCTGGCTGACATTTGCGCATGAGAGGGCCAATGCGATGGATATCGACGGTCTCGGGTCGACTCGGCCGGTCGAGTATCCGGTTGCTTCACCCGAGGATGCCGAGGGGATGTTTGACACGCTCACGTACGGCAAGGGATCAGCCGTGCTGCGGATGCTCGAGCAATTCCTCGGGGAGGAGGCTTTTCGGCGCGGCATCGCCGCATATCTCGACAGGCACGCATACGCCAATACCGATACTGCGGATCTGTGGGAAGCGCTCGAGTCCGCATCCGGAGAACCGGTCGGCGAGATCATGGACGGCTGGATCTACCAGGGCGGCTATCCACAGCTCAGCGTAGAGAGAGCAGAGGGAGGCTACCGGGTTGGACAACGCCAGTTCCGTTTTCTAGGCAAAGGAGATTCCAGCTGGAAAGTGCCTGCGCTCTATCTGACTGATGATGACGGCGGACGGCTCGTTGTGGAGAGGAGCTCGTTCATACCAACCACCGGCGATAGCTTGCTCCTCAATGCCGGCGGTGACGGTTTCTATCGCGTCAGTTACCCCGAACCGCTGTTGCGGGCGCTGGCTTCGGGCTTCAAGACTCTGCAGGCCGCCGAGCGATACACGCTCATCGCCGACACGTGGGCGAACGTGCTCGGCGCGGAGACTGATGCGGAGGAATTCTTGGCCTTGGTTGGCGGACTCGGCACGGAGACCGAGCCTGATGTCTGGGCAATTGCGATCGGCGGCTTGCTCGAGCTGAACAGGATAATCTCCTCAGATGATCGTCCCGGTTTGCAGAAGATGGTGCGCGATCTAGTCGGTCGGCGGGCAAACGAGTTGGGATGGAGCGCGTTCCCTGATGATTCCTACCAGACCCGACGGCTGCGGGCGCTGTTGCTGCGAACAGCCGGCATCCTCGGTGATGACACCGGCAAGCAGCTGCCTTTCCAGCGCAACAAGTGACTTTCGCAATGTCGCGGGGTCGTTCAATTCCTTGTCGGCGGCTTCGTGAACTTTGCCTGCGACCCACAGCGTGCCATTGACCGGGCCGGAGATGGGAAGCGTCAGAAGGTTGCGCAAAAGGCCCATTACGCCGCCGCCTGTTCATGATCGAACGTCAGGTTCAGATTGACGAAGTTGTACATCGGGACGGGGCCGATAATTTCGATCTGCGGTTCTGCACCGGGTGCGAAATCCTGTGTGGACGCTGCGGCAATGACGGCCTGCTGGAATGCATCC
>JARFRN010000026.1 GCA_029287195.1 Acidimicrobiia bacterium | reverse complement strand
GTGATGAGGTCTGCGGTTGCCTCCCCGAGCCTGATGGCAGGTACCAGCAACCATTCGAAGCGGTAGGCGATGGTGCGCGGACGGCTTCGACCCAGCGCCCGCGGCAGTATATCTCCGAACACGATGAGAACCAGGCCCAGGCCGATGAGGCTGGCAGCCAGCTGGATGCCGTCGGTCAGACGAGTGAGCGCCCACGCCGCCGGCACAACTGCGAGGACCAGCAGGCCTGTGCTCACCATGCCGAGAGCGGGCTGGATTCGTGGCCGATCGGCGAGAATGCCGGCGATTCGTTCGGCTCGTTGGTCTCCGCTGCGAGCGTCGTGAAGGGCGTCGGCTCGCGGGGTTCGTACCAGCGAAGATCCTGCCGCACGTAGCAGGCCGTTGAGAAGGATCAGGATCACCGACACCAACAAAGCGACTGTCGTCATGGTCGTTCCCGTCCCACCATGGCGAGTATCTCGCGTTCGCGTTGTTCCATCAGCTCGGCTTCGGCATCTGTCACGTGGTCGTGTCCCAGCAGATGGAGGATGCCATGCACGACCATGAGCGCCATTTCATCTTCGAAGGCTACCGCAGCCGCAGCCGCGTTGTCGCCCACAACAGAAGGGCAGATGACAACGTCGCCCAGAAGGAGTGGCGGACCGTCTAGATCCGGGACCGGCGGCGCGCTGAAGTCTTCGATCGGGAAAGAGAGCACGTCGGTCGGACCATGCTTGCCCATGTACTCGATGTTCAAATCTGCCATTCGCGCCGGGTCTACGAGAGCGATCGAGACCTGGGTCGAATCCGGGAGGTCTTCGGCCTCGAGCGCGGTTCGTGCAAGCCCTTCTAGATTCAAGCTAGGGAGAGGGTCGTCCTGCTCGTCGGCGATAGTGATATCCATCAAACGCGCTCGGGTTGCGCTCCGGGAAATCCTGGATAGGGAACCCGGGTGTGGTAGTAGCCGACGAGAGCATCGACGATTGCAGCCTTGATGGCGGTCAAATCACCAAAGGTGAGGGCGGCCTCGTCGAGTTGTCCGTCATCGAGCTTCTCGCCGACCACAGAGTCAACCACCTTGGTGATGCTCTCGACGGTCGGATCCTGCTGTTGGGCGTGAGCACGAGCCGCACCTTCGACGGCGTCACAGATCATGAGGATCGCCATTTCCTTGCGCTTCGGTTTCTGCCCGTGGTGGCGGAATAGCTGCGGGTCTACCTCAGGGTCGGCCTCCAACGCCTGGTGATAGAAGTAACGCATGAGCCCCGTACCGTGATGGCAACGGATACCCGCCTGGATCTCCGAAGGAAGCCGGTACTGACGAGCCAGTCGCAACCCATCGGTGACGTGATTGCGAATGATCTTGCACGACTCGACCGGATTGAGGTGATCGTGTGGATTAGTGATGCTGAATTGGTTCTCGATGAAGTAGATCGGATCCTCGGTTTTGCCCAGATCGTGATAGAACGCAGCCGCCTGGGCAAGCAACGGGTCGGCGCCGATCTCCCGCGCCGCCTTGCCCGCCAGGGTGCCAACCAGAATCGAGTGGTTGAACGTGCCGGGCGCCTTCTCCTCGATGAGGCGCAGCGCCGGGTGGTTCCGGTCGACGAGGTCGAGCAGCGTCAGCGTGGTAGTGATCCGGAAGAGGTTTTCGAGGAACGAAACCAGGCCCTGGGCGATCAAACCGCCGATGATTCCGCCTATCAGGGCAAATAGGGCAGCCTCCAGGTACGTCTCCCAACCCCGGAAGAACCACGAGATGACGGCACCGAACGGAACCAGAACCGCCGCTGAAATGGCCACTGCGAGACGGAGTTGGCGACGGCTAGATACCGAGGAAACGAACGCCACCGGGGCGACCGTCGCCACCGCAACGAACATCGTGAGGGCCACGTCTCCGGTCGAGACGCCGACGAAGGTTGTGACGGGCACGGCCATGAGAACTGCCGTGCGCGGGTCGTACAAAATCGCCGCGGTGTAACCAAACAGCATCGCCGGTATCGCAAACGCCACTTGGTTGGTCTCGCCTTCTGTCGTGTTGACCAACTCAGGCATTCGTGAGACCAGGGCGGCCAGCACGAGCAGTATCCCGAGCAACGCGAAGTGCTTGGGTTCCGACCATTTCTGTGGGGCCAGTCGCCACAGGAAGAACGCAGTTAGTGCCACCGCCAATCCGCCCAGTAGCACGATTGCCCGGCGTGAGGTTCCCAGCTCCTTCTCCACGAGATCGAGAGCGGTGATGGCCTCGAATTGGACTGCTGATAGCACTTCCCCCTGCCTGGCGATCAACGACCCCGCCAGGAAGGGGACTTTGACCGCTCCGACCTCGGCTGCATTGGCTTCCTCAGCCTCCAACGTCAGCGCTTCGTTCAGAAACTCATTCGTCTCGAGCTGGTCTGCAACGAGTTCCCCGATCGCCTCGTGTGCGAGGTCGCGCTCGCCAACAGGGAGCTCCCTGATGAAGACGGGTGGCACCGGGCCCAGCAACTCAGCCACGATCCCGTCGAGTTCGGTCTGTCGAATGCCCTCGGTCATCAGCTCCTCGACCAGGTCGTCGGTAGCTTGAACGATCACGTCGAAGAGCGGGGCCTCACCGTCGGCAACCCGATCGAGATCGGCGTTGTAGAGAGTTATGAAGTCCAGGATGGTCTGCTCACCACGCAGCGTCGGATAGTCCGGATCGAGCGCTTCGACCCAATCCTCTACCGGCCGCCGCGGCAACGTTGTCGTCGTTGTCGTTGTCTCCGGAGGCTGCGTCGTGGTCGTCGTTGTGGTGAGCTCGTCACCGTCGCTCGTCGTAGTCGAGGGTGTTGTAGTCGTGGGGGAAGTAGTGGTCACGAGATCCAGCTCTACCTCCTCGAGGGCGGTATCGTCGATGTCGCGCCCGTCGATCTCGGAGATGGCCAGGAGTATTACCGCTCGAGTCCCGCCCTCAGGGATCGTACCGGTGAGGATCACGGCGTCTTCGCTCTCGGTTACGATCACCTCGACTCCGGCTTCTTCCGCGCCTGTCTCTTATACACATCTCCGAGCCCACGAGACTGTAAGGTGGATCGCGTATGCCGTCTTCTGGTTGTAAAGGGGGGGGGG
>JARFRN010000284.1 GCA_029287195.1 Acidimicrobiia bacterium | reverse complement strand
GCTGGCCCCAGAATGCGTCGAACGGCTCGCGATGGCTGCGGTGACCGGCGGCGGTGAGGCGGTCGTACACGGCATCAACCTCGGCGGGGCTTGCGCAGCGGAATGCGAGCGATATCCGATGGCCACCCGCGGCGGGGCTCCATTCGCTGAAGCTGCGGACTAACTCGATCGTGTCCCACATGATGCGGGTGCCTCCAGGAAGTTCGGCCTCGACGTGGCCTTCCGCGTCGGCGGTTCCTGCGATATCGAGGCCAAGCATCCGATAGAAGGCAAGCGTTGCGGCCATGTCGGTCACCACCAAGCCGATCGCATCAAAACGAGCAACCACTACTCCTCCTGACTTCCCGCCTTGGGGAGCCACGAGTCCGCGTAGGCTCCTCCCGGGTTCCACAATATCCAACCCGTGCCGCGGGCCTCGGCTTCGGCTATCTCGGCCAGCACCTGGCTGCCGTTGTAGTAGAAGGCCTGCAACCAGGGACGCATCAACGCATCCGGTGCCAGTCGAGGTATCCCATCATCGAGAGCATCTGCGACGACCGGACCCGGGTAGTCGTTGGGATCGGGGAACCCCAGCCATCCGTTGGAATAGTGGCTCGGGTAGATCATGGGGCTGACGGCGTCGACTATCGCCGAGATGTCCTCGGGTCTTTGTCCGATGCCCTCATCGTTGGGCGATGACAACACGATGGCGAAGATATCTGCAGATAGAGCGCATCCCAGCGGATGTAGCCGAGACTTGGCCTCATCCAGGAATGATGTGATGGTCGCGACGCGCTCCTCTTCGGTGAGCGGTTTGCGGCGCTGGGCGACCGCCGCCGTCTTGCCGGCCGGGAAACGAACGTAGTCGAACTGGATTTCCTCGAAACCCAACTCGCACGCCTCAACGGCAAGCTGCAACGGGTACTCCCAAGCGTCGCGCAGAGTTGGATCGATCCACAGTCCGGCGAGCTTGTGATCGGGCCGTTCCCGTACCCACGTTTCGTCCTCGAACGTGACGATGCGGGTGATGGTGTAGAAGCCTCGCTCCTTGGCAATTGGAAGCAGCTCCGCAGGGTCGTACTTCGGATCGACCGACCCAATCTCAGCGGCGAATGGCGAGTCCGATGCATAGAGCACCTTGCTCGACTCGTCCTTGGTATCGAAGACAAGGGCGTTGACGGTGGTCCGGGCGGCTTGATCCAGAAGCGCCTCGAACATGGCGCGATCCTCTGCAACGTAGCTGCTGACACGCAGCGCGCGCACCACTCGAGGCTCTAGCTCGATTTCGACCGCGGTAGGGGAGCCGTCCCATTCGATGCCCGTCGCCAACCAACCCGGGCGCGACACGAGGATCTCTCCGGGGGCAATTGCGTTGAACTCGAAGGAACCGTCCTCTGCCGTGACGACGGTCTCCGCGCCCACCGTGACCGATGACTCGTGGAGCGGCAGGTCGTCTGGGCCTCTGACAAACCCCCGCAGGTCGAATGTGGGCGGAAGCGTGGTGGTCGTGGACGTTGTCGTCGTTGTAGTCGTCGGTGGCAAAGTCCTCGTAACCGGCGGCAGCGACGTGACCACGGGCGGGGAAGTAGTCGTTGCGAGAGTGTCCGCGCTCGACGACTCGCAACTCGTGAGTATGACGAGCAGCGCAGCGGCCATCGGTAGGAGCAGACGATTGGTCACGGGCGGAAGGCTAATGGCGCGCGGCGGCTTTGCTGCCGACCATCACTACACCGGTGATCGTCAACAGACCCCCGACGATGATCGCAGGCGTGATCACCTCGTCGAGCAGTACTGCGCCTCCGACAACGCCGACGAGCGGAGCGACGTACGCGGTCAGCGCAACGTTTGCCGCGGTGGTGTGCCTGGACGCGTACAGCGTTGCGACAAACGGCAAGAGCGTGCTACCGAGCGCGAGCAGCGTCAGCAGCTGCCAGGAACGCGCGCTGAGGCCGCCGATTTGGATGTCTGCGGCCAGTAGTCCACCGATGATGGCGACAATCAACCCTGACAGGAACATCGGCATCGCCAGGGTCAGTGTCTCATGTTGCGGGGCAAAGCGTCTGCTCAAAATGCCGCTGATCGACCCGAAGAGAACACCACCGAGCGCCAATCCTCCGCCGATGACCGTGTTGCCGGCGCCATCGGCGATGCCGCTGTCACCGGAGGCGATCAACAACGATGTGCCCGCTATGCCGAGCGTCAGACCGAGTACCTGGCTGCGGGTGAGCTGCTCCCTCAAGAACAGGTGGCCCATGGCGGCGGTCGCGACCGGGATGAGGGTTATGACCAGACCCTCGACTCCTGCAGATATGTAGTTGAGCGACGCTATGAAGAGGATCGGAGCCAGCCCGATGCGTGGGATTCCGATCAGGGCCCCGTGTAGCCAGGCACGGGATGAGGGGCGACGACCTGTGACCAGGCCGTAGGCAACGACAGCGAGTGAGGCAATCGCGGTCCGGACGACGACAACGGTGAATGTCGATGCACCTTCCTGATAGACCGCCCGCACGCCCACCCCGGCCAGCCCCCAACCTAGGGAGGCGGCTCCAAGTACAGAAACGATCCGTGCGCGCATCAGCGCACACTAGAAGCAGTGGTTGCCCGGTCACCCCGGATGCCACGACCACCACGCCGCTATTTGACCCAGGGCATCCTTCTTCTCTGCTGCCGTCATCCACGACGCAGCGACTGCCTTGCGCGTCAGCGCCAGCGGATCGCCGTTGAATCGTTCCGCCACCGTGCGCAGTTCGGTGGCGACCGATGTGTGGAGGAAGGTCGGGTCATCGGAGCTCAAAGTGACGTAGGCCCCCGCCTCGAGGAGCATTCCAACTGGGTGCCCCTCCCAATCCGAAACGACACCGGTTTGGATATTCGACGTGGGACAAACCTCGAGCGGCACCTGGTCACGAACGATGCGATCAAGCAGAGCGGGGTCTTCGACGGTGCGCACTCCGTGACCCACTCGCTCGACTCCGAGGGCCTCCAGAGCCCCGCGCACGCTGTCGGGACCGGCGGCTTCACCGGCGTGGGCTGTAAGCCTGAGGCCGGCCGCAGCAGCCGTCCGGTAGACGCCGGCAAAAAGCTCCGGGGGATAGACCTGCTCCGATCCCCCGATGGTTATGCCACGAACATCGGCCTCGGCGGCGACGTCGAGCACTGCGCGCAGCGTTGCTGCGGCACGTTGCGGGCCGGTGTCCCGTACCAGGTCACAGTTCAACACAACCTGGGTTCCGGCAACCCTGTTGAGGCCCCGTCTCATCGCAAGCGCAATCTCCTGGGGGCTCAGGCCGTGACGTTCGAAGTCGGTAGGGGAGAATGAAGCCTCGGCATAGATGATGTTCTGCCGGGCCAGATCGGCAGCCACGCTCTCCGCCGCCAGCTCGAAGTCGTCGCTGTTCCTGAGAAACCCGGTCATCCACCACCAGGTGTCGATGAAGTGAGCGAAGCTGGTGTACCGAAGGTGGGAAGCGAGTGCTGTGCGATCGGGGACGGCGGGATCACCGCCGTAGGAGCTGACGAGCCGCCATAGTACGTCCGCCGGGATGGCACCTTCGAGGTGAAGGTGCAATTCGACCTTTGGGCATCGTTCGAAGACGTCAGGCGAGGTCATGCAGGGCGTTGAGCAGTCGATCTACCTCATCCTCGGTGGTGTAGTGCAGGAAGCCTATCCGCACCAGCCCGCCGTCCTCGCGCTGCAAGGACCGCATTACTTCGACTGCGTAGTAGTTGCCGTCGGTCACGTAAATGCCCCGGTCTCCGAGTTCGGTTGCCAGCCGGCGGGCCGACACGCCTTCTAGCTCGATTGCGTAGGTAGGCGTGCGGGCGGTCAGATCGTCCGTGATACCAAACACGGTTGCCGTCGCCGGTAGTCCGGAGAGAAATCTCTTCCCCAGAGCTACTGCGTGGTCCTGGATTGCGCCGAATGCCAGGGCAATCTGGTCACGCCGGGTTGGCTCGTCGGGTGCTAGACCCGCCAGGTGATCGACGGCTGCGGTTACCCCGGTGAGTGCTTCGAAGCTTTGGGTCCCCGTTTCCCACTTCCCGGGGCCGGTGGCAGGGGACGGCCGGACCTTGTAGGCATCCAATTCCTCCATTAGTGATGACCGGCCGGCGAAGGCTCCGATGTGCGGGCCGAAGAACTTGTATGCGGAAGCCAGCAGGAAGTCAGAGTCGGTGGCAGCCATGTCGATGAGCCCGTGAGGGGCGTAGTGAACGGCATCGACGACGACTAGGGCGCCGGCCGCGTGGGCGATGCGGGATGCCTCAGCGATGTCCACGATGGTGCCAATCGCGTTCGAAGCATGGGTAACGGCCACGAGCTTGGTGCGGGGACCAACAACGTCCGCAAAAGCAGCGAGGTCGAGCCGGTAAGTGGTCGTATCGAACGGAACCCACTTGACGGTGGCCCCGCGCTCGGCCGCGGCCCGCAGCCACGGTGCAACATTTGCATCGTGGTCGAGGCGGGTAACCACGACCTCGTCCCCCGGACCCCAGGTGGTTGCCAGTGCCCGGCTGAGCGCGAAGTTGAGGCTGGTCATGTTCATACCAAAGGCGACGTGGTCGTCGAGCCGGGCTCCAAACAGGTCGGCCACCGCCCGACGTGCCGTTTCGTGCGCCTTCTCCGAGTCTCTGCTGGCTGCGAAAGCTCCGCCATGGTTGGATCCACCGTGGGTGAGGAATCCGCTGATGGCGTCAATGACGCTTTGCGGGACCTGGCTACCGCCCGGGCCGTCGAACCAGGCAACTGTGGTTCCGTGCTCCTTGCGACGCAAGGCCGGGAACTGGCCACGGATAGCAGCGGTATTGAGGGCGTTCATTGGGTCTCCTCGAGAGCGGGCGTGCGCCGTCTCTGGATCCTAACCATGGGTAGTTGGACTCAGGGTTCCCAGTTGCGACGCGGGGGAAGGGGTCATCAGCCACCCGAGACGGCACTGAGCCGGGCGAACAGAGCCGTCCGTCGCGGGGTGCCATCTGGTTCGCCTGGAGATGGTCGGCCACTTCCGAATTGCGGGCGACCGTGGTGGGCGATCACGCCGGGATCCGTCCCGGCGCAGTTCCCCGGACTTGCGTTCGATCTCGTTGCTTGCGCTCATCTTCACTCCGGTCGGCTGCACAGCGTGATTGTCGAGAGGCAACACAAGACCGTTCTAGTGGATCGGTCAGAACTAACCTCGGCGGACCGAATTGCACGGAGCTCAGATGAAGAACCATCGCCCGACTCGAGTCGTCGTTCTCACCCTTGGGGTCTTGACTGTGCTGGCGCTTTCGCCCATCGGGGGACAGGCGCTAGAGCCCGGCGGATCATTCGTCGATGATGACGGTTCGGTGCACGAAGCTTCGATTGAGGCTATTGCTGATGTTGGGATCACGGTGGGGTGTAATCCGCCGTCTAATGACAGGTTTTGTCCTGAGGATTCGGTGACGCGGGCGCAGATGGCGACGTTT
>JARFRN010000154.1 GCA_029287195.1 Acidimicrobiia bacterium | reverse complement strand
CGTGCATGTCGGGGAGATGACGGTGCTCGACATCAACACGTCGATGGGTGACGGCGCCCAGCTCGGTCACTCCTCGTCGCTATCGGCCGGGCAGTCCATACCTGCCGGTGAGCACCGGTATGGGTCGCCGGCGCAGGAAAGCACCGTATTTGACTATCGAAATGTGCCCCCGGCCCCCTACGGGCGGCTCAGGAGGTTCACCTTCTCTGTGGCGCAGCTGCTGAATTGGATCGTGTTCTCCTCACTCCTTTTTGGCGCCATCATCGCAGTCGTCTCCTTCATCGAAGGACGCCTGTACTTCGACGTGAGTGATATTTCCGTCTTCTCGGAGCCGATGTTCTACTGGGACGCGCTGCTGATCTCCGGGGTGCTCCTATTCGGCTCCATACTCGTCGGCCTCGTTGTGGTCGCAACCGTCCCGCGCCTGCTGAATCTCGCCCTAAAGCCCGACCGGACCTATCCCCTGTACGGCCCTCGATATTGGATCCATCGGGTCATCGGACGCATGACCAACGTCCCACTCTTCACCCGTCTTTTCGGTGACAGCTCTTACATCGTCCGTTACCTCCGTTGGGTCGGGTACGACCTCTCCAACGACGTGGTACAAACCGGGTCGAACTTCGGCTTGATGGTCAAACATGACAACCCGTACCTGGTCTCCATCGGTCGCGGATCGATGATCGCCGACGGCCTCTCGGCGATCAACGCCGACTACTCGGACACAGCATTCCGCTTGTCCCGAGTGACGATCGGCGAAAACAACTTCCTCGGGAACTACGTGGCATACCCCTCGCAGGGCAAGACGGGAGCGAACTGCTTGCTTGGGACGAAGGTCCTGGTTCCGGTCGACGGTGAGGTCCACCGCGGTACCGGGCTGCTCGGCGCGCCCAGCTTCCATATTCCGCGATCGGTCCAGCGCGACCTCGGGCTGAATCATCCGCAGAGTCCCGAAGATTTTCACCGCCGCCTTGCAGCCAAGAACCGGCACAATCTCGTCACCATGGGGATGTTCCTATTGGGACAGTGGGTGTTCTCCTTCACTTTCATCCTCATCACCATCGGTCTGGCAGACCTGACGCAGGTGACGGGTGTAAATGTGTTTGCGCTGGCTATGCCTTTCACTCTTTTGTTGCGGGCGCTTTACCAGGTGCTCATCGAGCGTTCCACCATATTGTTCCGTCGGCAGAAGGCCCGGCAATGCTCGATCTACGATCCGTACTTCTGGTCCCACGAGCGCTTCTGGAAGCTGACGGCGACGGCCATGTACTTGCCAATGTTCTCCGGAACGCCGCTGCGGACATTCTTCTGGCGCATCCTGGGTGTGCGGGTCGGCAAGCGCCTCTTCGATGACGGTTGCCACATCCCGGAGAGGACCATGGTTACGGTCGGGGACCACTGCACGTTCAACGTTGGTAGCTACCTATGGTGCCACTCGCAAGAGGACGGCGCCTTCAAGTCCGATTACATAGAAGTGGGTGCCGGGTGCACGCTCGGCGTAGGTGCATTCGTCCACTACGGCGTGACAATAGGCGACGGAGCGCAACTCGCCTCCGGCTCTCTACTCGTGAAGGGTGAAGAGGTTCCGCCGTACACCAGGTGGGAAGGAAACACGGCGATGGAGGTTGAGGATTTCTCTGCGGTTGCAGCAGGACAGCTTCCTGCGGAGCAGCGTAGCTTGGTAGCAATAGCGGGCTGAGGGAAGAACACAGATTCAATCCGAGCGGGTGGCGGACGGCGCCGCTGGCGGGCATGAGACGAGGGGAAACGCTCAATGACAACGCGAGAAGAGACAAGCCGGCAGTACTGGCACGACGTGCTCAACGACGGCGGGTACACCGCCATCCCGCGCTGGACCCTCCGTCCGGAGCCCGGCACCGGGTCTCACGACGTCACGCTGTCCCATGATCTCGCTACGTCGCTACGCCGGGTGGCCGATCAGCTGGATCTGTCTCTGGACACGGTTGTGTTCGCGGCCCACGCCAAGGTGCTGGCCGCACTGTCGGGGGAGACAGCGGTAGTGGCCGGCTACGTCCCTGCGGAAGGCGGACCGCCGCTGCCCTGCCGGGTGCTGACGGAAACTGACTCGTGGGCGACCCTGCTGTCGAACACTCATCATGTCGTTGGAGAGCTCGAGGTCCACTCGGCGTATCCGGTCATCGATCTTCGGAGCGAATCGGGCCTCGACGAACCGGTGTTCGAGACCGTATTCGACTCGGCCGGTCGCAGCCTCGATCTCGCCCCGGATACCGTGCTTGCCGTCGACCTCGCACACCAGAACGGCCGGTTGGTCCTGAAGCTTCGTTACCGGACTGATGCGCTCGATGAGGACAGCGCCGCCAGGATCGCCGGCTATCACCTCACTGCACTCTCTCTGATCGCCTCCGATCCCAACGGCGAACACGTTCGCCAGAGTCTGATCTCCGCCGACGAGCTCGATTTCCTGATCGAGGGGCTCTCCGGACGGCACCGCGAGCTCCCGGACCGTCGCTTCCATGAGCTGTTTGAGCAAAGAGTACAGAGCCACCCGGACAGAATTGCTGCCGTGTGCGGTGAGCGCCGCTGGACATACCGAGAGCTCAACGCGCATGCCAACAAGCTCGGGCGGGCCTTGCTGGCGCGGGGATTGCCCAGGGAGGGCATCGTTGCCGTCGTCACCGAGCGCAATCTGGACTGGATGGCCGCCGTCATCGCCATCTTCAAAGCCGGCGGCGTCTACCTGCCCATCGAGCCACATTTCCCCGCCGACCGGATCGCGGCCATGCTGTCCCGCTCTGCGTGCACTCTCGTGCTGACCGAACAAGGCAGTACTACGACTCTCGAGGCCGCGCTCGAGTCGATGCCCGACGTGCAGACGCTCCACATCGATGACGCGTATCTGGAAGATCACGATGAGGACAACATCTACATCGAGGTCAAGGCGAACCAGCTCGCCTACATCTACTTCACGTCCGGCTCCACGGGTGAACCCAAGGGGGCCATGTGTGAGCACGCCGGCATGTTGAACCACATGTACGCCAAGATCGACGATCTGGAGATCGCCGAGGGACAGGTGGTCGCCCAGGTCGGCCCGCAATGCTTCGACATCTCTCTATGGCAACTGGTCGCCGCCCTCCTCGTCGGTGGGCGGACCCTGATCATCGAGCAGGAGGTCATCCTGGACGTAGAGCGGTTCGTCGACACACTCATCGATGGCGATGTCTCGGTGTTGCAGGTCGTACCGTCCTATCTCGAAGTCGTCCTCTCGTACCTGAATGAGCATCCTCGCGAGCTGCCGAACCTGCGGTACGTGTCGGCCACGGGTGAGGCGCTCACGAAGGAGCTCACCGAGCGGTGGTTTGCAGCAATGCCGGGCGTCAAGCTTCTCAATGCATACGGTCTGACAGAGACTTCCGATGACACCAATCATGAGGCCATGGACCGGCCTCCCGAGGGTGATCGTGTGCCGCTCGGCCCCCCGATCAGCAACGTCTACGCCTACGTCGTCGACGAGTATCTGTCACCGGTGCCGCTCGGAGCCCCCGGGGAGATCGTTTTTTCTGGCATCTGCGTCGGGCGAGGCTACATCAATGACCCCGAGCGCACCCAAATGGCGTACATGGCGGATCCGATCCGCCAGGGTGAGCAACTCTACCGAAGTGGTGATTACGGCCGTTGGCGACCGGACGGCAAGCTGGAGTATCTAGGCAGACGAGACGCCCAAGTGAAGATCCGCGGCTTCCGGATCGAGATCGGTGACATCGAAAGCGCGCTCCTACGCCTTCCCGGCGTGCGTAATGGGGCCGTGGTGGTTGGCGAACGAGGCGACGGCAGCAAGCATCTGGTCGCGTTCTACTCCAGTCCGGAACCGCTCGACGTCGATCGCATAGAGCAACAGCTGGGCGACGCGCTGCCGGTATACATGGTGCCCTCTGCGATCGAGTGGATGGCAAGCCTTCCATTGAACGCCAACGGCAAGATCGACCGCAAACGACTCAGGCTCTCTGCGGCTGAGCTCGACACAGGGGAGGCGAGCTTGGAGCCCCCTATTTCGACTACGGAAAAGCGGTTGGCGTCGGCGTGGGCCACGGTGCTGGGGATCTCCGAGGACCAGATCGGCCGGCGGGACGATTTCTTCGATCGGGGCGGAACGTCACTGTCGGCAGTGAGGCTTGCGGTGGCGCTCGATCGTGAGGTGTCGTTGAAGGATGTCACCAGCTATCCGGTCCTAGCCGACCTCGCGGCGCTGGTCGAAGGCCGCACCAGCCGAGACGCCGGGCTGTTGCAGCTGCTCGCCAAGCCGGCCGCCGAGCCGGCCGGCGTGCTGATCTGCTTCCCCTACGCCGGCGGCAATGCGGTGAACTACCAGCCGATGGCGACCACACTACGGAGCGATGGATTCGCCGTCTACGCAGTAGAGTTGCCCGGCCACGACCTAGCCGCCGAGACCGAGCGCTTCCTGCCGATATCAGAGGTGGTCGACCAGGTCGTGACCGAGATCGGCGGGCTTGGGTCCGGCCCGGTCCTGCTGTGGGGGCATTCTGCGGGTGCCGCCTTTGCCGTCGAGACTGCACGACAGCTGAAGGGCGCTGGGGTGGAAGTGCAGCGAGTGTTCCTCGGCGCGCAACTGCTCGGCGATGCTGCTGATCGACGCAGTGCCATCAGCGAAGTGGCCAATCAGAGCAATGCCGAGATCGCCTCCGAGCTGAGCGCCAACACTGATTACACAGATCTCGGCGAAATCGACGCGCAACGTGCGGAGCACATCGGTGCCGCCTTCCGGCATGACTTTGTATCCGCCAACCGCTACTTGGCCGAGGTTCTCGATGATCCGCCCGCCGCAAAGCTGAACACCCCGGTGACCGTGGTCGTCGCCGCCGACGACCCCATCACGCATGACTTCGCACGGCGCTACACCGACTGGCAACTGGTGGCAGAGGAGGTCGACCTGCACGAACTAACCGACGGCGGTCACTATTTCCCGCGTACCCGGCCCGCTGAGTCGGCGCAGGCAGTGCTTGGAAGTACCCGGTTTGCGTCACGATCGCGTGTGGCGAGTCGCTGAGGAGGTCGACATGGCACCTGGGACAGAATTGAACTCGACTTCCAGCTTTGACCTGCAAGACGGGAAGCCACCAACCCTCCACACCGACGCCGGTGGTGAGGCGCCCACTTGGGCGGCCGAACACCGCGCCGCCCTACGCGCCATGGTCGCCGAGCACGGTTCGATCCTCGTGCGAGGGCTCGGGCTGAGTGAGAGGTCCGAAGTTGGGGCCGTCTTTCGAAATCTGGCCGACGGACTGATGATCGAAAGGGAGGCATTCGATGCCCGCAACGTCGACTCGGAGGGAGTGTACGCAGCCTCCAAGTGGCCACCGACCCAGCAGATGTGTTCCCACCACGAGCTGAGCTATGGGTGCGAGGTTCCCGGCCTCATGATGTTCGCCTGCCTCCGCGGACCGACGGCCGGTGGGGAGACGGGGGTCGCCGACGCCGCGACAATGCTCACGGCGCTCCCGACAGAGTTGATGGCACGCTTCGAGCGGGAGGGCTGGACACTCGTGCGCAGCTACAACGATGAGATCGGGGCGTCGATCAGCGAGTCATTCGGCACGGACGATCGTGCCGCAGTCGAGGCATACTGCCGCGCCAATGCGATCGAGTTCGACTGGCAGTCGGACGGTGGTTTGCGTACCCGGCAGCGCCGCAGCGCCATCATCAACCATCCCGTTACAGGGCAGCGGTGCTGGTTCAATCAGATTGCGTTCCTCAACGAGTGGACCTTGGACCCCGAGGTACGGGAGTACCTAGTGGAGATCTACGGCACCGACGGGCTCCCGTTCAATACCCAGTACGGGAATGGCGACCCGATCGGGGCGGACGTCGTGCAGGCGATCAACGACGTCTACGAGGCCAATATCGCCCGGGAGCCCTTGCGGGCCGGAGACTTGATGATCGTCGACAACATAAGGACGGCGCACAGCAGAGAGGCCTTCGAGGGAGAACGTGAGGTGCTCGTAGCGATGAGTGACCCGGTGCGCGTTTCCGACTGTTCACCAACCGTCGAGCTCGGATGCTGAAAAGGGAGAGCTGCGGAGAAGCTTTGTACCGAAAGGGAGTGGGATCGTGAGGACGGAGCTGTTGAAGGAAACATCCCTCTACGTCACCGATCTAGAGGGCGCGGAAAGGTTCTACGAAAACGTAATCGGGTTGCAGGTAGCCCGGAAAGTCGGAGGACGGCAATCGACGTTTCGGCACGGCGACGCCACACTCATCCTCTTCCAGGCGCCGGCTGCGGATGTCGAATCCACCGAGGCGGGGCAAGTGACGTTCGGCATCAGCCGTGGCGTAGTCAGGCGCTGGCGTCACCACCTCCAGGAGCAGGGGGTTCCCATCCTCGAAGAGGTGACCTGGCCGAACGGGATGCAGTCGATCATCATCTGCGACCCGGCCGGCAACAAGATCCACCTGAGAACGCAGGCAGAGTCTCCGTCGGAGACCTCCGCAGGGGATCCGCCACACCCGGCGATGATTTCCCGAGGCCTTCCTGCCGAATGGAAGATCTATCACGCCGCCCGTCAAGCGATCAATGATCGTGCCACCACTGCTGCGTCTCGGGAGTAACCCCTCGCTATTCTCGCCTGCGTCACCGCGTCTCCCTGTGGCACCGTGAAGCTCGGCATCCAAATACGCCGCTCACCTGTGAAGGGCAACCGCGAATGGGGGAGTTAGGCGCAGCAGTCGCCCGGCGAGTTGCTGGTGAATCGATATCGGGCACCGGCACTCCGCCACTACATGTCAAGCGCATTGGTTCGAGATCTCGAAGGACTCCGTTCGGCGGATCCGTAGGCCGCACTAGGACTTGAAGAGAGCCATTGGGCGTCTGCAGCCGGTCGCTTCGCCGCAGTCGCCCGGCGCTCCGACCTAGAGAGGGTTCGCTCAACTCGCTCAGTGGTGGCGAAGCTCGCCGACGACTGCGAATGGCTGTACTCGACCCAACCCGGGTCGTGGCGTTTCTACTCGGCGGAGAGATCGCGAAGAGAATTGGAACGCTCCGCCCGGACGTCGAAGGCTTCCTCTAGAAGCTATGTGATGGTACAGTCCGCCCGCCGGGGACCGGCCCCAGCCTCCTCTTTACGGTTCAGGAGCACTCAGACATGCCCGAGACTGCCATGACTCCTTCGAGCGTCGTCATCGAAGAACCGGAAGGCCGCGCCCTCGTTCGGCACGCCAGTGATCTGCTGCGGCTCGTCATTGCCGTGCTGATCGCCGTTGTTGGCTTCTTCTTGGCCACCACCCTCAACGACATCAGTGAGGCGGTGACGGTAGAGGTAATCGAGAGTGTCGACGCCGTCCCCAACAGCTGGGTCGTGGTCTTCATCGTGGTCATCGAGTTGCTGTAAATGTTGCTGCCGATAATCGCAATCGGTGCGCTGGCCTGGCTGCGGCAATGGCGGCGGCTCGGCCTTGCTTTGCTGGGTTCGGTCCTGGCGATTGCCGCCGTGTGGGGAATCGAAGCGGAGCTGATCTCTCGGTTCTCCCCGCCCGACCTGCCGTTCGTTCCTCCAGATTGGATATGCCGGGACGTCGCGACGAGCTTCGGCCAGACCTGCCTCACCACCAGCGGAGGGTGGCCAACGGTCTTCTACCTCGCAGGAGGCGTAGCGTTCTACGCGGCGGTTGCCCCGTGGATCAACTCGAAGTGGCGGAGGTTCGCCTGGATTGCCATCGGTGTGCTGGTGTTCCTGAGGATGATCGACAGCCTGACGCCTCCGACCGACGAACTGCTCGTCATCGGACTTGCCTACGCTATTGGTGCAGGTGTGTTGCTGGTCTTCGGCATGCCCGATCGGCGGCCTCGGGGAGCTGCCGTCGTTGAGGCGATGGCGCGCAGCGGTATTGAACTCGCAGAACTCAAACGTGCCGGCGTCGACGCCCGAGGCTCCACTCCCTGGTTCGCTACGACACGGAACGGGGAGCGGCTGTTTATCAAGGTGCTTAGCCCTGAGGAACGTGCCGGCGACATCCTCTTTCGCGTCTTCCGCATGTTCCGCCTGAAGGGCGTCGGAGACGAGCGCCCCTTCTCCTCGCTCAAGAGGGCTGTCGAACACGAGGCCGTCGTAGCCTTGAAGGCACGGGCGGACGGCGTGCAGACCCCGCAGCTGGAGGCTGTGGTCGACGTGCCGCCTAACTCGATGCTGCTCGCCTACGAGGCGATCGAAGGCACCTCTCTGGACGGAGTCGAAGCCGATGACCTGACCGAGGATGTGCTGCAAGGCGTATGGGATCAGATCGCCATGCTGCGTTCCCGTCGCAAGGCACATCGTGATCTCCGGCTGGCCAACGTGTTCCTGGGCGCAGATCGCACCCCCTGGCTGATCGATTTTGGCTTCTCCGAGCTCGCCGCAACCGACGGCCAGCTGCGCTCCGATGTGGCGGAATTTGTTGTGTCGACTGCGACAAAAGTCGGTCCACAGCGGGCCGTGGCCGCAGCAGTCGCCGGCGTCGGTACCGAGGCGGTCGCCGACGCGGCACCTCGGATCCAACCCCTCGCCCTCAGCGGGGCAACCCGGGAATCGCTCAAGCACCAGAAGGGTCTCGATGACGATCTGCGCGCAGAGGTGCAGCGTCAGACAGGCCTGGAAGAAATCGAGCTCGAGGACCTGGAGCGGGTCAGATCGAAGACGATCCTCATGGTCGTCGGCTTCGCCGCAGCGATCTACTTCCTGATTCCCCAGCTCGCCGACACCGACTTCAATGCGGTTCTCGATGCCGACTGGCGCTGGGCGCCCGCAGTCTTGCTTGCATCTTTCCTGACTTACGTGGGAGCGGCCTGGAACGTAATGGGCTCGGTGCCGGATCGCATCCCCCTCGTCCCCAGCGTGCTCGCTCAGTTCGCCGGGACGTTCATCAACCGCATCATGCCGGTCAAGATAGGCGGCATCGCGACCAACCTACGCTACTTGCAGAAGAACGGTGTCGACTCCGCCGTTGCAGCCGCCGGCATCGGCATCAGCAACATCGCCACGATCATCGTGCACACATCGATGCTGGTTCTCTTCGTCATCTTCGTCGGGCGGAATGCCGGGGATTTCGTCGAAGTACCGTCGGGTGGCGCCGTATTGATCGGCCTCGTCGTGGTCTTCACCCTCGCAGGACTCGTCGTCTTCCTTCCGGCCGGCCGCAAGCTCTTTAGGGAGAAGGTGTGGCCGGTGATCCGGCGCGCCGGGCAGGGACTGCGGCAGATCGCATCGAGCCCGCGCAACGCGCTGATGCTGTTCGGCGGCGCCTTTGTTCTCATCATGTCCTACATCGTGGCGTTGTGGTTCAGCCTGGAGGCCTTCGGCGGAGGGCTCGGCTTCTTCGGCGTGGGCGTGGTGTTCCTCGCCGGGCAGGCCCTTGGCCAGGCGGCACCGACGCCCGGTGGTGTCGGTGCGACGGAGGCGGCCATGATCGCGGCGATGACGGCGCTCGGGCTCGACTCGACCATCGCCGTACCGACCGTGTTCCTTTACCGCATAGCGACGTTCTGGCTACCGATCCTTCCGGGCGTGTATGCGCTGCGGAAGCTCGAAGCCGAAGGCGCTCTGTGAGCGCACCACCGACCCGCGGCGGGGCCAACCGCCGCCTCGAAGACCGTCCGCTCCTCCAGGACCATCCGGTTGCCTTTCGCACCGCCCTCGGATTCTGGGTGTTTGGCAATCTGGCGTTCTTGGCGCTGGCGGTACCGGCACTAGCCGATGTCGTTCAGAGTGTCGACGATGCAGTGCACCGTGCCGTAGTCGATGCAGAATGGTCTCCGCTCGTCGCCACCGCCCATGTCCTGGATTTCCTCGGCTCCACCTGGGTCACCGCCCCGGTCATGGTGCTGGTGGCGCTGTATCTCGCATGGCGCTCCCGGTGGGAAGCACTCATCTCGTGGATCGCCGCCATGGTTGCGTCGCAATTGCTGATCGGTCCCGTCAAGGAGATCTACGAGAGGGCCCGACCCCCGCTTCCGCTGGTGGAGACCAGCGGCTTTTCGTTCCCATCCGGCCACTCGGTCGCCGGCGCCGCCATCGCCGTTGCCCTGGTCATTGTTCTGGTCCCGGCCGGGCCACAGCGGCGCACCCTCGAGATGCTCGCTGCGGTTTTTGCCGTCATGATGGCGCTGAGTCGCGTGTATCTCCGAGCCCACTGGCTGTCGGACGTGGCCGCCGGCGTTGCCCTCGGTGCTGCGGTGGCCGTTGCCGCGGCAGCGATTGTGCACTGGGTTGACGAACGCGCACATCGCGCCTGATCGACTGCCGTCTGTTGTGCGATCGGGAGCAGTTGCATTGACGGCAGCCCTCGGGCGACCAGCCCGACAGACGTGCACAGGGGCCCGATATGATCGCGTTGACGTAGCGAAATGGCCGGAATTAGGCTTCTTCGGTAAGCCATTTTCACCAAAGGGGAGCCACATGGACCTCAAACAGAAGTTGATCGACCTTGCTCGTGAGGCGACTGGTGATCCCGAGATCACCGTCGCAGGAGATTTTCAGCCGAAAGGCCTCACATGGAAGATGGCTGCCGGTGCCGCCGCAGGATCTGTCATCGGTGACGCCGTCGGTGACGATCTTGGTCAGGTAATTGGGACCGGAGCAGGCGGTGCAGCCGGCTATTACGCAGGAACGTCCGGCGACCTTCCGCCTGTGGTTGTGCTCGCTGCTTCACCGTCCAAGCTGTACGTCATGACCTCAAACAACGCGAAGGGCATCATCCTCGCCAAGCATCTGGTGCCGCTCGAAACTTTCGACCGGGACAACCTCAGTGTGGAGATGCACCAGAAGGTCACGGTCCGGACCGCCGTCATCAAGGACGAGGCGACGGGCAAGGAGCTCAAGGTCGAAGGCAAGCGGATCCTGTTCCACCACATGAACGACATGCTCGATGCGCTCGCCGCTCACGATCCCGAGGACGCAGAGCACGAATCTGCCGTCGCGGCAGAGTAGCCCCACCCGCACCGCAGCCGTTTCCTACGTCGATCGACACAGGAGGCGAGTCTGCGTATGGGGTTTCGCCAAGGCGACGAGAGGACCGAGTCGGATCGGGACAAATCGAGATCGAAGACTCCAAGAACGCGGGCGCTGCTGTGGCTTGGAACGATCGCGTGTGACCAGACCGGACGCACCGGGGAATTTTGGGCACGGGATCAATGGGTCACCGCTTCAAATCGGCCGGCCCGACGAAGAGCGGTTTCGCTGCTGAATCCGATCCCGAATCGAAGTGATGCGCCGCTTCAGAGGTCGCTATGAATCCATTGCGAAAAATGCGCGCCCGGAGCCTTGTTTGGGGTGGGGAGAGGAGGATAATGAGGGTAGAAGCCGGAGTTCGCTTCGGCATCTACGCCTGGGCCCCGGTGTTCGGGCTCAGTGTGTGGTCCGACGTACCTCCGGCCTGACGCAAAGGAGTGATCGTGACCACTCACATCCACTATCCACACTTTCACCTTCCTGCTGTGGTGCGTCGTCATATTGGGTTGTTTGCCACTCTTGCCGCGGTGGTGATCGTCGCAGCACTCGCTGGGCTCTGGCTCGCACAACGATCCAGCCCCCCTTCCGAGAGCGCCACGGCCGACTGGACTCAGGAGTACAACGCCGACACGCCACTGGTGACGTACGCCAACCCCGGGCCTGCGCTCTTCGTTGGCGCTGAAGCCAATCTCGACCCGGATATCGCCCGGTGGGGTCAATCCGAGTACAACGCCGACACACCCCTGGTGACGTACACCAACCAAGGAGCTACCTACTGGATCGGCACTGAGGCCAATCTCGACCCGGACGAGTAGGGCTCGAGTCCAAGCCCGGTCTTGGGGCCTCGCTGCCCATTTGCCGTTCCGCACTCCAGACAGTCGCGCTCGCTGCTCACAACGCATTTGCAGGGTCGGCGGCGGGTTCAGTCTGCATCAACCGCACGATCCACAGTCCGCTGTTGACGTCGCTGAGGAAAATCAAACCATCCTGGACTTCGACTCCCCACACCAGGGGGAAGCTACGCGATCCGTCCAGAGCAGTCCAGTAACCGTGCCGGTCGAGCGCCGGAGACGGCAGAAGTGATCCGATTTCTTCGGGTTCCGCCGGATCTGCGAGATCGACGATACGAAGCCCATCCGAATATGCGGATACGTATTCGATTCCGTCGGCGATGATGGCTTCGTGCACGCTGTAGAAACCGGAGTAGCTTGGAGTGCCGGCTTCGGAGAGCGCTGTCGGCGCTCGGTAGTTGCCGATCGCGCTCATCCCGAGGTCGCAGCTAGGCGAGGCGGACGATGGATACCTTCACAAGGTGATTCTGGAAGAGCCGTGCCGGGCCCTAGAACCGCAGCACAGCACCTACCGGATCGTTACTCGGCATTGCTGCTGCATCAACCGCGAAGACCTTGCCACCGTGAATCAGAGTGAATGCGGCGATCACATCGAGCAGATCGCGATCCCCGGGTTGGCGCTCGCCGTGCTCAGTTGCAGTGAGCGTGTCGGGCTCGAACGACCCCCAAACGTGGTGTTGCACGGGCACAAAGACCGATTCGATACGACCCTCGAAAGCAGCAACAACCGCAGCTTCGACTTCCTTCGCCGTTGCCCGCTTCCCCGACAAGAGCGCCTCAGCCTCGGCTTGCCTGTCACCGTCGAATAGCGGCTCGACCAGCGGCCAGGCCGCCGAACGGAGAGCCTCGGGGGATAGGTGCTCTGGATTGCCCTCGACACCGTATTCCAGAATGTGGGGTTGATTGTTCACCCGCCGGTAGAGAGCAGTCAAGCGTGTTACCCCCGCCAGAACCAAGGGTGCAGGAGATCCGGCCGTCGTGGCTTCCACCCCGCGGTGGATTGCCGCCACGAACCTGGATAGGTCTTCCTCGGCTGCGTCCTTGTCCAGGGCGTGCCCATGGAATGCTGCTGCGACTCGACCACGTCCAACTCGACTCGAACCGTGGCTCTGCAACTGCCGTTCCCGATCGTCGAACTGGAGTGCCTCGTCGAGGCTGTGGGGCACATTCATCAAGTCGAGCTCGCTCATGGAGTACCGATCACCGCGGAGTAGCCTGACTTGGTTCTGGCTCAGCGCCAAGACATAGAACAGCTCCCCGCCGGCAACCGTGGCCAGCAAGGGTTTGAGATGGAACTGACGGGCCACCGCAACCAACTCCTCGACTGGATTCGGCAGACGAATCTGTCGAATCTCCCCGTCGCACAGGAACAGTGCCAGCCCGTCGCCGAGTTCTGCCCAGAATCGACCGGACGCCAGAAGCCGGGTGGCCGGCTCCAGCAGCTTGTCGGCTGCGGGACGTCGCATGCCCATTGCAACCAACTCCGCCTGAGCCGCACTCAATAGATTCTTCAAGCGGATCGGGTCCTGTTCCGAACCGGCACGGTGCGTCGGCATGTAGATCGACACACAATGCTGGCCGGCGGATTCGGCGAGTGCTCGAACGGTCTGAGGCGACACCATGTCGATCAATCTGATCACCCTTTCGCAGCGCTCGGCCGGGGCGCCTCCTTGGCGCTACCGAGCAACCTCTCGGGAAGCCGTCTCTAGTTCACTCTACGCAGAAACCTCGCCGGCTACCGCACGTTGCCGCGCCATGACATATTGGTTGCCGAGAGGAGGTAAACGAGTGCGACGAGTCGCAAGCAGCTCAAGGTCTCAAACCGAGATTTCGGTGCCCGGGGGAAGCTCGATCAAGGCGCCGCGTACCAGGATGTTCACAGCTTCGTTGTTGGGATCGGCCGTTACGACGACACGATCGCCCGAGACCTTCACCTGCAACCGATTACCCCGCCAGGACACGGGATAGGTGAGCGACTTCCAGGTGGCCGGCAGCTTCGGATCGATCGTCAGTGAACCATCGGAAAACCCCAGTCCCCCGAATCCCTGTACCGCCAGCTGATAGGTGCCTCCGCACGCCGCAGTGTGGATCCCGCCGATGAACGTTCCTCCGACCACGGCATGGTTGGTGTTCAACAAATCGACCATCGCCGTCTTCACGAAGTGTCGGTAGGCGGCTTCCAATTCGCCGTTCCGTACCGCTACGAATCCGTATACCGCATGGCTCAGCGAAGAGTTGTGCGAGCAGCGCGGCTCGTAGTAGTCGTAGTTCGCACGGGCGACGGGGTCGGCAAAGAGTTCGGGGTGCTGCCACAGCAACACGGCGACATCCGCCTGCTTGGAAACCTGCGTAGCAACCGCAACCCCGTTGGGCCAGCCCCAATACTCGTTGGGGTCGAGCAGACGCCGTGCAACCTCCGTCGGGGACACATCCTCCAGATCGAGAAAGCCCGCAAATTGCTCGATCAGGCCGTTCTCCGTGTCGGGTTGGGGAAGAAACATCCGGTCTCTGACCCTGCGCCACCCATCGACCTCCTGCGGCTCGAGTTCCAGACGTGACGCGAGAGCAGCCAGCTCCTCGGGATAGCGTGCGCTCAGCAGCGCGTACGTGTCTACGGCAAACGCCAGGGCCGCCCGGACCTGATAGTTGGTGAAGGCATTGTCATCGACGTTCTCATGCCACTCGTCGGGCCCGAGCAGCCGAATACAGTGATACACCCGGCGCCACTCGTCATAACGCACGAACGACCACAGGAAGCGGGCTACCTCGAAGGCAATCTCTGCCCCATGCTCTACTAGGAAGGCCTGGTCCCCGGTGACGTCGACATATCGAGCCACGGTCGTTACGACATCGGGCGCCACATGCATCTGCCAGATGTTGAAATGGTTGCGGATCGGCCGGCCGGTGAGCACATCTTCAAAGAAGTAGTCGGGGCACAGTTCGTCCCCGGTAGGACCCGAAATCCAGGCGTAGTAAGCGCCGGTATACCCGAGTTCGGCGGCTTTGCGGCGAGCGCCATCGAGGGTGCGGTGGCGATACACGAGGATCGACCTCGCAATCTCCGGCTCGGTGAAGAGGAACGCCGGCAGGTTGTAGATCTCCTGGTCCCAGAAGGCCGATCCTTGATATGCCTGACAGGACAGACCGCGAGCACCGATCGGGAGCCGATCCGTGTGGGCGGGGGTGCAGATCCGGTTGTGATACGCGCTAAACCGCAGGGCCACCTGGGCAGCGTCGTCACCCTCGATGACGACATCCATGGCCTCCCATATTGCCTTCCAGTGGGGTTGTGACGCCGCCAGCAGCTCCGCGTAGCCCGAATGGGAATGACCCCTTGCGGCGGCCACCGCCGCTGCAACCGGGTCGGGGAGGTCGTTGGACGAAAACACAGCAGCCACCGACGTGACAGATACTTCTTCTCCGGCAGCCAGAGCGATCTCGTAGGAATCTGCGATGAGCCCACCGTCCAACACCCCCGCCGTTGGGGTTCCGGTCGACACCGCTACGGCGACCGCAACAGCCACATCGACACCGCTCTCAACGGTGCGTCCCGACGCCACCAGAAGATCATCCCGGCGGATGAGGTCGATCGCCGGCAGATGCCGGCCGTTGAGGCTCCAAACATCGCCATCGATGCCGGCCCGGACGCGAAGCGTGACCGCGGCATCGCCGCGGAACTTCACCCGCTGCACCAACAGATGCAGGTCGTCGTAGCTGGCGAATCGATCTACAGCGACCTCGACGGTGGCGCCGTCGATGTTATTGCTGAAACTCAAGCCGAACTCGCCGGCTCGCAGGTCCAGCCGGGCCTCTAGATCCTCGGCGCATTCAGCAGCAATCTGGGTGCCTCCCACCGTCGCCCGGACGAAGAGCGGATTGGGAGCCGTGGTCAATTCAACCCAGTCGCCGTCGGCACAGTCGTAAGTATCACTCACGACCAGCGCGACGTAGTCGGCTGCGCCCTGCTCGGGCGACGTTCCCCGATACCCCAGGTAGCCGTTGCCTACGAGGAAGTTGGAACCGACGGCTACCGCACGGTCCGGGTCGGACCCGCTCTCGGCGAGGAGCCAGCCGGAGTCATCGACCACCAGATTCTTCGTCAGCTGCGTGCTCATGATCGAACGAGATCGCGGCTCGCGTTGGCACCGGCGACAGAGATGTGGGAAACAGTGGTGTCATCCATATCTGGGCGTACCGTAGCAAGCAACCGCCGTCGGTCCTGCCGAGAAGCTCCGCAAATATGGCCTCGATGATGGCAGGAAACCAGAGCCGCTACCCTCACTCGGCAAGGATTGCTTCGGGAGGCGGTAATGGCTGAATACACCAAGGTTGTACTCGAGGAATCGGAGTTGCCGAATCGCTGGTACAACATCGTTCCGGATCTTCCGTCGCCGCCTCCGCCGCCATTGCATCCCAAGACCCGGGAACCGATCGGCCCCGATGATCTGACGCCGTTGTTTCCGATGGACCTGATCCTCCAGGAGGTCAGCCAGGAGCGCTTCATCGACATACCCGACGAGGTACTAGAGGTCTACAAGCTGTGGCGCCCGACACCGCTCTATCGTGCCCGCCGCCTCGAGAAGCTGCTCGATACCCCGGCGAAGATCTTCTACAAATACGAGGGTGTCAGCCCGGCCGGCTCGCACAAGCCCAACACGTCGGTTCCGCAGGCCTACTACAACGCCAAAGCCGGCGCCAAGAAATTGACGACCGAGACCGGCGCCGGGCAATGGGGATCGGCGCTGGCCTTCGCCGGAGCGCAGTTCGGACTCGAGGTCGAGGTGTGGCAGGTCCGGTCTTCATACGACCAGAAACCAGATCGACAGCGGATGATGCGCGTCTGGGGGGCCGAGGTTCATCCCAGCCCATCCGATGTAACTGAAGCGGGTCGGCAGATACACGCCCTCGACCCCGACTCGCCGGGGAGCCTTGGAATTGCCATCTCGGAGGCGGTGATGCGGGCCGCGCCCGACCCGGATGCCAAGTACGCCCTGGGATCGGTGCTGAATCACGTTCTGCTGCACCAGACCGTCATCGGCGAGGAGGCACTCCTCCAGATGAAAAAGGTGGGGGAGACGCCGGACCTGCTGGTGGGTTGCACCGGAGGAGGCTCCAACTTCGCCGGGCTTTCGTTCCCGTTTCTGCGCGAGAAGCTGGCAGGCAACATGAACCCGACTATCCGATGTGTCGAACCTGCTTCTTGCCCCTCGCTGACCAAGGGCGAATATCGCTATGACTTCGGCGACACGATCGGGATGACCCCGCTGGTAAAAATGCACACCCTAGGCCACGACTTCATTCCGGACCCGATCCATGCCGGTGGGTTGCGCTATCACGGGATGGCTCCGCTGGTATCCCACATCTACGAACTGGGAATGTTGGATGCAGTGGCCATTCATCAGAACGAATGCTTCGAGGCTGCAGTCAAGTTCGCCCGTACGGAGGGCATCGTGTCGGCACCCGAGCCTACGCATGCCATCGCCGCGATGATGCGAGAGGCACTGCGTTGCCGTGAGACGGGTGAGGAGAAGACCATCCTGACGGCGCTGTGCGGCCACGGCCATTTCGATCTGAGCTCGTATGACGCGTACTTGAACGGGGAGTTGGTCGACTACGACCTCCCCGAGGCCAAGATCGCCGATGCCATGTCGCGGGTTCCGGTGATCTAGGCCCATTCACTCGCTGCCGGGGCTACAGCCGGCACGACACGTTGCTCAAGCCGCAACAGCTTCTTCGTCGGCCTCGAGATGGTGCATTGCCATGACCCGGTCGACCTCCACCGGCGTCACCAGACCAACGGGTCGATCCTCGTCGAAAACGACTATGGGCCGACCCGGATGACGGAGGACGGCCGAAGCGGGATCATCGACATGGAGCTCGGCCGGCTCGGGTAATGGCAGGTCGCGAAGCCTCTCGAGTGTTGCGTTTCGCTCCGCAGCACGCGCTGTAGCGCGCACGATGTCCATCCGTGATGCCACCGCGGTCACCGAGCCACCGAAATCCACTGCAACTATGCGGTCGCTGGCGCTACCGGCGGAAACCACATCTCGCAACATGGTCCAGTTGGCGATCGACGGTGGGAGCGGCGCCATGATGTCGACTAGCTTGCGTCCGTGGAGGACACCGGATAACCGACCCGACTTCGCTTCCTGGCCTGCGGCCGTGTACAGGAACCAGCCGATGAGGGCCGTCCACAGACCTCCCAAGTTCCCGAGAAGGAAATCGGCTGAACCGAGAGCGACGATCACGATGCCCAATCCGCGGCCGGCCCTGGCGGCGCCCACCGTCGCCTTGGTACGGTCGCCGTGACGCTTCCACAGCCAGGCGTGGAGCAGGCGTCCTCCGTCCAAAGGGGCACCTGGGAGAAGGTTGAACAGGGCGAGGATCGCATTCAGCCCACCAACCCAGAAGAGGATGGCACTAACCAAGGGCGCGACGTCGGCGCCTGCGATCAAGGCGCCGAGGACGAGCGCAACCACCGCGACCCCGATGCTGGAGGCGGGGCCGGCCCCGGCAATCCGAGCTTCGGCGCGTGGGCTCGGAGCCTCATCTTCGAGGTGGGCCACTCCGCCGAGCAGCCAGAGAGTGATCGAAGACACTTCGATTTCGTAGCGCTGTGCGACAAGGGCGTGGGATGCCTCGTGAACGAAGATCGAAGCCAGAAGCGCGATTCCGGCCACGAACCCGCCGAGGAGATATGCTCCATCCGACAGATCGGGTACCAGCTGGGGGAGAACTCCATTGGCCACCAGAAGACCCAGGAGGACCGCGAGGGCCACAGCCCCCCAATGCAGCTTGACGGGAATGCCCCGAAACACACCGATCTGTCTTGCGTTCACGGTCCAACTCCTTTGCAAACCGTTCTATCGATATCAACGAAATTCGATGGCATAACCATTCCCGGATTGCAGCCTCGTTCCGAAAACCCGGGCAATCCACGGCGCCGCCCGGCGGATCGGTTGAAGGCACGATCTAGACTCCCCGCACCTTGGGTACCGCGCAACGCCTCCGGATAGGCCTCGTCATCTTGCTCGGCATCACGGTCGTGATGCCGGTATTGCTGGGCACCCCGTTCCGCGCCCGGGCCGAAGGTGAGACTATTCGCGGCAAGCTGGAGAAGATCGACGGCGAAGAGCGGACACCGGTGGCCGGCGTGACGATCGAGGTCGAACTCAACATGACCCCTGTCGGATCAGCCCAGTCCAACGCCGAGGGTGAGTGGGAGATCGCGGTCCCGGGGCCCGATACCTACCTGGTACGGCTCGACGTCGACACCCTGCCGGAGGGCGTTGCGCTCACCGACCCGGACAAGTTCGAACTTCCCAACGTCGGTGTTCGGGAAAACCAGAACAAGACGGCGCGCTTCAACCTCGGTCCGGGTCTGGTTTCCGGAGTAAGCACGTGGACCAGAGTCAGCAGCCTCTTCGTCGTTGGGCTCAAACTCGGTGCAATCATCGCGCTGGCTTCGATTGGCTTGTCCCTCATATTCGGTGTCACCGGCCTTGTGAACTTCGCCCACGGAGACCTGGTGACGTTGGGCGCGGTTATTGCGTTCTGGTTCAACGCCGCCGACGGTGGGCCCGGCTGGCACATTCTCCTCGCGGCGATACCGGCGATCCTGCTGGTTGCCGCCTTCGGGGGAGCCCAGGAGCAGTGGCTGTGGCGCCCCCTCCGGGAGCGCGGTACGGGTTTGGTTTCGATGATCGTGGTGTCGATTGGTCTGTCGTTTGTGATCCGCTATCTGATCCTGGTCGTGTTCTCCGGTCTCCCTCGGCCGTATCGCGACTATGCGATTCAGGGCGACATCCAGATCCTCGGTATCACGACCGTGCCCAAGAACCTTGCGATCATCGGCTTTACCGCGGTGGTGCTCCTGATCGTCGGTCTGTTTCTGACACGAACCCGGCTGGGGACGGCCATGCGGGCGGTTGCCGACAACACGGACCTCGCCGAGTCCTCCGGAATCGACGTGCAACGAGTGATCCGGGTCACCTGGATCGTGGGCGCGGGCCTTGCCGGAATGGGCGGCGTTATGTTCGGGATCTCGGAGCAGGTGCAGTGGGACATGGGATTCAGGCTGCTGCTGCTCAGCTTTGCCGCGGTGATTCTCGGAGGATTAGGAACCGCCTTCGGGGCGATGGTCGGTGGGTTCATTGTCGGAGTTGCGGTAGAGATGAGTACTTTGTGGATCCCGGTTGAATTCAAGACCGCTGTTGCCCTGGGAATTCTCATTGCCATGCTTCTCGTCCGACCACAAGGACTGCTCGGTGTCAAGGAGAGGATCGGCTGATGGA
>JARFRN010000093.1 GCA_029287195.1 Acidimicrobiia bacterium | reverse complement strand
GATCCCAGTAGCGCCCACTCATGAAACCCCTGTGGCACAGCCGGTGGAGCCGATCGACGGCCGGCCAGTAGAGGCCGGTTGGCTGTGAGGAAAGGCTGGGGTTGGGGGTCGCACTCGTGCGGCCCGCCGACGGAGTCTTTTGGGAGTGTTAGAGCGACAGATGGGGCCGGATCTCACTGCGCAGCATCAGCCGACGCCTCGGTGCGTGTCTTGTCACACGTCTACCACGCTCACGGATTTCGGCGCTAGTCGAGATGAGTCAGTCGTCGGGGATGAACTCGTCCTTGATGACCATCATCATGCTGATGCGTTCGAACATGTCGCCGATCTCGTCGTGGGTCCAACCAAGTTCAAGGAGGGAAAGGGCCGCCTCCAACCCAGTGGACGAGCTGATCATGTCGGTGGCCGAGGTTACCGTCACACCGTCACGGAGCGCTCCGAGCTCGTCCAGGCGCCGCACTCCCTTTTTCGACACCCGCTCGAATCGTTCCCTTGAGCCTGGTCCAGACCTCGGCGACCTCTGGTTCGGCAGGGGCGACTCCCGGAGGAGCCGGAACACATCGGCGCCGATCCGGAGCACATTCGACGGCATCCGAGCACCGATGCAGAAGATGTCGACCGGATTCAAAGCCTCCCGGACCTGTTGATCCATGCTGGGGACGCCGGCCTCGGCGCGGATGTGGTCGACGAGAGCGACGAGTACATGGCTCTTCGAGCCGACGCTGGAGTAGACGGTCTGCACCGCCACCCCGGCGCGACACGGACGGGGAAGGAGTGCCCGAATGTCTTTCACCAGGGTCGCCGGCTACGCCGGCTTCGTCCTCGTTGCCTGAGCATCGTCGGGCGTCTTCTGGACCCCGGCTGCACGTGTTCGACCAACGTGAGACTGTATCCTCGCTGGCTGGCACGGTCGAACTCAAGTCCACCGCCAGCACGACGAACCTCGCCTTGGAACATCGAGTCAATCTGCCACCTGTCTTGTCGACAATGCATCACATGGTTGCGGAGGACGGCTGGGCGTTACCCCTTAGCGGCGATTTCGAGCCGTCCTCATCGGAATAGGGCGCTCGCTTGCGGAACCAATTCCTCACACGGCCCTTCGACAACCACATTTGCGTTGGAGCGTTCGATGATCTCGCGTGCGGAGATGTCGATTACGGTCGAAGAGGAAGACACCGCCTTGATATGTTCCGTCGAAAGGATGTAGACGAGCCGACCTATCCCTACCCAGATCTGGGCGGTTGCGCACATCGGGCAGTGCTCACCGCTCGTGTAAATGGTGGATGCGGCTCTTTGGTGGGGCGTGAGACGAACCGACGCCCATCTCGCCAGATCAAGCTCTGGATGTCCCGTACGATCGCCGGATGTCATCACGCGATTGCGCCTCTCGGCAAGGACCTCGCCCTCGCCGGAAGTTAGGAGTGAGCCGAATGGGTCGTCACCTCGCTGCGCCGCTTCGGCGGCCAGTTCTACACACCGACGTAGGTGCAGTACGTCCGTGGGAGTCATTGTTTCCTCTTTCCTTTGCCGGGTCCCCCGTGGACCAGGCTATAGGCTCTTTCGGCAGCGGCCGGCCGCTGGTGGAGTTGCGAGGGTCAGGGCTCCGCTACGGTCGATGGATGGCTGAACAATCACATCGAATTACGGGCATAGCAGGTTGGCCGGTCAGATCCTCGGGGGCCGGCATATGCGAAGACGAGTTTGTGGATCCTGCTGCCGTCGATGGAAAGTTCTCCTTACCGGAAGCGCGGAGCGGCGGGTTGTGTGGTCAACATGACCGAAAGAGTAGAAGTCGCCGCTGCGCCTTACCGTGCGCACGCACGGTGGCCGTAGGGGTCTCAGGCGGCGCTTTGGAGCCGGCAGGTGAGGCAGATGGGCTTCTTCGCCAGAGAGTTATCGAGTTGATGGGTGCCGATCAGCAAGTGCTCCGCAGCGTGACAGTCACTGAGCGCCAGCCCACTCAACGTCTTCTCGCCCTGGCTGCTTTCCAGGGCTTGCTGGTGCTTGTTTCGTAGTGCCGTTTGCATATTGATGTCCCAACGATCTGAATTTGAGAACTGTTCGAGGCAAGCGCCGCCGGTGGATGGATTCGAGACCGAGGTTCCACGAACCGAGTTCCTGCCGGCCGGAGTACGAGTTGGCGGCGTTGGCTGGAGCGAAACAGGTCGAGGTCCGAGTCCGCAAGCTCCTTGGAGATTCAGACCGCAACCGTTGGCCGTTCGATGTGAGCCGTGATCGAAGCCACACCACGACATGACCTCCGCAGGTGACCGGTGGAAGCGAATTTGTGTCCACGCGGCACGAGACTGCGGACCGCAAGCGGTTTGTCAATCCGATCGCAGTAGTCGATTCGCCCTCTGGCGTTCGATTGGTGGACGTCAGGCCGGCGCAGGCTCCGAGACGTGTAGCCGAACGGCTTCACGGGCGCCGTTGAAGCGAACCGTGCGCACCATCGGGGCAGGGAGGAGATGGATCACATCGGCGATGTCCACCACTATGGGTTGGTCGACTTTGAGGCTGCGACCTTCGACATCGACGACCGCCCGTCCGGTGGCCAGCAGGTTGTTGAGCCAGTCGACATCGGTGCCATACGGCAACGGGACTATGACATCCTGGTGGGATTGGTGGGCGATCACCGGGGTGGCGTAGCGCGTCCCGGATCGGCGTCCCTCGTGATGGACTACGGCGGAGAAACCGTATCGTCCCGAGAACCGGAGCATCACCGGATTCAGTGCGTACTTGTTGAGCAGTTTCTTGAGATGCAGAGCCCGGGGGTTGCGACTCCGCCAAGCCCACTGGCTCAACGCCGTATCCACCACCTCGATGACTACGACAACTCCCAGAATCAGCACCAGCGTCTTGGCAATCTTGCGCATTCTCAATACCTCCATCTCGAGAAGACGTGTGGGCGGCTAGCTGCTCAGGAAGTGGATCAGGGGTGGGTTGATACGGTCCGGGAATTCGTAATGCGCCAGATGTCCTGCCCCTTCGATCTCGTGGTACTCGATCCCCGGGTATAGGTCACGCAGTCTGCGCATTGAGTCCCCGGAGAGCTTCTTGTCCAGAGTTCCCCAGGTGAGCATGGTGGGAATTCCCTGTTCCCGCGCGCTTTCGTAGCATGAGGTGGCGTCCCGGAGCCCGTTGCCTCTCCAATTAGCCAGGATGGCTCTCCGTTTCCCGGAAAAATGGAACTGTTTCGCTACCTCGGGCTGTAGAGCCGCTCTGGTGTCGGCGGACAGAATGGAATCCGAGAGGTCCATGAGCTGTCTCTTATACACATCTGACGCTGCCGACGACGATACCATCGTGGTGATGTAGGGGGGGGGGG
>JARFRN010000090.1 GCA_029287195.1 Acidimicrobiia bacterium | reverse complement strand
GACAGCACCAGACCTCGGCCAAAGAACTCACGGTCGAGGAGGAGCGCAATGCCGAGCCCGAATAGAACTGAGAGCGCCACGGCTCCCACCGTCATCACAGTCGTCACCCACACTGCCGACCGAAAGAACGTATTCGTGAACAGCGTCGCGTAGTTCTCGAGGCCGATGAACGTTCGTGGTACCGGCGGAGTGATCTTCCAATCCGTCAGGCTGTACCACAGGTTCATCAGGAATGGGATCTGGGTGATGACGATCGTAAAGAGGAGAGCCGGAAGCAGTGGCCAGCGGCGTGTCCAGCGCTCTCTGCGAAGACGGGCCTTGCGGGCCTCTTCGCGGCTGGTCGTATCCGTTATGACTCCCTGCTCCACGGCTCTCCTCCTACTGTTGGACGCTGACTGTGTGGGGTGGTTCCGTTACTGGCTCGCCTCCGACGCGATCGACTGGCACGCGTTCAGCGCATCGTCGATGCTGACATTGCCTGCGATTACTGCAGAGAACTGCTCGGTGCAGCGAGTCCCCACGTCTTGGAACTCGGGTACGCCGACGAACTGGACTCCGGGGAGGCCTGGTCGTGGCGTTGTGCCCGGGTTGTCGATAGGCGCCGCAAGCATCGCATCGAGTGTCTTCTGAGCGAAGGCGCCCGCAGCTTCCTGGTAGTTCGTATTGGCGTATAGCGACTGGCGGGTGCCCGGGGGAACCGAAGCCCAGCCACCGGGAAGGTTCTCGCCGGCCTGCACGAGGTACTCAGGGCCGGTTGCCCAGCTCACGTACTCCCAAGCTGTATCCGGATCAGGCGCATTCAGCGGGATAGCCAGCGACCAGGCCCACAACCAGCCGGACGTGTCCGTCACCTTGGTCGGCGCGAGCGCATATCCGTTGAGATCCTTGACCGGGCTGTCGGTGGCTTCGAATGAGGCGGCTGCGACGGTGGCGTCGTACCACATGGCGACCTTGCCATCGAGGTACTGCGTGGAGCACTCGTTGTAGCTCGAGTTCGCAGCGTCATCTTCTCCAGCTTCGTTGAGCAGATCGACATAGAAGGTGAGCGCTTCCTTGAACTCGGGCTGGGTGATCTGTGCCTCACCAATCGAACCGTCGTCGTTAGCAAGCCACCAGGTGGCGCCAAAGGTGTTGATTACGGTGGTGAATACGGCACCGAGGTCGCCCCAACCGGGCTTGCCGCGCAAGCAGATGCCCGCCATCTCATCGCTGTCGATGGTACGTGCTATCTCGGCGATCTGGTCCCACGTAGGGGCGTCCGGCATCGTGAGTCCGGCCGCGTCTAGCACGTCCTTGCGGTACATCGTGAACGACGATTCGGCATAGAACGGTGATGCCCAATAGCCGTTGTCCGTCGACAGGCCCGACGCGACCGCAGGAATGATGTCGGCCTTGTCGTAGTCGGCATCTTCGGCTGCCCACTGATCGAGATCGTAGAGCCACCCGTTCTCACCGAATTGAGGTGCCTCGTACATACCGATCATCACAACGTCGAACTGTTCTCCGGATGCGCCAACATCTCGCGTCACGATCTCCCGCAGCGTCTGTTCTTCGAGGATCGTGTACTCGACTGCGATGCCGGTCTCCGCTGTGAACAGATCCGGGGTCAGGGTCGCGATGTCCTCCATCTGCGGGTTGCCGACAATGGCAACGTTGATGGTCCTGTCACCGTCTCCTGCAGTAGTTGCGGTATCGCCACCCGCGCTTGTCGGATCCGAACCCTCGTCGTCATCGCTACAAGCCGTCATCACGAGCCCGAGCGCCAATACGAGCGCTGTGAGTCTCCAGATGCGTGATCTACGGCTGGTCCAATTCCATCTCATAAAGAGTCTCTCCTTACTCCACTCCTGCCAACACCCTCTCAGGACGACCTTTGATTTGGGTTTATGTTGGCATAGACCCTTTATACCCGACAAACACAGATAAAGCAACATTGAATTTTTGGCTTTATGTTGGTATAACGGTCCTATGAGCCAAGCAAGCCACGGCGTTGTTCCCCTCAACACAGCCACGCTAGGAGAGTTGGACCCGCGAATAGTGGTACCCGCCTACAACCGCTCGGAGCTCGTCGCCGGCATCGTCCATATTGGCGTCGGAGGTTTCCATCGCGCTCATTTGGCGACCTATGCCGACGAACTGGCGGCCGCGGGTCACCGCGACTGGGCCATTACCGGCAGCGGCGTCATGCCGACAGACGCGGCGATGGCAAAGGTGCTCGATGCCCAGGACGGGCTCTACACACTCGTCACGCGCAGCAACCAGGAAACGAAGCTGCAAGTCATCGGCAGCATCATCGAGTACATCTTCGCCGCCAGTGACGCTGACCCTCTTGTTTCGCGCATCGCAGATCCGGCAACCAAGATCGTGTCGCTAACTGTCACAGAGGGCGGATACCCTGTCGATGAGGACTCTCGCAGCTTCGATCCAACTCGGGCCCCCGCCGGCCCCAGCAGCGCCTTCGGCACCATCGTTGCCGGACTAGGGCGTAGACGCGATCTCGGCATCGGTCCTCTCACGGTGATGAGCTGCGACAACGTCATCGAGAATGGCGCCGTCACCCGTGCGGCCGTTCTCGGTGTTGCCGAAGTTGTCGACCCGTCGCTCGCCCGGTGGATCGGCGAGACGGCGACATTTCCCAACGGGATGGTCGATCGCATCACCCCGGGAACAACGGATGCCGATCGCATGCTCCTCGCCGACGAGTTCGGCTTGAGTGACGGCTGGCCGGTCATAACAGAACCATTCCGCCAGTGGGTGATCGAGGACGCGTTTGTCGCCGGTCGCCCACCGTGGGAGGAACTCGATATCACGGTGACGGGAGACGTAGAACCATACGAGCTCATGAAGCTGCGTCTGCTCAACGCTGGGCACTCCTCCATGGCGTATTTAGCTGCTCTCGCCGGTATCGAATTCGTGGACGAGGCAATGAACGAGCCCGTCATCAGTCGTTTCCTGAGTCGGTTCCTCGAGCAAGAAGCTGGACCGGTGCTCCCCAACATACCGGGGATCGACGTCCCGGCCTACCAGGCAAGCCTGATCAAGCGTTTCTCCAATCCGGCCATCGGGGACCAGATATCTCGGCTATGTCTGGACGGATCCGCCAAGTTTCCGAAGTTCCTGTTGCCAACGGTCCGCAGCCAGCTCCGGGCAGGCGGCCCAGTAACTCTGAGCGCTCTAGCCCTGGCGGGTTGGTGCTCTTACCTCGTCGGGATTGCCGACGACGGTTCCACGATCGAGCACGCGGCTGACCCTGATCTTGCCACTGCCCGCCGGCTGGCCGTGGAGTCGCTGTCGGATCCAGCACACTTCATGACCTACCAACGGGTCTTCGGTGACGATCTCCCGGCCGACGATCGATTCCGCGCTGAATTTGTCAACGCGCTATCCAGATTGCGATCTACGGGAGTTCGTGCGACTCTCGGGGCAGTCTTGAATGGCTTCTGAGAACGTGAACATGACCACCCACCAGACGCAAGAGCGGACAAAGTTTCAGTCGGAGCGACAGCGCGAGATCGCACAACTCGTCTACGACAAGGGACGGGTTGAAGTCTCGGAATTGGCCAGTCGGTTCTCCGTCACGACCGAAACCATCCGCCGCGACCTGTCCGTGCTTGCACAAAACTATGTAGTACGCAGGGTCCATGGAGGGGCTATCGCATACGAGAGCCTCCGGCACGAGCCGATGCTCATCGTCAGAGACACTCAAAACGCCGAAGAGAAGAGGAAGGTCGCGCGGCGAGCCGTTGAGGAGCTGCCCCGCGAGGGATCGATCATTATCGATTCCGGAAGCACCCTCGGCATCTTCGCCGACATGATGCCGGAGGACCAGGAACTCACAGTATTCACCAACTCTGTTCCGGTGATCCAGTCGCTATCGACGCGAGACTCGATCGACGTGAACGTCATCGGCGGCTTCCTCAGGAAAAACACGATGGCGATGGTTGATGCGTCGAGCATCGACATGGTGCGCGATCTCGTTGTTGACGTGCTCTTCATCAGTTGCGATGGCGTCTCGCCGGAGCGAGGATTCACGACTCCCTATCGGGACGAGGTAGCTATCAAGCGAGCGATGATGGCCGCAGCTCGCTGGGTGGTAATGCTCTTTGATCACACCAAGGTGGGTAACGACCAGCTTCTCCGATTCGCCGCAGTCGATGAGATCGACACAATCATCACCGATGGCGGAGTGCCGATGGCCACCATCCATGCGCTTCAGGATTTGGGCCCGCAGGTGATACGTGTCGAGTGATCCCACCGTAGGTCGTAGCTCCTCGATCGGAGGCCCATCGCTGGACGCTGGCGACATCGCCAGTCACCATTCCGGGACCAAGGCAACTGATCCCGCCGTGCTAGAGGAGATTGCGGTCAATGTCGCGATTGCCGCCGCAGACCTCGCCCGCGGCAGACTTGGACGAAAGCAGACGGTCGATACCAAGACGACGCCAACCGACGTAGTAACCGGGGCAGATGTGGAAGTCGAGGCTTTCATCCGCGCCGCGCTCCAAGCCGCAACTCCGGGTGCTGCAATTCTCGGAGAGGAGGGTGCGCCGGTGTCGGGCAGCACGTCGGTCGGATGGATCGTCGACCCGATAGACGGTACGGTGAACTTCCTCTACAACCTCCCGGTGATGAGTGTCTCTATCGGAGCCACGGTCGCCGGTGAAGTAGTTGCCGGTGCCGTCGTCGACATAGTGCGTGGTGAAGTATTCCGCGGCAGCGTCGGAAATGGGGTCCTGCGGGACAACGCTCGAGTCACGCCAAGCGCAACAACCGACATCAGTGACGCTCTTGTCGGAACAGGGTTCTCCTACGCGTCAGAGACGCGTCGGCGCGAGGGAGCGGTGGTGGCACGGGTACTTCCGGAGGTGCGGGACATCCGCAACTTCGGTTCCGCAGCGCTCCATCTGTGCTGGGTTGCCTGTGGGCGCCTCGAGGCCTTCTATCAGGAAGGACTCAACGAGTGGGATGTGGCAGCGGGAGCATTCCTCGTATCCGAGGCCGGCGGCCGGGTAGAGCTGGGCTCAGATGCCAATGGCGGGCTTGTTCTCGCAGCCACCTCTGGTGTGTTTGACGCACTCCGGAACCTCATCATCGAGTAGAGGGACCGAGACGCCGCTGCTAGGAAGCGGAGGCGTCCATGGCAAGGGCAATTGCCCCAATCAACCCGGCATCCTGCCCGAATACCGGGGAGACCACATAGTCTTCAAGCGAGCCGCGCAACAATTGGCTAGTCGCATACCCGGCAAGTTGCTCACTCAATTTGCTACGCACTAGCTCGAGGAGGCCATCTTGTTGCATAACGCCACCACCCAGGATGATCTTCTGCGGAGCCACCGTGTAGCTCAGTGTCCGCAACGCCTGTGCCAGGTAAGTTGCCTCCAACTCCCAGACGTCGTGCCGGTTGCTCAGGGCTGCCCCGGCGGCGCCCCACCGTTCCTCGATTGCCGGTCCGGCGGCCATCCCCTCGAGACAGGCCGCGTGAAAAGGGCAATGGCCGGGGTAGCCGTCACCTTCTGCTCTATCGAGGACGATGTGGCCAATCTCTGGATGGCCCAGTCCGTGATGGATCTTGCCGTCTATGAAAACACCAGCTCCGAACCCTGTCCCCACGGTTATGTAGATGAAGTGCGAGAGTCCGCGAGCAACACCCCAACGCCATTCTCCGAGAGCTGCCCCCGCGACGTCGACGTCGATTAAGGCTGGTATGCCCAACTCGGAACGCACGCGGCGCAGGACCGGTGTGTTGCTCCAATGTGGCTTTGGGGTGACCGTAATCGACCCGAAGGTCGGCGACGACTCGTCGAGGTCGAGAGGCCCGAAACAAGCGATACCAACTGAGGTGACCGTCCCCCACTCTCTGATGAAGCCGATAGCCTCGGTCAGCGTCTCATCGGGAATAGTGGTCGGGATTGTTACGTCTGCAACCACGTCTCTACCTCGCGCTATGGCGACGCGAAACTTGGTACCGCCCGCCTCGATGGCTGCGTAATGTGGCGTGTGCCTGTCTCTTATACACATCT
>JARFRN010000063.1 GCA_029287195.1 Acidimicrobiia bacterium | reverse complement strand
CGGTTCGATCGTTACCGCTGGGAGTCCCGTCACGTGCCCGCGGCGCGCTGCTGCGACGTGGGTGGAGAGGCGCGGTCCGGGAATACCCGTCCTGCCCACGGCTTGCTCAAAGGCTCGCTGCACACCGGCACCGGGCTCGCGCTGCACGACCGGAGTTCGACCCTGCAACGCTTGCCTCCACCAATCGACCGAGACATCCCGTGGAGCCGCCAGACCAACCCGCCACCGACTGAGCCCGAATCGGACAACCGACACCGAAGTGGGCGCTTCCACTGCGGTGAGATCAGGTCCATGCACCACCGCAGCGTGGACCCGACCGGCTTCCAGCGCAGCGCGGGCCGCGGCACTAGATGAATTCGCTGCCACCGCTCCTATGTCGTGCTCACGGAGAATGCGCTCCACGACCTCGAGGCCGGGTTCGCATCCGGCGACCACAAACCCGGCCCGTACACCTTCGAACGAGTTGAGATCCTCCTTCTCGACAACGGCATCTGCCAGATCCCAGCCGTCGGGCCCAACCCGGGCGGGCGCCGTCACAATGGCATCGCCCACCCGAGCCGCTCGTACCTGCGACCCGGATGGTGGAAGCTCGCCGGTCACTATGTCGCAGGGTGACTGGTGCAGAGCGAAGAGCTCGCGAACGTCGACCCCGAGGGCGCCCGCCAACCGAATCGCCGCGTCGACCCGCGGGAGGTGTCTCCCCGCCTCCACGGCACCAACGAGTTGTCGGCTGACGCCGGCCCGCTCGGCCAGTTCGCCCTGCGTCAGCCTTGCAAGAGTTCTGTGGGCCCGCAGATCCATGCCAATAATCTAGCGTCTTTGCTTGTTTCCTGTCTGTACGGCAGGAAGCCAAACCCACCTATCCTGTCTCTGCAACAACATTGAAGGAGAGGAACTCGCGCATGGCGGTCGAATCAACGATGCTCCCCCTTGGCACTCAAGCACCTGATTTCAGGCTCACCGACACGGTAAGCGGCAGAGTCGTCGGTCTCGACGAGCTCACGGGTAGCGCGCTGGTGGTTATGTTCATTTGCAATCACTGCCCGTACGTCAAGCACGTTCAGCAAGGTTTGGTGGAATTCGGTAAGGACTACGCCGACAAGGATGTCTCGATCGTGGGGATCGGCTCCAATGACGCCGTCAACTACCCGGACGACAGCCCCGAAAACCTTGGAGCAGTGGCTCGCCAGTACGGATACACATTCCCCGTCTTGTTCGATGAGACGCAAGAGGTTGCCAAGGCGTACACCGCGGCTTGCACCCCGGACTTCTTCGTGTTCGGACCGGACAGGAAGCTGTTCTATCGCGGTCGTTTTGACGAATCGCGCCCCAACTCCGGCATTCCCGTCACCGGGGTGGATCTGCGCGCTGCGGTCGACGCCGTGCTGGCGGGGGCCGGCGCGCCTGCGGGTCAATACCCTTCGATGGGGTGTTCCATCAAGTGGAAGCCGGGCAACGAGCCTCAATAGGGACCTCAACACGCCCATTCAATGCAGCGCAATCAGCGCAGCGCCATCAGCGCAGCGCAGCCCTAACGCGAACTCAGCGCGCCAATTCAGTGCGCGAACTCAGCGCAGCGCAGCCAGCGCCTGCTGTGTTGCCGGCACATACCCACCACCGAACTTGATCGAGTGGACGACCAGTGGGGCAAGCTGATGCAGCGCGACTCGCTCGACCCATCCGTCGGCCAGTGGGGTTGTCTCCTCGTAGGCGGCGTAGCACTCTTCACCAAATCCACCGAAAAGGCGCATCATTGCCAGGTCGAATTCGCGATGTCCGCCGTGGGCGGCGGGGTCGATCAGCCAGCTCACTCCCCCGGTACCGATGAGCCGGTTGCCGCCCCATAGGTCGCCGTGGAGTCGTGCCGGCGGTTCGTCCGGGCCCGCCAAGTCGTCGATCCTGGCCGCGACGCGTTCGAGATCCACTATGGAACGTTCGGGGAGCGCAAAACCATCTCGAGCCAGCCGGGCGAGCGGAACCAGCCGCTGCGTGGCGTAGAACTCTCCCCACGTAGCGCATGGTTCGTTGGGGAGACCACGACTGCCGGTGCTGCGGCGGTCTTCCCGACCGAAGGACGGAGCACCGGCTCCGTGGAGCCGCGCCAGCGCCAATCCGAAGTTGCGTTCGGTAGACGGCCCCGGATGACCGGGCTCGATCCATTCCTGGATCAGGAAGGCGGGTTCGTCCGAAACCGCCAATACCTCCGGCACCGCCACCGCACCGGCGGCGCGCAGCCAGGTCAACCCGGCAGCCTCGGTAACAAAGAAGCCGGGTACGGCATTCACCTTCGTCTTGGCAAAGACGGTGGCTCCGTCCGCCAGCACTACGCGGTAAGAGTCGGCGACGTCGCCGCCACCCAGCGGATACATGGCAATCACGTCGGTATCGACTGCCGATGCAACCAGGCTGCGTAGATCGGGCACGACCCGCTGCCCTATTGCGCAGTCCAGCCGCCGTCCACCAGCAGCACGTGACCCGACACCATGGCGCCCGCCGGCGAGGCCAAGTAGATGACTGCAGCCGCAACATCCGTCGTCGTCCCCACCCGCCCGATCGGCAGCCGGGCGAGCACATCCTGCAGGTAGACGGCTTGATCGAGTCGCTCGGCAGTGCCGGGCGTGTAGATGAAAGTCGGAGCAACTGCGTTCACCGTTACTCCCCGATCCGACCACTCGAGGGCCAGTACTTTTGTCAGCAAGTTCACGCCGCCCTTGGAAGCCGAGTAGACGGCATGGTCGCGGATGCCGACCACCCCGGCTTGAGAGCTCATGTTTACGATTCGGCCTCTGCCCTGCTCGAGCATGATGCGTCCGGCTGCCTGGCAGCAGAAGAACAAGCCTCGCAGGTTCACAGCCATCATTTCGTCCCAGTCGGCCTCGGTGATCTCCTCCGCAGGATGGTTGGCGCCGAGCCCGGCGTTGTTGACGAGAACGTCGAGCGAACCGAAGTGAGTTCGGACCCGGGCAGTCGCCGCCTGCACCTGGGCTACATCACGGACGTCGAGTTCGACAGCCAGGGCACTGCCGCCCTGCGCCTCGATCTCCTCGACCAGCGACGACAGATCAGCGGTGGACCGCGCCGCCACGGCAACGTGCGCTCCAGCTCCCGCCAGCGCCTTGGCTAAGTCACGACCAATACCTTTGCTGGCACCGGTAACCATCGCCACCTCGCCATCGAGCCGGAAGTCTGGTTGTTCCATGGCGATGTACCTCCCAATCAGTCAAACTGCAACTGGACCAGCCGTCGCGGCACGGCGCACCGCCAGACCGATGGCGACTGCCCGAGAGCTGGCGTCCGCACCGGGGAAGTCGACGGCTTCCCCTCGAACTGCCCTGGCAAAGACCTCCGCCTGTTCTTTGACCCCTGCCGCAAAAGCGTCCTCGACTACAGAGCGCTCCATCGTCTCGACACCGGCGCCGGTTGCCAGCCGCGTTCTGCTGGTCGGAAGAAGGTCGATGAAGATCGCCCCGTCGGCGCCGAGGATCTCGGTCCGAACATCATCGCCGTAGCGGCAGTTACGGCTCAGATCAACGGTGGCCGCAGCGCCTCCTTCCAGGTCGAGGACTGCAACCAGGTTGTCCACATCGCCCACCGCTGCCAGCGACTCATCGACCAGCGGCAGATTGCGCGCCGTAACCCGGGTGATCGCTAGACCGGTGAGCCATTCGGCAAGATCGAATTCATGGACTCCACAGTCGACGGCAAGACCACCGCTGCTCGTGGGGTCGCAAAAGGCGGCGGGGGGCGGATCAGCATCCCACTGCGACAGCCGCAGCAGCAACGGCCGGCCGATGGCCCCAGCCGCTATCAGCTCCCTGGCTACCGCCCAGGGAGGAGCAAATCTGCGCCAGAAGCCCACCTGAAGCAGCAGACCACGAGACTCAGCCTCGGTTCCCAGCCCGTCGCTCTCATCGGGATCGAGCGCCAGCGGTTTCTCGCAGAACACATGGACGCCGGCCTCGAGAGCCAGACGAACAACCTCTGGATGAGTCGTGGTCGGGGTGGCGATGAGCCACGCCTCGGCGTCGCCGCTCTCTGCCATCCGGGCCGGCGACGAATGCACTGCAGCGCCGATCTCGGCGGCAACCGACGCAGCAGCCGCTTCGTCGACATCGGCGATCGCCACGACATCGATTAGATCTGAAGCGGCGACCGTGCGCGCGTGAAAGGCCCCCATCCGGCCGACTCCAACCACAGCAAGGCGAAGCATCTCGTCCACGGGCCGATCTTACCCAGCAGTGGCCCGTCGTTCGATTGATGGCGGGAGCCGGAGATACCGGGCATCCAATTGAGCGACGGGCCACTCGTGGTGGCGTATGCTCAGATATGGAGGATCATGCAAGAGACGCCTTCCGCTGCGAGCGTCACCCGAGCCGATCTCGGCCCGGAAGAGTCGGTCGTGGCCACCCGGTACTGGCACCTACTCGACGACGGACGCGTGCAATGCGACCTGTGCCCGCGTGAGTGCAAGCTACGCGAGGGGCAACGGGGACTGTGCTACGTGCGCGCCAGGATCGACGACGAGATCGTCCTCACTACCTACGGTCGCTCGAGCGGCTTCTGCATCGATCCCATCGAGAAGAAGCCTCTCAATCAGTTTCTTCCGGGGACTGCGGTCCTCTCTTTCGGAACCGCAGGATGCAACCTCGCTTGCCGGTTCTGCCAGAACTGGGATATCTCCAAGGCGCGAGAGTATGACGTGCTCGCAGATCAGGCCAGTCCCGACCGGCTCGCCGTAGTAGCGCAGGCGCTCGGCTGCCGCAGTATTGCATTCACTTACAACGACCCGACCATCTTCCACGAATACGCCATCGACTGTGCCCGGACTGCGCAAGCGGCCGGCATCAAGACAGTGGCGGTGACGGCGGGGTACGTGAATCCGGCGCCCCGTCGCGAGTTCTACGACCACATGGACGCAGCCAACATCGACCTCAAGGCGTTTACCGAGGACTTCTATCACCGGGTATGCGCCGGATCGCTGCAGCCGGTGCTCGACACCCTCGCATACGTAGCCAATCAGACCGGCGTGTGGCTCGAGATCACGACGCTGCTCATACCGGACCTCAATGATTCGGATCATGAGATCGCCGCCATGGCGAAGTGGATAGTCGACAACCTCGGCCCTTCGATACCCCATCACTTCACAGCTTTTCACCCCGACTACAAAATGCGCGACCGCCCCCGCACCCCGCCGGAGAGCCTCACCCGGGCGCGGGAGATTGCTCTGGAAGTCGGGGAGCGATACGTGTACACGGGAAATGTCCACGACGCGCAAGGCCAGACCACGTACTGTCACGTATGTGGCGAGGTTCTGATCGAGCGGGACTGGTACCGCCTCGGTGCCTGGCGGCTCGACGACGCAGGACACTGCATGAGTTGTGGTGCAGTCTGTGCGGGCGTATTCGAATCAAAGCCGGGAGATTGGGGGCCGGGCCGGCAACCCGTCCGCCTCAACGAGTGGCACGTCTAGCCGCCGGTTCGCTCATTCCCCCAGCACAATGCACGGATAGCCGACTACACGATCCGCCGGTCCGGCCGTATCGGCCGAGTTGCGCAGATCCAGAACCTCGACTCGATAGGCCCGACGGGCAGCGATGTGCAGCGCAATCTGGATGCCCGTCCTCCCGCAGGCTGCCTCACGCCCCAACCCCGCTGGATCGAGCCTCTTTATTGCGGCTACGGTCTCGGCGTCGAGCCGGCGGGCCGTCGTGGCGTCGTGGTAGTGCGATAGATCCGAGGAGATGAGGAGCATTGTCCGGTCGTCGAGTAGCGGCTCGATGACTACCGAAGCTGCCTCGGGTTCCAGGGCCCCGGTGAGCATAGGAACCACTGCAACACCGGGGGCGACGACCTGCAGAAACGGCAATTGGACCTCGAGAGAGTGCTCTCGCTGATGCGCCTCAGGGGAGTTCTCGACCAGCGGATCATCCAGCAGCTCAGCGACCCCTTCCGAATCCAATGCCACAACGCCGAGCGGTGTCTGCATGAGGTCGACCCCTGGAAGGGTGAGACCGGAGAAGGGAACATAGTGCGACGGGCCCAGCATCACGACCCGGCGGAGTCCATCCAAGCCCGCCAGAAGCCGATATCCCGTGGCGGCAACAGGCCCCGAATACACATAGCCGGCGTGAGGGACGATGAGGATACGCGGTCGAACGTCCGTATCGATCGGTGACGCCCCGGCAAGCATCTTCTCCACATCAGAGCGCAAATCCAATGCATCGATCGGATAGAACAGTCCGGCGACCGCTGGACGGCGAATTGAGGGTTTCATGGCACCCCTTCTGTGTCCCCCCCAACTTACGCCGTGTTCGCCGCTGCGACCACTAGGCACCCGATACCCCCTTCCCTGGATTTGCTCACCCTTATAGGTTGAAGGAGTGGCACAGGAGGAACACCGGTACGTCCGCCTTGCAAAGGAGGCAATCCGTCACTACATGGCCACGGGCGAGATTCTCGCCCCAGAGACCGTGGCGGACGATCCGCCGCCGTGCGGCGTGTTCGTCTCTCTCCACGAACCTCCACCACCCGGGGATGCAGATGGTCCGCTGCGAGGCTGTGTCGGCTCCTACGAACCGCGCGAGCGGACACTCCGCCGTGAGATAGCTCACTCTGCTGTTGCGGCGGCATTCTCGGATCCGCGGTTCCCGCCCCTGCAACCTGATGAGCTGGACGGCCTCCATGTAACTGTATATCTGCTCGGCGCCACCGAGCCCGTTGAGGATCTCGAACAGCTCGACCCGGCCCGCTACGGCGTGCTGGTCGAGGGACCGGGAGGTCGCCGCGGTCTACTGCTGCCGGCGATACCAGGGATAACCACCATCGAACAACAGGTTGACCTGGTACTCAAGAAGGCCTCCTTTTCGCCGTACGATCCGATTCGCCTTTACCGCTTCCCTGCGACCATCATTATCTGACTATGTCTGCGGACTCGCGGCATCCGGCGTTCGGTGCGACAACAGCAATCATTGCGGTAGTCGCAGGACGCGTCCAGGGGGTCGGATTCCGCTATTCGACACACGACGTCGCGGTCAAGATGGGCATCGTCGGCTGGGTCCGCAACCGCCTCGACGGCACAGTCGAGGTATGGGCGCAGGGCCCGGATGACCCAGTCACCGCATTTGCCCGCTATCTCGAGACAGGCCCGCGAGCGGCTCGGGTGAGATCAGTCGTCGTCGCGGAAGTGGAGCCGGATCCGACGTTACGCGGCTTCGACATTCGCTATTAGGCGGACGGGTCATTCGATACGCTGACACAATGGAGCCGCCGAATCGAAGCCGATCCGAATCGTATCTGATAGACGACCATAGACCTGCCTACCATGCGCTTGCAGAGGCAGGATCCCTCACCGCCAAGGCGGCGATCGCCATCACCCAACTCGAGTCGTGCCGGGTGTGCCCGCGCGATTGCGGTAACAACCGCCTCCGAGACGAGACGGCGGCATGCCACACCGGGCGTCATGCCCGAGTGGCTTCCGCCTTCGCCCACTTCGGAGAAGAGGACTGCCTGCGGGGAACCCATGGCTCAGGCACCATATTCTTTGCGTTCTGCAATCTGCGCTGCGTCTTCTGTCAGAACTGGGACATCTCGCAGGCCCCGGGTGGTCATGAGCTTCCTGCCGACGCAATCGCCGACTTGATGTTGCAGCTCCAAGAGGCCGGCTGCCACAACATCAATTTTGTCACCCCAGAGCACGTTGCGCCGCAGGTCGCCGAGGCAATCATCGCCGCGGTACCGCGCGGTCTCGACGTACCGATCGTGTACAACACCAGCGCCTACGACTCCCTGGAATCGCTGCAACTCATGGACGGGCTGATCGACATCTACATGCCGGACTTCAAGTTCTGGGATCCGGCCACCGCCCGCCGATTGGCGCGAGCCAAGGACTATCCCGAGGTGGCTCGCCGGGCAATTGCGGAGATGCAACGTCAAGTGGGTCCGCTGCACACCGATCGGGCGGGGCTGGCACGCCGCGGCCTGCTGGTGCGGCACCTGGTCATGCCGGGCCGAATCGAAGAGACGAAGGCCATTCTCCGCTGGCTCGCCGACGCCATCTCCCCGGATACCTACGTGAATATCATGGGCCAGTACCGGCCGGAGCATCGCGTGCCGGGAAATGACCGGTATCAGGACATAAATCGACGCGTCCGTCGCAACGAGATGGCTGCCGCATACACAGCAGCTTGCGCAGCCGGGCTGTGGCGATTCGACGCCCCGCTCAGCCCGGCCTGAGAGGCCGCCTGGACTGGTTGCACCACCCGAGACGCCGGACCGCTGCCGCCCTGGCACGCCTGCTAGCGTGAACCATGCATCAAAGAGATGCGACCGCGACGGCAGCGAAGTCCGGTGCGAATCCGGCGCTGTCCCGCAACTGTGATCCCCTCGGGGTACGCCAGGGCGCCTGACGCTGCGGTGACGAACGAGCCTCGGATGAAGGCAGACGTCGTCGGCCCCGCCGGCATCCGCCTTCATCCTCCGTCGACGGAGGATGATTTTGTCTATCAGGAAGTCAACGCTGCTGTTGGCGACGGTGGTGATTGCGGCCGGAGGCTGTGGTACCCCGGCCGCGGTCAACGAGGAGAGAGAGCCCGCCCCGGTGGCGGCTCCCACGACGATCAACGCGCCGACCAACACGGTGGCTCCAACCACAACGCAAAACGCCGCCGGCTTCCCGGTGACGATCCCGGCGGCGAACGGCGCAATCGATGTCCCGGCCCGACCCGACAGGATCATCTCGATGTCGGCAACCCATACGGAGATGCTCTACGCCGTAGGGGCCGGGGATCAGGTCTTAGCGGTTGATGCATTCTCGAACTACCCGGCAGAAGCTCCGGTGACCGATCTGACCGGCTTTGCCCCCAACGTCGAAGCGATCGTGGAACTCGATGCCGATCTCGTCGTTACCGATGGCGACTGGGACGGCAGCAGCATGGACGCGCTGACCGGACTCGGCATTCCGGTCTTGATCCTGCCTGCTGCCGCGACGCTCGAGGACGTCTACTCCCAAATCGAGAGCCTCGGGGTGGCCACGGATCACAGCGCCGAGGCAGCTGCGCTCGTTGGCCGAATGCAGTCGGAGATCGAGGAACTGCTTTCCACGCTACCTACGTTCCCAGAACCACCCAGCTTCTATCACGAGCTCGATGAGAGCTATTACTCGGTAACCAGCGAAACCTTCATCGGGCACATCTACTCACTTATGGGCCTGCACAACATCGCCGACGCCGCCGGCGACGGTTCTTTCGGCTATCCACAGTTGTCCGAGGAGTACATAATCGAATCTGATCCTGACTTGATCTTCCTGGCAGACACACTGTGCTGCGGCGTGTCGGGCGAGACGTTGGTCGATCGGCCCGGATGGGACGCTCTCAGCGCTGTGAGGAACCGTGCCATCGTGGAGCTGAACGACGACATCGCATCGCGTTGGGGACCGCGCGTGGTGGAGCTCATGGAGGTAATCGCTGCCGCCGCATCAGGTCTGGCGGGTGAGTGACGGTGCGTAGGTCGAGACAGCTTGCAGCCCCCGGCGTCGGGTGGAGATGGTGGCTGGGCGGGTTGATGGCTCTCATCGCATCCGTCCTCATCGGTGCGGCTGTGGGGCCGGCCGATATCGGGCTGCTCGATGCCGCGCGAGCTCTGCTCGACCTCATCCCCGGAGTCGACATTTCGACCGATTTGTCCGAGCGAGAGTTGGGCATTCTCCAGGTTATTCGCTTCCCGCGGGTGATCCTCGGCGTCATAGTGGGTAGCGCGCTCGCCATCAGTGGAGCCGCCTATCAAGGAGTCTTTCGCAACCCTCTGGCCGACCCCTATCTGCTGGGTGTGGCCGCGGGCGCCGGCCTCGGCGCCACGTTGGCAATAGTTGCCGGAGGCGGCGACCAAGGAGTTGTCCCGCTGATTCCCGCAGCAGCATTCGTCGGTGCGGTTGCGGGCGTGTTGCTCAGCTACGGACTCGGGCGTACGGTCGGGGGGAGCCGCACCGTCACCTCGCTGATCCTTGCCGGGGTAGCCATCGCCGCTTTCCTGACGGCAATCCAGACGTACGTTCAGCAAAGGAACGCGGAGACATTGCGGGAGGTCTACGACTGGATCCTGGGCCGTCTTGCTACGACCGGCTGGGACGACGTCAGACTGGTGCTCCCCTACGTTGCGATCAGCGCGGCCGGCATCCTGCTGCACCGCAGAGCGCTCGACGTCATGGCGGTCGGGGACGATGAGGCCGCCGCCCTCGGTCTCGAGGTCGGCCGCACCCGACTGATCGTGGTCGCCGCCGCCACACTGGGGACGGCGGCTGCCGTCGCCGTCGCCGGTTTGATCGGCTTTGTCGGAATCATCGTCCCCCACGCGGTCCGGCTGGTCGCCGGCACCTCTTACCGGAGGCTGCTCCCGCTGAGCGCCCTGTTTGGCGGGGCGTTCCTGGTGTTTGCCGACATCGTTGCCAGAACCGCGCTGTCCCCTGCCGAGGTTCCCATCGGAGTGGTAACCGCGTTCCTCGGCGCACCGTTCTTCGTTCTCGTGTTGAGGACTTCGCGGAGGGTGATATGAAACCCCGGCTGAAGGTTCGCAAGCTTGGCGTCGCGGTAAACGGATCTGTACTGCTGTCCGGGATCAACCTGACGGTCGACCCCGGTGAGTGGGTGGGCCTCATCGGCCCCAACGGCGCCGGCAAGACGACCATGTTGCACGCCGTGACCGGCATTATCGACTGCTTCGGCGAGATCCACATAGACGGCAAGGATGCAGCGAAGATCTCTCCGGTCGAGCGGGCGCGACACGTCGCCCTGGTCCCACAACGTCCGGTAATCCCGCCCGGCATGGACGCCTTTTCGTACGTGCTGCTGGGACGCACCCCCCACATCGGCTACTTCGCTTCGGAGGGCCATCACGACGTCGACGTGGCACAGCAGCTCATGAGCGAGCTGGGGGTCGCCGGCCTCGCCGAGCGCAACATGGCCACGCTCTCGGGCGGTGAGTTGCAGCGCGTTGTGCTGGCGCGTGCCCTTGCCCAGGAGGCGGAGATTCTCCTGCTCGATGAACCAACCTCGGCGCTCGACGTTGGCAACCAGCAACAGGTGCTCGAAGTCATCGATGCGCTACGTGCGACACGCTCGCTGAGCATCCTGGCAGCCATTCACGATCTGACGTTGGCTGCACAGTTCTGCGATCGGCTGGCGCTCATCTCCGAGGGCGAGATGGTGTCGACTGGGACCCCGCATCAGGTTCTCACCGAAGAGACGATCCGGGTCCACTACGACGCCACGGTCAACATCGTGTGGATCGGAGATCAGCTCGCCGTCATCCCAACCCGGCAAGCCGCCGACATGCCGGAGCAACCTAGCTAGCCTCGGCGTGTGAAGCCTTGGGCGCAGCTGACCGAATCCGGGCAAATCAGACGGCTCCGCAAGCTTGCAGATCGCGCTTTGCTGGAGTTTCAGATCGAGCCCTTTCGGCTGCGGTTGGTCGGCGGGTTCACCAACGTCATTTATCGAGTCGACACGGCGGATCGCCCCTATGCAATGCGCGTCGACTTGCATCAGGACCACTCGGATGGCGACGTCGACAACGAGATCGCCTGGCTCGAGGCGATCCGGGCGGACACCAACCTGGACGTTGCCAAACCGGTGCGAACGAGAGACGGGCGCGCCTACGTCTACGCAGACGGGGACGGCGTACCCGGCCGACGTCGTTGCGTGCTCTTCGAGTGGATACCGGGACTGCCGTTGGCCGAGCGTCTCAGCGAGGCCGGCTACTACGCACTCGGCCGGCTGGCCGCAGGGCTGCACGTGCACGGCGCCGAGTTCATGCCTCCGCAGCAACCGCTGACCTGGGACCGTGTCTTCTACTGGCCCGAAGAGGTCGATCCGGTGGTCATCTTTCGGCCGGACATGCAACACCACTTCGAAGGCGGGAGAAGACTCGTGCTCGATCGTGCCATCGCTGCAGTCGAACGGGCGTTTGATCGGCTGCCGGAGGGCGAGGCCCAGATGATCCATGGTGATCTCCACCCCTGGAACGTCCACTCGTACCGCAACAGGCTGATCGCCTTCGACTTCGAAGACGTCACGTGGGGTCACCGGGTGCAGGACGTAGCCACGACGCTCTTCTATGAGAGGACCCACCCCGGATACGCAGATCTGCGGCGGGCCTTCGAGGAGGGTTATCAGACAGTGGCTGATTGGCCGGCGCAGTACGAGGGCGAGATCGAGCACTTCATGGCTGCCCGCTCTCTCATGTTTGTGAACTACGTGGCCAACCTGAAAGATGACCCTTCCGACTACTACGACACCGTTTTTCCTCGCTTGGAGCGATTCCTCGAAGATTGGGCCCAATGAGCGCGTCCAACAAGAAGATCGGGCCCGCCGTTGCGGCGGGCCCGATCCGACACTCAGCCGTCCGAGGAGGGAGGAGAGAAGGGGAGGCTGAGATCCTGTTGGTTGTAACTGTTGTTCGACACCGCTCATCGAACGGATGAGTAAATGCAGGACCCGGATCGTAAGGATCAGACCCGGGTCCTGTGAGCCTCAGCCGCTAGCGTAGGAAGACGAAGGAGAGCCGGCTGAGGGCTCAAGAACTCCAAACCAGCAGGGCACCGAAGAAGCCCCGCTGTCGCCGCCACCTGCCCGACAAGCGCCTGTTGCCATGTCGGTTTGTGAATCCTTTCACAAGATGTTCGGAACCGCCCGCCATACGGATCGACAGTTTGCCCGGACGGCTCCCGACGTCCGGCTGCGCTGCCGGCTACGAACTCCTGGGTAAGCCGAAGGGAGTCAAATGAGTACTGAAATAGTCCCCCAGCCGACTGCTCGACCCAGTTGGTCCACACTGTCGTCGTATCACAAGACGAAGATCGCATTCTTGGCTGCGGCCTTCTTCTCGTTCGTCCTGTCTGTCAGCCTGTGGTTTCTGGTTGATCAGGAGGTCGGCCTGTTCGTCGGGCTCTGGGTCCCCGCAATCCACTCGCTGGGCACTCTCGTCCTAGTCGGGGAGGACACCAAATGAGCAACGTCGCCTTGTTCGGTATTGGATCGATCGTCTTCATCTTCCTCACATGGGCAACGCTGATGTTTCTGTATCTGCGCTTCAACGACGTGTACCGGACCGACCAAGCCAACTCCGAAACCGGACCCGATACGGCTGTCGAAGGCAATCTCCAGCTCCTTGCGACGCCGAGCCGGGCCGGAGACTAGAGCTCACCGCCATCCAACATAGAGAGGACCGTGGCGGCCCTCCGTTGTACTTGCTCGATGTCGCCTAGCCTCTCAGCTGCTTTGAGCTGCCGAGACAAACGGTGGTTGCTGGACAGTCGCTCCGTGTTGCGAACGAGAAAGTCCCAGTACAGAGTCGTGAACGGGCAAGCATCATCACCCACTCGATGTTTGGGGGCGTAGCGACATTCCCCGCAGTGATTACTCATGCGGTTGATGTAGTTGCCGCCCGCTGCGTATGGCTTGGTCGCCATCAGTCCACCGTCCGCGTATAGGGCCATCCCGAGAACGTTGGGGAGCATTACCCATTCCGCCCCGTCGACAAACGAAGCCCACATCCAGTCGACGAGTTGGCGAGGGACCACTGCGCTGAGAAGGGCCAGATTACCCAGAATCATCAGACGCTGTATGTGATGGGCGTAGCCGTGGTTTTCGACTGCAGTCAGGACGTCGGCCACACACCGCATCTCGGTGTTGCCGGTTGTGAAGAGTGGTGGCAGAGGACGAGATGCCTCTAGTGCATTCCCGGTCGCATAGTCGGGCATCCACCGCCAATAGACCCCCCACACAAACTCTCGCCATCCGATCACCTGCCGGATGAAGCCCTCGGCCGACTGAATAGGAACCTTTCCTCCTCGATAGGCAAGTTCCACGGCGTTGCACACCTCTGCAGGATGGAGCAGACCGAGGTTCAAGTAGGGGCTGAGCGTCGAGTGGGCCATCTTCCACTCCCCGTCGAGCATGGCGTCTTCGTGAGGGCCAAATATGGGAAGCACGTTGTCGACGAAATCGCGCAGCCGGCCCAGGGC
>JARFRN010000060.1 GCA_029287195.1 Acidimicrobiia bacterium | reverse complement strand
GCTGTACCCCTCCACTGCCAACTCGAACGCAACTTGGTCCAGCCCACTCGAGCGCACAACGGGTGCGGCTTCCTGCGCCACCCGCTCCTCGTTCAGCATGCGCAGTATTTCCTCCTCCGCGGCGGGCAACCTGCTGAGTTCCCCAGCGGCTGACGGGGGCACGACCACCGGAAGGGATGGCGAAGCGACGGCACTGCGGTCCCCGGTCAACTCTCGAATGCGCAGGTTCAACTCGACCACTCTGTCCCCCGACAGCACCGCAAGCACCTGCTGAGGAACTCCATCAGGCTCGGTGAGAGTCTCGGCCACGAGCGATCCGTCGATCTCGTCGGCAAGGGCCTCTGGCAAGGGGGCAACTGTCGCCAGCGAGAGCACGATGGTGCCTACGAGGGCGGCAGCACCCAGCGTGAGTGCGGCACCGGCAGCCCGGTTGAGCGTCGAAACCCCCGGCAGAAAGCGAATGCCGAGATGCAGGATTCTGCTCGAGATGGCGGCTGCGATAGTGACCAGCATGAATATGGCAAAGCCCGCAAACATGCGGGACGCATCTGGTGATGCTCCCGACATATCGGCGATCACTTCGCCCAACGGCCCGGAGATGCGAAAGGAGACAACCGTTCCCACAACCAGGACGGCAAGACTCATGACCGCCCGCACCAGACCCTGCGTCCATCCGTAGATAGCAAGCATGACCAGCGCAGCGCCAAGAACGAGATCAAGCACTGTCGAGACCTCCGCTATTCGTCCTGGATGCCGCCATCGGTATCGACTCCGGCCTCGCTCACGGCTTCGGTTTCGTGCTCGTCCTCGAGCGACTCGCGGATTGCCTCATAGAGGGTCTCAGGAGGTTGGGATGACTCGGCCATTGCCTCGAGCGCATCCTCCCAAGACTGACCGAGCACCCGCGTTCGCCAGAAGTGCCCGGCGAGGATCTTGAGAATCGCGGTAACCGGAACAGCCAGCAGCACACCCCAGATGCCGCCGATGGCGCCGCCGAGCACGAGAACCAGGATGATCACGGCAGGATGCAGGCTTACCGTCGCTCGCAACACGTTCGGGCTGATGAGGTGGTTGTCGAGTTGCTGGACCACCAGGGCAACGACGCCGGCCCATATCGCCGTCGTCACATCGGCGGTGACAAACCCGACCGTCACCCCGAGGATGCCTCCAACCCACGGTCCGACAAAGGGGATGATGTTGAGAAAGCCGGCAATCATTCCGATGATGAGCCAGAACTGGAGGTCGATGATCCGGAATCCGATACTGGTCATCACGCCGACGATGATCGCAACCACGACCTGCCCGCGTAGAAATCCGCCGATGGCTCCACCGAGGCGGCGTGACACGTGGAGCACCTCTTCCTTGTGGCGATCTGGAATCAGCGAGATCGCCTCTTTGCGGACCCGGGGTAGGTCGATCAACACGTAGAACGCAACGACCGGCGCCAAGAAGAAGACGAGGATCGTCTCCAGAAGACCGGTGGTCACTTGCCCGAGCCGATCCCAAACGACGGATAGGATCTGGTCTTGAGCATCCGGGTCCTGCAGGAACTCCTGCAACCGCTCATAGGACCAAAGGTCGACACCGTCGAAACCCAGGCTGGCGATCAGGTCCTCGATTTCGGCTGCGGAATCCTCGTAGATCTCGGGGAAGCTGTTGGCCAGTTCCGATGCCTGCGATGTCACTGCGGGTGCTACCGCAAAGCCGAACAGTACCAAAGCACCCAGTAGCAGCATGAAGGCAAGAAATGCCGCGATGACGCGGGGCATGCGACGAGCCGACAACCAGTTGACGACCGGGTTCAGAACGTAAATGGTCACCAGAGATAGAACGACCGGCGCCAGCAGCACGTCGATGCGAATGAGCACCCATAGCAGAATCCAGATCAACACCAGGCCGCCGACGATGCTCCATGCGGCGATGCCGACTCTGGTGATCAGGGCATTCAGATCGCGCTGTGGCCCCGGTTCTTGTACCTCTTCGACCGGCGCAGCCGGGGTGGATTGCGACATCAGCCAACCGTGGAGTCGAGCCGACGCGCCAACGCTTCCCGCCGCTCCCGGCGCATCTTGCGCAGCCGGCGGATCACGAGCGGGTATTCCTTGGCCGCATCGTCGTCGTCTACCAACCGCCGCAACGCCTGGTAATAGCGGGTGGCGCTCATCCCAACGTATTCACGTATGGCGCGGTCCTTCGGTTCCGGGTAGTGCCACCACGCACTCTCGAATTCGAGAACTCTGACATCTCTCTGCGACAGCATGCCGTCACGTTATCCGTGCCCCCTGACAGAAACGCGGATTTCGCGACCTTGTATGCTCGAAGTCCCATCTCCGGAGCAGCCATGACAGGCGGCGTTGCAGTACGCGAAGCCACCACAGACGATGTTGCCGCCATTGCGGAATTCTTCCAAGAAGCCTGGCGGCAGGCGGGGCCGGAAGCGCCTGGCTTCGCCGGGGCTACCAAGGAGGTGATCGCCGAAATCGCCGCTCCGGAGGCCATCGCGGCCAGGCTCGGCGGACCGCAGCGTCGCATGTTCATCGCATGGGTCGACGACCGGGTTGTCGGGTTTGCAGCCACCCGCCACCTCATGGGTGAGGCCATCGAACTAGCCGGAGTGATTGTGCTGCGGTCGCTGATCGGCGGTGGGGTCGGCTCTGCGTTGTTCCGCGCTGCCGCCGACTCAGCCCGTGAGAACGAGTATCGCAAGATGACCGTCAGCACCGAGACCGGCAACAAACGGGCACTGCGTTTCTATGAGCGATGCGGGTTCACGATCGTCGGCACCTCAACAACTGACGCCGCAGGTACCGACATCGAGGTGTGGAACCTCGAGATGGAGCTCTAGCGGCCGGCTAGCGCTCCAAGAACTCAACCAGTGCCGGGACGATCCGCTCGTGAGCATCTTCCTGCAGATAGTGCCCGGCGTCTGCGATGTGTTCGACCTCGGCGTCGGGGAAGGTCTTCAGCCACAACTGGTCGACCATCTCCGGTGTGAATGCGATGTCTTTCATCGCCCACATGATCTTCACGGGTTTTGTGCGGAAATGCTCCGCCAATCCCGCCTCGACCTGAGCATTGTGGTCCGATACCTCGCCGTGGGGCCCGGCTGGGATCTCCCTAGGAAACACCAGTATCGGGGTTCGGCTGGCGAAAGTGGGATGCGGGGCGAGATAGGCGCGTTTCACGTCGGGGGTCAACCGATCGCGATGCACAACACCAGCGCGGAAAACCATCCCACGCACGAACACGTGAAGACCCTTGACCAGGACCTCACCAACTCCCCTTGTTTGAAAGAGCTTCAGCGGCAACGGTAGTTCGACGTCAGTTCGTGGCCGGTGGGCAAACGTATTGAGGATGAACAGCGATCGCACTCGCTCCGGGTGCTGGGTAGCCCAGTGGAGCACGGTGGGGCCTCCCCAATCCTGACCCACCGCCGTGGCATCGCGCAGGTCGAGCGACTCGAGCAGATTATCGAGACGCTCGGCGTGGCGCTTGATGGTGTAGAGCTCCGGTTGGTCCGGCTTGTCAGAACGCCCAAAACCGAGATGGTCGGGAACGATGGCCCGATATCCAGCCTCCGTCAACGGTCCGATGAAGTGGCGGTACAGATAGCCCCAAGTCGGATTGCCGTGCATCATCACCACCGGCTTGCCGTCACGCGGGCCTTCGTCCACGTAGTGCATTCGACCGTTCGCGCTGTCGAACCACTTCGGTCCGTACCGCCAGGTGCCGTTGAATGTCCAGTCAGTTGCCATGCTCCGCCTCCGATTCCCGTCCGTCGGGGTTGCAACAGTCGAGCGTCGGGATCGATTCCCTAGTGCAGGATGCGGCGAGCTGCATCGGCCAGAACGCGCCCGACGGCGGCTGCCTGCTGCAAGCTGACCCTTTCGTCCACCGCGTGCGCGTGGCGCACATCACCCGGGCCGAAGACGATGGTGGCCGCCTTCCCCTCACGAATCCATAGCGCCATGTCACAGCCATAAGGCACGCCGATCGTCGGCGGGGTTGCGCCGGTGACATCGGCTGCGGCCGCCCGGAGCGTTGTCACCAGCGGGTGGGCCGGATCGATCCGCGATGAGCCAAAGGCCGCTCCGGTGCGCTCGATCCGGAGCGGGTGTGCATCGAACCACGGATCACCGGAAACGGCCTCTCGCAGCGCCCGCTCGAAACGCTCCTCGGCTTGGGCGATGGTCTCGTGGACGGTCACCCCCACCCGGATTTCGGCGGTCAGTTGCTCCATCACGTTGGAGGCCCACACCCCGCCGCGCACAATGCCGACAGTGGTCGGGTAGGGCAGATCCAGGGCTGCCATAGTCGGGTCGGCTTCCGACTCGTTGAGTTCCGTCTCCAGCCGACGCAGCGCTTGGTGCACCGTCCAGAAGTGGTCGAGAGCGGACTCACCGAGGCGCCGGGTAGCGGCGTGAGCCGACCGCCCTTCGACCCCGATCGAGAAGGTCAGCGCACCCCCGTGAGCAACGACGATTTGCAGCGCGCCGGCAGCCGATGTGGGCTCGGCGATGATCACGTAGTCGCCGGTCCAGCCACGACGAACCGCTGCCAGGGTCCCCGTGCCGCCGTCCTCCTCCCCCGGCACCGCCACCAGACGCAGCTCGCCGGCGAAGTCTCTCTCAGCGGCCAACAGTGTGAAGGCCTCAACCGCAGCCACCAGCCCCGCCTTCATGTCGGCTGCGCCGCGACCGTAGAGGATGCCGTCCTCGATCTCCCCCAGCGGATTGCGGGACCAACGTTGGGTGTCCCCGATCGGTACGGTGTCGACGTGACCGGTCAGCACCAATGTGGGTCCCGGGCGATCGCCGGTAATGCGGGCGGCTACTACGGGGACGGTCTTTCGCTCGATCTCCGTGCCTGGGTATGCCGGATCTGCTGCCAGCTCTGCCATCGGAGTAATCCAGGCGTCCATTTCATCGGCGACCGGTTCCAGCCACTCGGCAACGATGTCGATGGCGGCTTGCTCGTTCCCAGTAACCGAAGGGGTGGCAACGAGGTCTAGAGCCCGCTGTGCAATCTGATCGCCGTCCATCTCACCACGCAGGGTACCTTCGGGTACCGTGACGGCGTCGTGAGGAGGAACAAAGTGACATATGGAGACGGGACGATATCGGTGTGGGCGGGCGAGGATCACCCGCTATGGGAGCGTTCCACCCAGGTGCCCATCGCACAGACGGTCAGTTTCGGCTACCGGGATGTCGACGAATGGACTGCGGTGGCGGTTGGTCGAGAGCCAGGCCACATCTATAGCCGCAACACCAACCCCACGGTTGCCGTCTTCGAGCGCCGCATCGCTGCACTGGAGCGGGCCGAAACGGCCACGGCTTTCGCCACCGGCATGGCGGCAATCTCCGGTACGCTGCGCACGCTGTTGGGACCGGGCGACCGCGTAGTCTCCGTCACCGACACCTACGGCGGCACTACCAAGCTGTTCCTGGAGTTCCTCCCCCGCGACGGGGTAGATGTCGAACTGGTATCGACGGACGACCGCGATGCAATCGAGGCTGCGATTGCCGAAGGCTGCAGCGTGGTCTATCTCGAGTCGCCGACCAACCCGACGCTCAAGATATTGGACTTGAAGCGACTGGCTGCCGCCGGGCGGGCCGTCGGGGCAGTCGTGATCGTCGACAACACCTTTGCGACGCCGATCAACCAAAGGCCACTGGAGCTGGGCGCCGACTTGGTGCTGCACTCGGCCACCAAGTTTCTCGGTGGACACGCCGACGCGCTGGGTGGGGTCGTGTGTGGCCGCCGAGAACTCATCGAGCAGATCTTTCACTACCGCGAGATCAACGGGGCGACGCTCGGACCTTTTGCCGCCTATCTGCTGCAACGGTCCGTCAAGACGCTTCATCTCCGCATCGAGCGGCAGAACCAGAACGCTTTGACGATTGCCCGCCATCTCGATGCACATCCGGCAGTGGAGCAGGTCTTCTACCCCGGGTTGGAGTCACACCCCCGTCACGAAATCGCCGCCGGGCAGATGAAGGGGTTTGGTGGGGTGCTGGCATTCTCGATCCGCGGCGGGCTGGACGCGGTCAAGCAGGTGCTCCCCCGCCTCGAACTGGCTCACCTCGCAGCCAACTTGGGCGCCGTCGAGACGGTAGCCGGTCCCCCGGGGACGACGAGCCATGTGGAGATGACCGCCGCGGAAAGAGCCACTATGGGTATTCCGGAGAGCCTGGTGCGCTACTCCGTTGGGATTGAGGACGTCACCGACTTGATCGCCGATCTCGATCAGGCACTCGACATCGCGGTGCCCTAGCCGTACCGCACCAGCGAACCCCACGCCGGCTCTTCCAGAGCCTTATGTAGCAACGGGTGATCGCTCCCCGTTTTGGCTCGAGCCCATCGCCCAGGAGTTGGGTTTTGGTGCCCGACCTCCTCTGGGTCAGTCGTCGTCTTCTTCTTCTTCCTCCTCCTCCTCCCCTTCATCTCCGTCGCCCGATGCAAACGTGGTTTCGAGACCGGCGATCAACTGCTGGAGCTCAACGTCGCTCAGCCTCGCTTCGGGATGCGCAAACCGCGTGTAGTACGCCGGTGGCATCTCACCGTCGATGACTGCCTCAGCAGACTCGTCGGCCTCGTCTTGCGGCTTGTCCCACTCGGAGTAGTTCACCTCAGATCGTGCCCGATCGACATGCAACTGCACGGCCCACGACATAGGTGCGACTTTGGAGTACCAGGGGTAGTCGACTTCATTGCTATGGCAATCGAAGCAAGCCCGGACCACCAGCCCTCTGGTCCGGGGTGAGTCCCAGTTGGGCTCGGCCGTGACCGGCGGATTGGATCGATCCCATCCGAAGGGAATCACCTGGATGGCGAGCCCAACCACTACCAGGCCGGCAATAGCGCTGAACGCCAACCGCCCGGGGGCCAGTTGCTCGTGCCAGGCGACATCAGTGCCGGTCAGCAGCCGGTAGATGCCAAACGCTGCGGCAATCACCAACCCAGCCAGGACGGCACCAACGACTCCGTTGAGTCCGATGAGGAACGGGAATGCCAGCCAAGCCAGGCCGACGGTGATCGCTGCCGTAACGACCGCTGCTCGGTTGAGCCTCACAAACGACTTCAGACGTTCCACATCGTGACGCTACCCATGCAGAACACAACCGCCAATCTCATCTCAGTCCCGGCCGTCCCCTGCGGCACGCGCCCACAAATCTATCCGGGAATGTCGGGCTCCTTTGCTTCGAGCCAGTTTTCCCGGGCTTCGTTTGCGGCTGCGCCGGCCACGACCAGGGCGGCAGCCGGATCCGCCCACCACCAGCCGAAAGCTGCGTTCAGTGCAAGACCCAGCATGGTCGCCGTCGACAGCGCCCCGTCCAAAAGCGTCATTGTTGCCTCTGAGCGGAGCGGCGATGAATCCAGTCTGTCGGCGATCCTGCGCTTGCTGATCGCCAGTCCAAACATCACCAGTGCGGTTACCGCAAGATAGGCAATTCCCCACGGTGACTCATCAGGGCGTCGGCCGGTCACGAGGTCGCGAACACCGGCGACCACCAGGACGATCGCCAGCACCCCAAACGCGATGGCTACCAGCCGGTGCGCCCTTGCAGTTCGGGCCGAATCCGCTGCACCATGGCCAGGCATGAGGTGCCAAACCACCACTGCAGAGGCGAACACCTCGACGACGGATACGGTCCCGAAACCGATCAACGCAAGCGATGATGCAACAGCGCCGAGCGCGATCGTCAGAAACGCCTCGCCGACGTTCCAGCCAATCGTGGCGTATTCGAGCCGCAGTGCTGTGCGATGCAGACGCGTCTGCTGCGTGTCCAAGTCGGTGCTTTGAGCGATGGCTACTCCAATAAGGGCCGAAGCGCAATTATCGCATTCATCTGAGCGCCCTCACCAACTCGGCCGGATCCATTACAGCCTCGAAGCGATCTGAGATGACACCGGAGCCAGGTGATCGCCGTCCGGCACGAAGCCCGACTCGTTGAACCCCGTGTAGATCTCAACACGAACGAAGTCCACATCCGGATGATCAGGAGCGAGAAGCTTGATCTGGTCCGGCATGGGACCGCATGTAGCCGTTCTCAGAGACCCGGCGTTGACAAGACCGCGACGGTCGGCGCACCCGACCTCGACAGCCGCGGTTTCGACGACGGCTACAACCACGCCCCCGCCGGTGACGACAACGCAACCGCTGGCGACGACGACGGCGGGGACTGAGGGTTCAGCGAAGGGCCAGGATCCTCTCGCGAACTTCGGGGGGTATCACCGAGTCGGGGTCGCGATGCGCGGTGAGCCCGCGGTGCGCATCGACGAGCGCGGCGTAGAGAGGTGGACAGGTGGGGCAGGCTTCGAGATGGCTCTCCACCATCAGCGCAATGCTCTCTTCGAGGGCACCGTCGAGATAGTCGGAGACATGTTTTCTGGCGTCCCAGCACCTCATCGGTACCTCCTTCAGCATCATGCGCCGCTCGTTGCCTTCGGCCAGCGCCGCTACGAGCATCATCCGACCGCGACGCAAGCGCTGTTTGGCCGCCGGTAGCGAGATCCCCTGCACTTCGGCGATCTCGCGCACCCTCCACTCCTCGACATCGTGGAGAACGACCACGGTTCTGTAGGCGAAGGGGAGGCGGACAAGCGCGTCCTCCAGTTCCTCTCTCGTCTGGGCGCGCTCGGCGACGATCGCCGGATCCACGGTGTATTCGTCGGCCTGCCACTTCTCCTCGACTTCCTCCACGACGACTTCGCGTGACGAGCGGCGCGCCCGATCGATTGCGAGGTTGTGAAGGATGCGCCGCAACCAGGCTCCGAGCGACCCGACATCGCGATGTTGATCTCGCCGTTCGATAGCCCGCACGACCGTGTCGTGTACAAGATCGCTCGCCTCATCCGGGTTGCGGGTGATCGCAAGAGCAAATCGGTAGAGGTCATCGAGATGGTCGCCGAGATCCGCCGTGGCGAACATCAGCCCGCCACCGACCGCAGCGATGCATACCCGGCGAGGCCCACGCCAAGCACAACGAGAATCCAGGCCGGTCCGCTGAGCAAGCCGGCGCCGGCAAGCAGCAGGCCACCGGCCCCCCATACAATCCGGTCTTCCCGGCTGGTCGAAGGAATCGTATCGGCGCTCCCGACAGCGACGGCCGCAAAGAGCTCGGATAGCTCGGAACGGGATCTGCGCCCCGTGAAACGGGCAACCTCCACACCATTGCTCACGGCGATCAGCGTAGGTGTGCCGAGCACCTTCAGCGGAGCTACCCGGTCCATGTCCTCGGTGGCGTCGAGCACGACCAGGTCTACCGAGTCTGCGTTTTGCGCGGCTACCGCGTCGAGGTCGGGCCGCATCGCCCGACACTCGACACAGTGCGGAGCCATGACCTCGATCAGCGTTGGCCTGGTGTACTCAGCGAGATCAGACACGGCGACTACTCAGATTCCTGCAGTTTCCTTGGTGACTTCGTTGTTGGTGCGGTAATTGAAGATCGCATAGAGCGGACACCAACCAACCAGGCCCGTGATGAGGGGAACGAATCCCAGGATTCCGAGGAACGTACCGAACCCGCCCTCTATGGTGCCAGAGAACCCGAGGAAGATGAGGCCGGCGCCGAGAACCACTCGGGCGATGCGGTCCCAGCTGGCTTCGTTGATGAATGACATCGATGACTCCTTCTCAGAGTGCCTTGCGCTTACGTTGATAAAGACGAACAGACCTCGATTTTGGATACAACGAGTCCGTCCAAACGAGCCGAAAAGCCTGAAGGACTTCGGATCGCCACCTTCGACACACCTGTGCCTCGCTCTTGATCGCCCAGGCGCACACCCAGAGCGACGCAGGTCCATCTCGGGCACTTGTCGATCATGGTGACCATGGACCGCTAGGACACATCTTCCTCGCCGACGACGGGGCCGATACCAGTGGCACAGTTCCCACTGTATGACATGTCGGGCTCGGCGAGCTTCCTCCCGGCTCGGCACGCTGCCCTTCCACAACGCTGCTAGGTACTGGCGCTCCGCCAGCTTGGGTACGGCATCTGCACCGCCATGTCTACCCGGGTCGAGCAGCAGCTGCTCTCGCCTTGCTCAATATCCGGCACCAGAGACGTCGTTTCGGGCGGATGGATCTACTTCGGAAGACCGCAGGCGCCGGCGTGAGATGGTCTTGTGACTCGATCGCGTGATCGATGCAGATGCCCGTGTGACAGTCGGGGCATGTGGCAATCGCCGGCTGGTCACGACCATCGAGATTGCAGTCGTAGCAATTCAAACGGACTCCTCGTTTGCCTCCGAATAGAACCGCCGCCGAGCCCACAGTGCGACGTAGACGAGGCCGACGAGAACCGGGACTTCGATGAGCGGGCCCACGACGCCGGCGAGTGCTTCTCCTGAGGTGACCCCGAAGACGCCGATGGCGACGGCGATGGCGAGTTCGAAGTTGTTGCTGGCAGCGGTAAACGCAACGCTGGTGTTCTTCTCGTAGCCGAGGCGCAACCAGAGCCCGATCGCGAAGGAGACTGCCCACATGACAGCGAAATAGATCAGCAGCGGCAGGCCGATCCGGGCGACGTCGAACGGCTGGCTGGTGATCGTTTCGCCCTGGAGCGCAAACAAGATCACAACCGTGAACAGCAGCCCGTAAAGGGCCCACGGCCCGATGCGGGGAAGGAACCGGCTCTCGTACCATTCGACACCCTTGGCCTTCTCTCCCCAGCGGCGGGTCAAATAGCCGGCAGCGAGGGGGATCCCTAGGAAGACGAGCACGATCTTGGCAATCTCCCACATCGTGACATCAAGCGTGGCCGTATCCAGACCGAGCCAGTCGGGCAGGAGTTGTAGGTAGAAGTAGCCGAGCACCGAGTAGGCCACGATCTGGAACACAGAGTTCAAAGCGACCAGGACGGCTGCTGCCTCACTATCCCCACAGGCGAGATCGTTCCAGATGAGCACCATCGCTATGCATCGAGCCAGCCCGATGATGATCAGCCCGGTCCGGTACTCGGGCAGGTCGGGGAGCATAATCCAGGCAAGAGCGAACATGAGCGCCGGTCCGATCACCCAGTTGAGGACCAGTGACGTGACCATGAGTTTGCGATCCGTGGCGATCTCCCCGATTTGGGAATAGCGGACCTTGGCGAGCACCGGATACATCATCGCCAGCAGACCGATCGCAATAGGGAGCGACACCGTGCCGATCTTGACCGCATCGAGCCAATCGTTCAGCTCCGGGATGAGACGACCGAGCAGCAGGCCGGCCACCATTGCCGCACCGATCCAGACTGGCAGGAATCGGTCCAGCAGCGACAGACGCTCGAGTACGCGCTCCTCAGCGGTCACGGCACGGTAGGTCATGATGCGGTGCCCGGGTCAGGTCGGCGGGCTCGGCCACAAAAGGCGCCGGAGCTGCCATGACGACCTGCTCGTCGATCGCAAACGCCGGCATAGACACGAGCCCCGGTTGACGTGGTCACTGCACGACCGGCTCGGCGAACCCGGACGGTAAGCCGTTGCAGACAGCGCGGCCGGCATCAGCCGAAATCCGGTAATCCATCCAGCGACCCCGCCGGCTTGCTTCCACCAGACCCGCTTCGCGCAGTACCCGCAAGTGGTAGGACAACAGATTTGGGGCGACGTTGAGGTCGTCCTGAATATCGCACACACACCGCTCCCCGTCGGCGAGCATGTCGAGGATGGACAGCCGGGTCGGGTCTCCCAGAGCAGAGAAGACTGCGGCCCTCGATTCAAGAGAAATCGATTCAACATCCTTTGAACTCACAGAGACAGTATCGACGTGCCGTCGCAGGTGGGGATAGATCCGAACGTCCTCGGGGAACGGGCCACTGGACCCTCGCCGTCGAGGCTCACCATAAATGCACGGAAGCGTGCCGCAACGTCGTCACGAACAGTTGCCAGAGTTGGCGAGCGGCGGCATCGACGAGTTGTTGGCGCGGCTTGCGGATGTACTGAGTCGCAAGTTGCGTGGTAGCGGCTCAGTCTCTTGTCAGCGGCTGGCTCCAACTAGGTAGGTGGCGACGATGTAGGTGGCGTGTCGGTCGAGGGATTGCCGGGCCCGGTCGTAGCGTGGTGCGCGGGTCGGCGTGCGATGCGGCTCCTGGACAGTCTCGGAGAGCGACGCCGGCGTCGAGGGCGGCGGTGACAAACGAGTGCGGCGAGATCGTCTTCTCGATCCCCGCCCGTCGGGGCAGGCGCTTCGCGATCCGGGTAGCTGCGTGCCGGTCCAGTCGTCGGGTGCCGTCTCGGTTCAAGAAGATCGCCCTCTTCACCTTGCCCAACACATAGGTCGACGGCGCGGGCGATTCGGGGTGCGAGGGGGATCCTGGCGAGCCTGCCGCCCTTGCGAGTGATCGTCGGCGTCCGATGCCCGCGTCCTATCCCGAGATGCTCGATGTCGGAGTTGAGCGCTTCGGAGATCCGGAGCCCGATCAGCGCCAGCAGACACGCGAGGGCGTGGTCGCGGCCCCCGGCGAGACCGGCTTGGACCAGGAACATGCCCAGTTCGTTGCGATCCAACCCGGTGGCGTGCGATTCGAAGTCGAGACGAGGCCGCCTCACATGCGCCGCCGGCGACACCGGTATCAGCTGTTCCTCAAAGCAGTACCGGTAGAACCCCGCAATCGTCGACTACCGCCTAGCCACCGTCGCTCTCGCCTTACCCTCGCGTTCGAGGCTGCGAGCGAACAACTCGATGTGGGCCTGCTTGACCTCGTACACCCTGAGGTCGTGGTTGTCACACCACGAAAGCCACTGGTGCCACTGGCGCAGATCCAGACTGTATGCCTCCCGGGTCGACTCGCCGTAGCCGGCCAAGAAACCGGCGATCGCTTACCGCACCGCAAACGAATCGAAAGCCGGTGTCACTACCGCCGGCATCAACCTGGCTTCTATGGTTGTCATTGTGGTTCCTTCCCCTCACCGGGAAACGAACCGACCTGCACCCCACCAACTCAACACGCAAGAGCAGGAAAACGGTCTCCAGCAGCACAAGCTGTCATAGGTAGCAAGCCGCGTGTTAACAACGTCCACTCCGAGGCTCCCCCAGCAACACCGCCACCCTCAGTAGCCGGTAGGACATCACCCGACCTCCCCAACCCTCGGAAACGCGACTTCCAGATCATCGCGAAAGCCCAGGTGGATTACAGGCATATCTAGGGATCGGGGGTGGTGCGGGCTTCGAGCGGGATCAGTCCGTCGGGAGGCCGCGGTCCGGACGATGGCATCTAGCCGACCGCTGTCGGCAGTGTGGTTGGCGGTAGGTTGTGAGACAATGGCAAATGGCCGCCTTTCGGTGGCCGGCCGGGAGGCACTGATGGGAACAAAAGACAAGGGTGGCAGAAGCAGCAAGAAGGCCCCCGCAAGGAGTCTCAAGGAGAAGCGCCTAGACAAGAAGGCGAAGAAAGCCGCCCATGGCAGCGATGCCAACCAATCGGTGGATCGGGCCTTCGGCCGCCGATAGCGGGTCAGCGGTTCATCTCCTGATCTTGTGAAATCCGCTCGAGTCAAGTCGGATCCAATGCGGATCGCAGTGCTTGCCCCGATCTCGTGGCGGGTTCCACCGCGACACTACGGGCCTTGGGAGCAGTTTGTCTCCCTGCTGACGGAGGGCCTCGTCTCGCGTGGTGTCGATGTAACCCTCTTCGCCACCGCAGACTCGGTTACCTCGGCACAGTTGGTGGGCGTGGCCCCTACGGGCTATTCGGAGGATCCCAGTCTCGACGCCAAGACATGGGAAGCGCTCCACAT
>JARFRN010000020.1 GCA_029287195.1 Acidimicrobiia bacterium | reverse complement strand
CTTCCGCGCCGTCGATTCCTGCAATGATCTCGTCGACCAGTTGCTGGAGCTGCGACCGTTCCGCGACGAGTTCGGCCTCTTGGGGGGTCAGATACGCCAACTCCTCCAGGTTCTCGAAGAACCCTGCGATGTCGTTTCGCACCCGCAGCGCTACCTCGGGGCTGATCGAATACACGCGTGGCGTGTTCTGCCGGGCCGCCTCCCTTGCCGCCTCTGTGGCGGCTTCATCCGTGATTTCGATCGTCTGCGTCGCGATGTAGTCCTCGGGAGACGGCAATCCGGCCGCGATCTCAACCGGCTCAGCGGCGGCAGCGCGGCCGACGACCAAGGAAGCGCCCACGAAGACGATCGTAACCGCAATCACCAGCAGATTGAGCGGCATGGCGTAGCGCCGGAAGAAGCTCACGCGTCCTGCTCCCGCCTCTTCTCTTCGTACCTGCGGTAGGCCTCGACGATGGCAGCAACAATCCGGTGCCGAACCACATCGTCACCGGTGAGTTCGATGAACGAGATCCCGCCGATGTTGCGCAGCACTCGCCGGATGGTCCGCAGACCCGAAGTCCTGCCTCCGTCCAAGTCAACCTGCGTGATATCGCCGGTCACGATCATCTTCGAGTTGAAACCCAACCTCGTTAGGAACATCTTCATCTGCTCTGGTGAGGTGTTCTGTGCCTCGTCGAGCACGACAAACGCATCGTTTAGCGTTCGGCCTCTCATATAAGCGAGCGGAGCTATCTCAATAGTTCCCCGCTCCATCAGCCGAGCCGTCTCCTCCGGACCGAGCATCTCGTAGAGAGCGTCATATAGGGGACGCAGATAGGGGTCCACCTTGGCCGTGAGATCCCCCGGCAAGAACCCCAGCCGCTCCCCAGCCTCCACCGCAGGACGGGTAAGGATGATTCGCCGCACCGAGCCAGACTGCAGTGCCTCGATTGCACATGCCATCGCCAGATATGTCTTGCCGGTACCGGCCGGCCCGATTCCGAAGATCATGGTGTTCTCGCGGACCGCGTCCACGTACTTCTTCTGACCGTGTGTCTTCGGTCTTACGTGCTTACCCCGCCCAACCTTGATCGAGTCGGTAAAGACTCCGGAGGGAGAAGGCACATCCCGCTTGACCATGTCGATGACCCGCGCCACACGATCTTGATCGAGCGACTCCCCCTCCTGGATCAAGATGAGTAGCTCGTCGAATACGGTCTGCACCATCTCCCCTGTGTCGGGATCACCGAAGTCCTCGATGACGATCTCGTTGCCGCGGGCGACTATTCGCGTATCGGCAAAGGCCTCATCTACTTGAAGCAGGTAGGCGTCGCGTTCGCCGAGCAGGTCCGCCATGAGATGGTTGCTGGGTACGCGAATGCGCATCTGGGTTGCAGGGGGGGTTGTCACGACAAAGCACTCATCGTTGGGAAAGGGCGAACATGGTTCGCGGAAAAGCAGTATATCGGTGGCACCTGGCAAGGGGAATACAGCATGGCAAAATCCGCCAGGTGGCGAGGTTTTTTCGGGTCGAGATGCCTACTCGCCGTCTGAGGTGACGCCCAGCTCGGTGAGACGCTCGCTGAACCCCTCTTCGGATTGGTCGAGCAGCATGGCCAGCATCCGCAGATCGTTGGCCCGAATCGTCAGGACGCGTCCATTGAAATCCTGCCGGAGCATCTGGATACCTCGCAAGAACCTCTCGACTACCTGGCCGTCCTGACCGGAGAGACGCTCGACTTGATTCAGGTCGATGGTGACACCATCGGCGGCCGGATTAGGCGTGGGGCCATCATCCTGAGGCAGCAACTGCATGATCGGTACGCTGAAGAACTGAGCCAGGCGCTGCAGGCGGGGCAGCGAGAGACTCCGCTCGCCGCGCTCGTAGGCGCCGAGAACGGCGGCCTTGAACTCCTGATCGGACAGCTTCTGTACATCCTGCAGCGATAGACCACGCTGCCTGCGGATGGATCGCAGTCTGCTCCCAACCATCTCGTTGTATGTCGGCATGACTTCTCCTCGGACCGCTCAGAGCAAACTCATCACGACCGCTCTGCGTGGCCAACATCATAACCCAGGGTTGCCAAGATGTCTTCGTTTTTGTTGGCCAAGGACCCCAATTTCGGATCAGCGCCCGTGACTAGTCCCTTACCGTAGTCGTTCTGCCGCTATGCGTCCTATTTATGTGTGAGCAAAGCGGCCCCAACCAGGGCGGCTGTCTCTACTCGAAGCACATTCCTACCGAGGCTGACTCGTGCTACAGACTGGAGGAACTCGTCGGGGGCGAAACCGCCCTCCGGCCCAACACACAGGACCGCGTCTGCAGGCAGATCGATGTCGCTGAGGCTGGCGCCGTTCCGGTCGGCCAGCAGCACCGTCCCAAAACGTGGTACGTCGGCGACGGTAACCGGACCGGTAACCTCCATCAGCCATGCTCCCCGGGACTGCTCGAGCGCGGCCTGAGCCCATGAAGCGGATTTCTCAACGCGGGGTACCCGCCCTTCAGAGAAAGCACTCTCCAGCCACAGCAGGCGGGCGACCCCGATCTCAGCCAGCTTCTCCACAACGAACCGCGCTCGACTCTTGTTCTTCGGGGCAGCAACAGCGATCGTTACCTGGTTGATCCGCTCATGAACGGACTCTTGCCCCCGTTGAATCCATCCGGCCGAGTAGACCCCCGACCCGACGAGACCCGCACCGTCCGTGTAGCTAACCTCGAGAGGCCCTGAGTTGCGCAGCACCTTCTCCAGATGGACCCGGGTCGCTTCGACAACTCCAATCCGCCCCGGCGCGTACGGGCCGGGTACGTAGAGGTGGGGAATGTGCTTCGCCACGGTCAGCGCCCCCGTCGCTTGCGCTTGCGACGTTTGCTCTCGATCGGCTCTTCACCGTGTAGCTCGGCAAATTGCCGCAGCGCATCCTCCTGCTCGGGGTCGAGCGCGGTGGGCACCAATACTTCAACCTCGATCAGGAGATCTCCACGACCCCGCCTCTGGAGCCGCGGCATACCCTGTCTACCAAGCCGGAACACAGTTGCAGATTGGGTTCCGGCGGGAATCTCGATCTCCGTTGCAGAACCATCGACCAGAGGCACCGGGATCGTCTTACCGAGTGCTGCCTCGGCGATCCCGATCTGAACCTTGTGATGAAGATCGTTGCCGATCCGGGTGAAATCGGGGTGGGGGGCAATCCGCACCTGCACATACAGGTCACCCGGCGGCGCACCACGCTCACCGACGCCACCGCGACCGGAGAGACGTAGTCGAGTACCGTCATCGACACCGGCGGGAATCTCCACGGTGAGCGTCCTCTCTGAATCTATCCGGCCGGCTCCGCTGCACATCTTGCATGGAGTGTCGATCACTTCGCCACGCCCCCGGCACACGCTGCACTCGGTGACGGTCATCATCGAACCAAGCATCGTCTGGCGCGCCACTTGAACCTGGCCGGCGCCGTTGCATGTCGTACAGCGCAGTGGGTCGTGGCCGGGTTCGGCGCCGACTCCACCACACACCGGGCAGCGATCGGGGGCGGCCACATCGATCGTTCGACTGACACCGACCGCTGCCTCGGCTAGATCGAGGTCGACAACCACGGCGACATCGCTGCCGCGCTGCGGGCCCCTGCGCCGAACTCCTCCGCCGAACCCACCAAATCCGCCGCCAAAGAACTGCTGCAGGATTTCGTCTAGACCCCCGAAGCTGCTGAACAGGTCGCCGGCACCGAACTGCTCGCCACGATCGTAAGCAGCCCTGCGCTGCGGATCGGAGAGGATCTCGTAGGCTTCGGCTATGTCGCGGAATCTCGCCTCGGCCGCCGGATCGTCCGGGTTGGCGTCTGGATGCGTGTCGCGAGCAAGTCGGCGAAATGCCTTCTTGATCTCATCCTGGGTGGCATCGCGGGCCACCCCGAGGATGTCGTAGTAGTCCTTCATGCGCCCAGGCTGTCTTCGAGCCCGTCACCAACCTCTTCGACAATACGAATAGTGCGCCGATAGTCCATCCGCATCGGGCCCAGCACACCAACCCGGCCTCGACCGGCGGAGCCGGCGTCAAAAGCTGTTGAGACCACAGCGAAGTCAACGTCGGCGAGATCGGTTTCCGCGCCCAGCCGGACCGACGTTCCCTCATCATCGGCACCGAGCAGCGAGCGCACATAGCTGTCCTGCTCGAGGATCTCCAGCATGGTGTGCACCTGGGCGAGATCTTCCCAGAGCGACGCCAGTTGGCTGGCGCCCCCGACGTACATCTCACGGGTCGTTGATTCTGTGTTGCCCGCCGCACCGGCAACGGCGCGGGCGAGGCGGCGCACCCGATCGGGTGCTTGGTCGTCGGTTATCCCGCCGACGGCGGCCGCCCCTTCTGCAAGGGTCGTGTTCGCAAAGGCGGCGTTGAGCAACGCTTCGGTGGCATCGAGTTCGCGATCTGTTGGAGCAAACCGCAACCTGACCAGCTCCTGGCTCACCCGTCCCGAAGCGCCCACAGTAACTACCAGCACAGTGTTTCCGCCCAGGTGAACAAGGTGGAGTCCGTGAATGAGCTCATCGCCGAAGCCCGGCCCAATGACCACCGCCGGGTAATGGCTCACCTCTGAAAGCAGACCGCTGGTCTGCTTGAGCAGCTTGCTCAGCTCCTCATGGACCCCCATGAAGAAAGACTCGATCCGCTCCCGGGTAGCGTTGCGCAGCTTGGTAGGTGAGCAATGGTCGACGTAATAGCGATACCCGGCCGGCGTAGGGACCCGCCCGGCCGACGTGTGTGGTTGGGTCACGAATCCGTAGGACTCGAGCTTTGCGAGGTCGTTGCGAATCGTCGCGCTCGACACATCCACAGAGCAGTGTTGAAGAACGGCGCGAGAACTAACCGGCTGTCCGGTGCGGATGTACTCCTCAACCAGGGCCTGCAGAACGATGGAGCGACGATCATCGAGCATCAGCCGAATTTAGCACTCTCCCGGTGAGAGTGATAAGACATCGCCCCTAGTCGAATGGATCGAGCGCAAGAACTTCCCGCGCCACCGCATCAGTCAGCAAGGGCTGCGCAACTAGCAGACGATCGCCATGCAGCTCCACGACTCCTGCCGCGAGGAGGCGCTGCCCGGCCGGGGAGGCGAGCAACGCTGCGCCGGCCTCTCCCGTCTCCACCCCGGCACGTAGCCGCAGACCCAGGTAGACGCGTTCCCTTTCGCGTTCCCACTCACCCATCGCTTCCCTTCCAGCCTCGGGCGAGACACCTTCTTCGATCCTCCGGAGGTAGACGTCGAGGCGTCTCACATTGCGGGTGCGCACGCCGTCACGATGACCATGCGCTCCTAGGCCGAACCCCAGGTACTCTCCCTGACCCCAGGTCGTCAGATTGTATCGGCACTCTCGCCCGGGTTCGGCCCAATTGGAGACTTCATAGTGGGCCAATCGATCGCCGACCGCCGCAACGAGATGCTCGTATTTGTCCGCCAGATCGTCCTCGTCCGGTCCCGGAGCACCGTTGCGTACCGCCCGCGACAGCGCGGTACCCAACTCGACGGTGAGTGCGTAGGCCGACAAGTGGTTCGGATCGAGGCCGATTGCCGCGGCAACGGTGTCTTGCCACGACGCCATTGATTCAACGGGCGTGCCGAAGATCAGGTCGAGGTTGACCACGTCGTATCCGGCCCGGTGGGCGTTGCGAACTGCGTCAACAACCGTGGCACGGTCATGCACACGACCCAGCGAGGCAAGAACGGATGGATCGAAGGACTGCACACCCAGGGAGACCCGGTTGATACCGACCCGACGCAGCTCGGTCGCGTGCTGCTCGGTCCAGTCCTCGGGGTTGGCCTCGATGCTGACCTCTGCGCCGGGGAGCAGCCCAAAACTATCGTCCAGCGATCGGAGGACTCGGCCCACTTGCTCGGGACTCAGCACCGATGGCGTGCCCCCACCGAGATTCACCGCCTTCAACGGGCACCATTCAGGCTCCATCGATATCTCGATTTCGAGGGCGGTTATGTACCGATCGAATGAGGTCGGTTGCTCGCCGAGATCGACCACGGCAAAGTCACAGTATGGGCAGCGGCGGTGGCAGAAGGGAATGTGGATGTATGCGGCCCGCTCGCCGGCCGCAGCGTCGAGAGCGCCCGGGTCACTCATCGATCCGGAGAGCTGATATGAAGGCTTCTTGCGGCACCTCCACCTGCCCCACCATCTTCATCCGGCGCTTGCCTTCCTTTTGACGTTCCAGCAACTTGCGCTTGCGGGTGATGTCCCCGCCGTAGCACTTGGCCGTCACATCTTTGCGCTGCGCCTTGATGGTCTCCCGGGCAATGATCCGGCTACCCACCGCAGCCTGAACCGGAACATCGAACAGCTGTCGCGGGATCAGCCTGCGGAGCCGTTCCACCATTGCCCGCCCGTATCGGTATGCCCTCTCTTTGTGAACGATCGACGAGAAGGCGTCCACCGGAACGCCGTTGAGCAGAATGTTGACCCTAACCAGATCGGACCGGCGGTAATCGCCGGGTTCGTAGTCCATCGAGGCATAGCCGCGGGTGCGCGACTTCAGTTGGTCGAAGAAGTCGAAGACGATCTCGGCCAGTGGAACCTGGTAGTGCAGTTCGACGCGCTCCGGTGTGAGGTATGTCATCTCGCCCATCTCGCCGCGCCGCTGCTGAATGAGCTCCATGACTGTTCCCACGTACTCGGATGGTGTAATCACCATGACCTTGACAAAGGGCTCGGAGATGTCGGCGAGGACCTGGGCATCGGGCAGATCCTGCGGCGATCGAACCTGCACGGTGGAGCCATCGGTGAGGTGAGCCCGGTACTCGACCGATGGAGCGGTCGCGACCAGATCGAGGTCATATTCGCGCTCCAGCCTTTCGCGAACGATCTCCATGTGAAGCAGCCCCAAGAAACCACAACGGAACCCAAAGCCGAGCGCCCGGGACGTCTCCGGCTGGTATACGAGTGACGAATCGTTGAGACGCAGTTTGTCCAGCGCCTCACGAAGCCGCTCGAAGTCGTCACCGTCGGCGGGAAACAAACCGGAGAAGACCATTGGTTTTGGTTCTTGGTAGCCCGGCAGCGGCGCGTCCGCCGACGTGGCGGCATCGGTGACCGTGTCCCCCACTCGAATCAGATCTATCTCTTTGACGCCTGTGATCAAGTAGCCAACTTCACCCCGCCCGAGACGCGTCACGGGCGTCGCTCCGGGCAGCAGCACGCCGATCTCATCTGCGGCGTCGGACAAGTCGGTTGCCATGAAACGAAGGGCTTCACCGGAGTTGATCTCACCATCGACGACCCGGATCGAGCATACGACTCCGCGGTAAGTGTCGTAGTAGCTGTCGAACACCATCGCACGCAGCGGAGACTCGGCGACACCACCCGGAGGGGGAAGCCGGTCGACGATCGCCTCGAGTAATTGCTCGATCCCGGTCCCGCTCTTGGCAGATACGTAGATCACGTCGTTCGGATCGCCCCCCAGGATGCCCAGTAGCTCGGCGGACACTCGTTCCGGCTCGGCCGACGGAAGATCGATCTTGTTGACCACGGGAATGATCTCGAGACCGTTGTCGATAGCGAGGTAGGCGTTAGCGAGCGTCTGCGCTTCCACGCCCTGGGCCGCATCGACGAGCAGCAGTGCGCCCTCACAGGCATCGAGGCTGCGAGAAACCTCATAGGAGAAGTCCACGTGACCGGGAGTGTCGATGAGATTCAACGTATAGGTCTCACCATTCGCCGCTCGATACTCGAGCCGGACCGCGTTCGCCTTGATCGTGATTCCCCGCTCTCGCTCGATATCCATCGTGTCCAGGAGTTGCTCGCGCATATCGCGCTCGGCTACCGCACCGGTGTATTCGAGCAGGCGGTCTGCCAACGTCGATTTGCCGTGGTCGATGTGGGCGATGATGGAGAAGTTGCGGATGCGCGTTGGATCAGTCATTGGACTCCGGGAAGGAGCGGCATTGTACCCGGTCGGTCACGATGCTATTCTTTCGCCGTTCCTCCAACCCCCAGAGGTTTATTTCGTATGGCCAACATCGAATCACAGAAGAAGCGGAACCGCCAGAACGAGGCGGCCCGGCTGAAGAACCGGACAACGCGATCCGAGCTGAAGACACGCAACCGCAACGCTATCGAAACTGCCGAGTCGGGAGACGCGGCGGCAGCGCAGGAAGCACTCCGAGTCGCCCAGAAGCGCATCGACATGGCTGCCAGCAAGGGCCTGCTCCACAAGCGCACCGCGGCTCGCCGCAAGTCGCGCCTCGCCAAGCAGGTAGCCAAGACCCTCGGCTGAGGACCAAATGAGTGAGACGACCTGGCTGACACCAGCAGCCCAAGCCAAGCTGCGCGAAGAACTCGATTACCTCACCACAGAGGGTCGACGCGCCATTGAGCAGCGCATTTCTGAAGCGCGCGATCACGGCGATCTGCGCGAGAACGCGGAATACGACACGGCCAAAAACGACCAGGGCCTGATGGAGGCGAGGATCCGCCAAATCAAGCACATCCTGGAAAACTCCGAGGTCAGGGATGCCGAGGACTCGGGCAGGGTGGAGGTAGGCACCATCGCCACCGTTGTCGACGAAGACGGCGATGAGATGGACTACTTCATCGCATCCGCAGAGAACAAGATGCCCGGGATGATCCTCGCTTCTCCGACCAGCCCGGTCGGCTCTGCGCTGCTGGGGGCTATCCCGGGCGATCAGGTGTCGTACGATGCGCCCGGCGGAACCTTCAAGATGACTCTCAAAGCCGTGAGGATATACGAGGGCTAGCGGCGTCGGGCTCCGCCGTACCAGCGGCACATCGCCACCGTGAGTCGTTCCATAGTGACCCGATGGGTCGTCTCAGGCGAGGTCTTCAGCTGCAGGTCGGCTCGCGCCAACGCCCCGACCGCCAATTTGAGGTCTGAGCCCCTGATACGGCCGCGCTGCTTCCATACCTTCTCCATAGCCCATCCAGCCTTACCACCGTCCCAGTCGACAAAGGTCTCGTAGTCGGGTGCTGCTGCAGCCACCGAGCGCCGCCTGACGTCGTTCTGCAGAAATGCCAGCAACTGCAACGGGTGACCGTGCTGATGGAAGTCGGCCAACCGCCTCAGAGCAGTTCCCTGATCTCCGGCAACGATCGCATCTACGTAGTGCCACATTGGCTCGTCGGGACGGTTCTTGAAGCGATTGCGCACCATCTCGACATCTACCTGGTTGGTCTCCACGGCGAGCTGGTCGAGCGCCTGCCCCAACGCGGCAACGTTGGTCCCAAAACGGTTGAGCAGAATGGTCGACGCATCGCGATCGAGCCGGATACCACGATCCCGGGCAGCCTTGCCGAGCCACTCCCCGGCGCTGCGCTCGGTGATCCGATTCACCTTCAGTGTCTCAGCCTTGTTGCGCAGCAGCTTCCCCAACGGTGCCGGAATCGCACCGGCTGCTACGAAAACCGCAATCGACTCGCCAGCCGTAGACAGCTCGAGCAGTTCTGCGATGACTTCTGCTTCCGCCTTGAGCAACTCATCTGCGTCGACTACGAGCACCCCGTCCGCACCGCCGAAGAGCGATCCGCTCTGCAGAGCCGGCACAATCTCCTGGACCGCAGGGCGCATCGCACCGTCGGAGCTGTCGTCAAACGTCGTGCCTTTGGGAGGCACGTCGATTCGGGTGGGGCTATCGACCCCGAGTTGATCCAGGGCGCGATGCGCCTGCTCCATCATGAGGTCCCGCTCTCCCGGACCGACGGCGCGAGGACCGGCAATGACAACCAACGGCTTCATGGTGCCGAGCGTAGCCTTGGGCGCCGACAAGATCATCGCAACGGAATCGAAATGTCGCCCTCATCCTGCGTGATCCGCACGGCAACGCCTGCCCTGTCCAGCGTCGCCAGTATCTCGGAATCAGGGTGCCCGTAAGTGTTGACCCCCACCGAGATCACAGCCACGGAGCCCATGCTTCGAGCCAACCACTCCAGGTCTGTCGTGGCCGCACCGTGATGAGGCACGAGAAGCACATCCGGCGCGAGTGCAGGCAATTCCTCCTGGGCAACCGGCCCGATGTCACCCGGCAGCAGCACCGATACTCCCCCACTGTCGAGCATCAGCACGATCGATCCGTCGTTGGGCTCGGCGTAGCGGCGCAGCGGTCCGATCACTTTGAGGGAAAAGTCACCAAGCCGAGCGCTGGCACCCGCCCCCACCTCGCCGGTCGGAACCCCCTGCGCCTCGGCGGAGGCGATCACGGCGCTCAATATGTCCGAACGTGGTTGGTGCGCCGGGATCCAAAACCGCCCAATCGGATGATGATCGGCGATTGCTTCCAGCCCGCCGACGTGGTCGGCGTCTCCATGAGTCGCCACCACGAGATCGACGTGATCGACGCCGTGTCTTCGCAGGGACTCCCACAGCACGGTGGGATCCCTTCCGCCGTCGATCAGGGCAACAGCTCCGCTGGGATCAAGGATCAGCACAGCGTCGCCCTGCCCCACGTCGAGGAAGACCACCGTCGGCACGTCGGGCGGGCCCGGCG
>JARFRN010000135.1 GCA_029287195.1 Acidimicrobiia bacterium | reverse complement strand
GTCGTGGAGCAGGAATACTCCGACGAAGTGCTCGAAGGGTTTGTCACCCGCACCGAGCCCTCCGCCACACAGATAGCACAGCGCGACCAGAGGGTGACCCTGTTTGTATCCCAGGGCCCGGAGCCGTTCCCACTATCCGATCTCACGGGGCGCACCGTTGAGGAGGCGCAGGCCCTGGCGAGCGAGCGCGGGTTGGTAATCGTGGTCGATGTCGAAACAGTCGATGTAACCGCAGCCAGCGGGTTGGCTGGGACCATCGCGGCGCAGGACCCACCGCCCGGAACCGAAGTAGTTGCCGGAGATGAGATACAGGTCCGTCTCGGGGTGTTGGTGAAGGTGGCGGTCCCGGACCTCACCGGATTGACCGAGGAGGAGGCTCGGACACGGTTGCTCGATGTCGGTCTTACGCTCAGCGTCGTCGGCACCGTTGAGGTTCCGCCCGACTCCGGTCTAGAGGGCCTGATCGGGTCCCAGGACCCTGCTGCCGGAACCGAGATAGATGACGGCTCGGTCGTAACCGCGGCCATCGGAGTTGTTACCGAGGAGCCGCCCGACGACGGGGGCGGAGACGACGGCGGCTAGGCGTATTGTCCCCGTGCGCCACAAAGCGGCGCGTTGGTAATCTGAACCGCAGACTACCCAGCACGTCTGGCGTACATCAGGCCCCGATGGGCGTCTCAGATACGCCAGAGTGAAGGAAGTTGGCGAGGAGCTCCTTGCCGACGGCCGTCATGATGCTCTCGGGGTGGAACTGCACGCCCGTGATGGGTAGCTCGCGATGGCGGATGCCCTGCACAACCCCATCTTCGGAATGGGCAACCGCCTGCAGCTCTTCGGGTAGTCGCACTGTTGCCAACGAGTGGTAGCGGGTGGCTTCGAAGGGATTGGGCAGATCGCGAAAGATGCCGAGACCGTCGTGAGTAATCGGTGACACCTTCCCGTGACGCGGCTCGTGGGCCAGATCGACATTTCCCCCAAACGCAACGGCGATGGCTTGGTGCCCAAGACACACACCCAGAGTCGGCATCTCTGCACCGAAGGCCTTGATGAATTCGATCGAGTATCCGGCGTTTTCCGGTCGACCTGGGCCGGGTGATATCACCAGCCGGTCAAAACGCTCGCTCCGGGCTGCCTCCGGCTCCAACTCATCGTTGCGGAAGACTATCGGGTCGGCACCGAGCTCTCCGAGGTACTGGACGAGGTTGAAGGTGAAGGAGTCGTAGTTGTCGATGACGAGCACCCTCATCCGACGGTTCCTCCCTGGTCGAGCAGAACAATTCCGAGCCAACTGTAGAAATAGTGCAAAACCACCAGGAACACCGCAGTGAGCACTATGGCTTGACTGATTCGTGCCCACTGCGGTCCGGGCAGCACGCGCCAGACACGACGGATCATGACATCACCTCTATCACCTCGGCATTGGGCCCAAAGACGAGCTCGGCGGCAATCACCAGACGCTGTCGAGCTGAGAACTTGGGATGGCACGTCGTGAGGGTCAGCCAGGCACCTTCACGCGGATCGGCCACCCAGAAGTCGGTCGGCTTGACGACCAGGATCTCACGTACGGCATAGATGTGTGTGCCGAGCGCCGTCTCGACCTCGATGCGGTCACCGGGGTCCAACGCATCGAGTTCATGGAACGGTTGACCCCAAGTGGTTCGATGCCCGCTGATTACGGAGTTGCCGGGTTGACCGGGGAGTGCCGTATCCGGCATGTGGCCCGCACCGTTGCGCAGATCCGCAGTACGCACTCCTTCGACCACGTTCCAGCCCTCTTGGAGCCGCTCGATCTTGGGGATGCGGATCAGGGCAAACGCAGCCCCGAGATCTGGAGGTGACTCAACCTTCAGGATCAACGGCTCGGGGGGCTCGTCGCCCGTCGAGCCCGTTGCCCCTGAGGAAATGCCCGGATCGTTGGGATCATCCGGGTCTGTCGAGTCGGGCACCACGACAACCTCGGAGATCTCGGTCGACTCCCACTGTTCGAGACGCTCGAGAGCAAGCTCCGGCTGGTTCTGCTCCGCGAACCAAGTGGTGACAAACAGCTGATGGACAACAAAACCCAGCGTGAAGACGCCGAGGTAGATCAGGGTCCAGCCCAGGTTGTGAAGAATGCGCAGCCCGCGTCCCAAACCGGGCGCGGCACCTTCCGCGGTGTCTCCCGCTTGCCGAGTCTCCTCCTGCGTTTCAGTCAATGGGCCCTCGCATGCGCCAAAGCGTACCTCAGTGCCGGTCGGCGGTATTGGAGAGTATCGGCTTATGGGTATTAGCCTTTACGCCCATGCCTGTATCAAAGAAGCGCAAGAAGGTCGCCAATCGACGCCCCACACCGCCAAAGCGGGTTGACCCGGTCCAAGAGAAAGGACCCTCCCCGACCTGGTATGTGGCCACCATGTTTGCCCTAATGGGTCTCGGTGTTGTTGTAATCCTCTCGAACTACGTGACGCTGCTTCCGGGGAGCCCTTCGAATGCCTGGCTGCTAATCGGGCTGGGTGGGATCGCCGCCGGATTCGGGATGACCCTCAACTACAGATAATTACACGCCTGTAGTTATCCCAATGATTGTCCCCAGGTTGTGGACAATCCAAACAGGCGGCGGCTGGGGGTGTAATCGGTCGAGGCCGCTCACGGCACCTCGACCATGTCCTCCCGACAGTGACGCGGCGCTTCCGGATGTTCCTCTTGAGCATGCGTGATGGTGAGCCGCATCCCGCAAACCACACAGCGATAGTCGACGGCGATCTCCTTCACCTGCTCGGGATCAGGATCTGCGGGCTGAGGTATCAGCAGCAAGCGCACCACCCAAAGTGTCGCCGCAATGATCCCGACCCCGATTGCGACGGCGATTACCAGCTGCACCATCCGCCCTACTCGTCCATGAGTTCGAGAATCGTGGCGTTGGCCATGCCACCACCCTCGCACATGGTCTGCAGACCGTAACGGGCGCCGCGGCGCTCCATCTCGTGCAGCAACGTTGTCATCAGCTTGGCACCAGACGCACCGAGCGGATGGCCGAGAGCCATCGCCCCGCCGTTGACGTTGGTCCTCTCCCAGTCGGCTCCGGTCTCCTTGAGCCAGGCCGCAACCACCGGGGCAAAGGCTTCATTCACCTCGAAGAGGTCGATGTCCTCGAGCGTCATCCCGGCCTTGTCCAGAACCTTCTCGGTCGCCGGAATCGGCCCCGTGAGCATGATGACGGGATCGACACCGACCACAGAGAACGCCTTGAAGCGAGCGCGTGGCTCGAGTCCCAGTTCCTTGGCCTTCTCCTCACTCATGACCAACACGGCGGCGGCGCCATCCGTGATCTGGGAGGAGTTGCCGGCGGTGACCACACCATCTCCCTTGAAGGCTGGTTTGAGCCCGGCAAGCACTTCAACGGTGGTTGTCGGCCGAATTCCCTCGTCCCGAGTCATCATCTCGATGGTGCCGTCGTCGTTCTTGACCTCGATGGGGACGATTTCGCGGTCGAAGCGACCCTCCTCAGTGGCACGGGCGGCGCGCTGATGGGAATCCGCTGCCAGCCGATCTAGCTCCTCGCGGGTGAGTTCCCACCGCTCGGCGATCATCTCAGCCGAAATTCCCTGGGGGACGATGCCGTTGTCGTAACGCGCCAGCATGGCCGGCCCAAACGGTAGACCGGGGCCTTGCTGCATGGTGATCCCCATCGGCACCCGGGTCATGGACTCCACACCGCCGGCAATGACTATGTCGTATACCCCGGCCATTACACCCTGAGCGGCGAAGTGGACCGCCTGCTGGCTGGAGCCGCACTGGCGATCGATAGTGATTCCGGGAACATGCTCGGGGAATCCGGCGGCGAGGAGGGCGTTGCGCCCGACATTGAGGCTCTGTTCACCCGTCTGCGAGACACAGCCGATGATGACGTCGTCGACCACGGTGGTATCTAGGTTGTTCCGCTTGACGATCTCCTTTAGGACCTCAGCGGCCAGGTCGACCGGATGCCAGTCCTTGAGCTTGCCGCCCCGTTTCCCGCCAGGGGTGCGAACGGCATCTACGATCACTGCGGTTGCCATCGGTTATTCCCTCCGTCGAGTGCAGCCGGCAATCGGTGCAAGATGACCGGCTCCAGAGTGAGCAGTCCGGGCTGCTGCTTGGAGCGCCGGCGAACTGCCAACGGTCTTGCGCAGCAATTCCGAGTGGAGACGATCGGATTCGAACCGACGACCCCCTGGTTGCAAACCAGGTGCTCTGCCAGACTGAGCTACGTCCCCAGGAAGGCTCGCATTGTATATGCGGCCGCGTTCTTCGGATACTTCGCCAGCACTCAGACGAGGAATGCTCGGGAGATCTCGTATGGCTCGGCAATGCCCCTCAAGTGTCTTGGGCTGAGCAGTTCGAACTCGACCCCGCGAACCCGACCTGCCGCGCTCCGCAACGAGCCCGTGACGAGCGCTTGTCCTCCGGCAGCAGTGTCGGCAACCCGAGCCGTCACGTTGACCACGTGGCCCAGCAAGTCGTTTTGGGTTGACAGGACACGGCCCTCGTGCCCGCCGACCCTCACCTGCAGCGGCCCTGCCGTGATGTCGGCTAGTTCCACGCCGGCGAGGATCGCGGCCCGCGGTTCCGTGAAGCTCAGCATGTGCCCGTCTCCGATGGTCTTAACGACCGCGCCACCTCTGCCGCGCACAATCGAATCCACTGTGTCGTAGTGGTCGCGCAAGACCGCACTCGCCTCGCGATCGCCCTTCGAACTGGTGTACTCGGTGAACCCTTCCAGATCGCTGAAGACGACGGCCCGAGTTACCTCCGGGAAAGTCTCGCCTCGGGGCGCGTCTTCCGCGAATACCTCGAGTGGGCGCACTTCGAGCCGTTCGAGCACCGAGGGTTCATCCGATGCCATGGCCGCCAATCTGTCGCGGAACTGACGCAGTGCCGTATCGAAGTTGGTGCCCTCTGGAAGAGTGCGCAGCGTTGCCTCGTCGACGAGGCCGACTTCGACCAAGCGGGCGAATTTGTGTGGATCCTCGGCGTACTTCTCCGCGATCTTGGCCGCGATCAACTGCTTTACGTTTGCCGCGATCTCCCCCGATGTCGTCTTGCTGCTCCGCCGATCACTCCGGCTGGTATCGACGTTCGGTTTTCTCCGCTTGCGCGCCATGGGGCTAACGCTACCGGACGTAAGCGGTCCTGCCGACCCGGCTAGAACCATCGCATCCTGCGCCTGTTAGAATCGCCTGCCCGACAGGGCCCATAGCTCAGCTCGGTTAGAGCGC
>JARFRN010000200.1 GCA_029287195.1 Acidimicrobiia bacterium | reverse complement strand
TGATGTCGGCGTAGCGCTTCGACGGCTCGACAAACTGCAGATGCATCGGACGCACCGTCTGTTCGTACTGTCGCATGACCGATTCGAAAGTGCGTTCTCGCTCGATGATGTCGCGCCGCAGGCGGCGCATCAATCGGAGATCGGCATCGGCATCAACGTAGATGCGTAGATCCATGACTTGGCGCAGCTCGGGCTCGCTCAGCACGAGTATTCCCTCGATCACGACAACCGGTTCCGGCTTCACCAGCACGGTCTTGTCGGTGCGCCGATGATTGGCGAAGTCGTAGACCGGACGGCGCACCTCACGACCGGCACGCAATTCCTCGATGTGATGGATCAGCAGTTCGGTTTCGAGCGAATCCGGATGGTCGTAGTTGACCTTTGACCGTTCTTCGAATACCAGGTGGGGCAGATCCCGGTAGTACGCATCGTGCTGGACGAGGGCCACCGAGTTCTTGCCGACCGCAGTGACCACTGCCTCGGCGATTGTCGTTTTGCCAGAACCAGACCCGCCTGCGATACCAATGATTACCGGACGGTCTTCGCCACCCGTCGGCCAGTCGGCTTCGGTTCCGTCGGGGCTTCCGGGTGGGGGCGTTGCTTCGAGGCCGGTGTCCACACACCGAGAATAGCCCGCCGTGTGCCGACGCAACGGGCCGCCGCACCATCCGGTGCGATTTCCGCACCACCCCACACTGCCGGCAATGGGCCTCAGCGTCGATTCGGTTCAGCGACGTCTGCCCACAACCCAGGCGGCGACGGCCCAGGAACCGACCATCCACGTTACGACCACCACGTAGGAGACCACAATGTCTTCGACGATTCCTTGGGTCAATCCTCCGCGGATGATGTTGGCCATGTGGAAAAAGGGAAGCACCCGGTGGATCGAAGCGAACCAGTCGGGGAAGTTGCTGATCGGGAACGCCACCGGCGAGAACAACAGGACAAGGAAGATGATCATGTTGACTATCAGATTGGTGAGCCGTGGCTCTGAGATTGCGTGGGCAAAGCTGAAACCAACCGAGTTGGCCATCAGCGCTGCCAACAGCACCGCCGGAATCACCGACCAGGACACCGCCAGGTCGATGTTGTACCTCCATACCGCAACTACCAGCGAAAGCACCACCCCCGGCAGAGCCAATCCTGTGAACAGCACGAAGTTGGAGGCTGCGATGGTAAGCCGGGGCACGGGTAGCGACCAGAGGAAGTCGTAGGTCTCGTCGAGTTTGTGCTGCATGACCACGCCCGGCACCAGCGCCATCCCCACGGGCACGATCGCCAGCGTGGGGGTTCCGGTGACGATGAAGGTGGCGACCGTCGGGGAAATCTCGTCGAAATAGAAGCCGTAGATGATCGCCATCCCGGCTCCCATCAGCAGCTGGAGAAGAGCCACCGTCACGAGCTCGCGCCGCAACGACATCAGGTCGAACCGCAGCATCGAGAAGAAGCTGCCCCACCAGTAGCTATGACCGCGCCGGATCGACGAATCGGCAAGAGTGCTCATGCGCGCCTCCGCAGCACAAAGGCCGTCACCAACGTCGCAGCCACCGCCCATAGGCTGAGAGCCAAGTAGGAGCGAGCCAGCCCCGCTACAACGCCCTCCGTAAGTCCGGCTCGCATCACATTGGCCATGTGCGACAGCGGGAGAAACTCATTGAGGGCCGCCAGCCAATCCGGGAGCTGCTCCTTGGGAAAATTGACCGGCGAGAACCCGGTCAGAGCGAAGATGGTGACCTGTGTGATCAGGTTGATCAGCATCGGCTGCTTGACGGTGTGGGCGATTGCATAGCCGAGCATGGTGGCGGTGTAGAGGGTGAGCAGCGCTCCCGGCACAATGGCGGCCGACACCACCAAATCGATGTCGTAGCGTAGGTTGGCAACTAGAAGAGCCATCACCATTCCGGGCACGGCAATGATCGCGTTGGTGACGATCCATGCCGCGGCCGCGGTCGAGCGGGGCACCGGGAGCGACCAGATGAAGTCGTATGTGTTCTCGGCCTTCTGGGCGGCGATCAACTGCGGCCCCAGCACCAGCCCTACGGTGGCCAGTGTTATGACGATTACTCCGGTCGACAGAAAGAGTGCAGCCCGGGACGGGATCTGGCCGAAAAAGAGCCCGACACCCAACACGAACCCGGCACCAGTGAGCAACTGCACGAAGACTGTGATCGGCAGCAGGAGTCGCAGACCAACGATCTCCCAGCGGGTCATCATGACAAAGGAATGCCACCAGTAGCCCGGACCGGTGCGCAGCGCCGGTATGACCGCGACGGTCATGAGGAGGCCGGCTCCCTGGCCGCGACGTCGCCTGTGAGCCGCACATAGACGTCTTCCAGCGTGGTTGCAGCCAGGGCGTACTCTTCGGCAATCCCGATGCCCATCAGTTCCTGGGCCCAGCCGATCCCGTGGACCGCCTCCGCTTCGGAGATGACGGCAATCAGGTTGCTGCGCACCCTGGTGTGGTCCTCAACAAAGGGGGGTAACTCAGGGGTCGGTGTATGGGGGGCCAACATCACGTGGAGCCGTAGACGCCCGCGGTCGACTTGCTTGAGAGACGAGGGGGTCCCCTCGGCCAGGATCCGACCCCGGTCGATGATGGCGAGGCGATCAACCGACTTCTCGGCTTCCAACACGTTGTGAGTGACCAGGAACACGGCAACCCCTTCGTCGCCGAGTCGGCGCACCTGCTCCCACAACAGTCGACGGCGCAGGGGGTCGACGTCGTTGGTGGGTTCATCGAGGATCACGACCCGACCGGGCCACACCGTAACCATGGCGAAACCGACGAGTCGTTTGACACCCCCCGACAACTTGGCGCCGAGCGTGTCACGCCACTCCCCGATGTCGAGAGCCTCGATCAGTGCGTCGCGTCGGGCGGCCACCGCAGCCGCCGTACCACCGCGAATCATGCCGGTGATCGCTATGGCCTCGTGCGTCTTGAATGAATTGATCGGCATCTGAGCCTGCGGAAGGTAGGAGCACAGCTGTCGGGCGGCGTCGGGGTCATCCACCAGGTCGTGGGGACCGAGGTTCATCGTGCCCGAGCTCGGTTTGAGGAGCCCGATTACTTGCTTGACCAGCGTTGTCTTTCCGGCACCATTGGGGCCGAGGAGACCGTACACCTCACCGGGTTCCACGTGCAGGGTGATGCGATCGTTGGCAAAGGTCTTGCCGTCGTCGTAGCTCTTGGTGACGTCGACGGCACGGAAGGTCCAGTCGGTCATGATTTCACCCCCCGAAAGGTAGATCGGCAGTCGACATGCTCGAGTCAGCTCATGGCGCCGCTCAGCGTCAGATCGCCCGACACGGCCGCCACCGAAATGATCAACGTCTTCTCGCTGGGACCGCTGTCCCCGACCGGGAGTTTGTTCCGCAGACGGCCGGACAGGCTGCTGAAGTCGAGTTCCACAGTGCGCCGCGGCGGGATTCCGAGGTGAAGATCCCCCGACATGGTCTTGACCCTGATGTCACTTCCCTCGAAGCTACCAATACGGATGTCGCTGCTGGCCACTTTGGCGGTGGCACTGTCACCGATCGAATCGATGTACACGTTGCCGCTGGCAGCGTTGAGCCGCAGCGTTCGATCAACCCGACCCAACCTCACTGTTCCCGACGCCGTATTGATCTCCGCATCCTGGGCATGGTTCAAACGAATGTCCCCCGACGCACTGTTGACCCTGCAGACGGTCTTGACGCTATCGACCCGAACGTCCCCGCTCGCCACCGAAGCGCGCAGCTCGGCAACCGGAACTTGGACGAGGATTTCGCCGGAGGTGCATGAGAGTTCGAGGCCGGCGCTGCTCGGGACGGCAAGGACTATGTCCGTCGACGATCCGATGAATCGCCCCTTGCGCCGGGGCTCGACCGAGATCACATCACCAACCTGGCCTATCTCGTAGTCGGCGACACCCCCGCCGTCGAGGGCGACCCGAACCGATCCGGACGGACCGCCGACGACCGTGATGTCTCCATTGCGGGTTGATGCAAATACGCGAACGTGGTCCCCAACGTCGAAGGTCTCGATGCGATCACTCATGTTCTGAACGTCTCTCGTACTCGACGGCCCTTCCGGCCGCGGGTCGCCCCTGAAGCCAGCGTCTTGATTACAAAACTGTTCATCGAATCGCCGGCGTCATCAGCCGCTTCCTCTAGTGCCGCCTTGAGGTTTGCCGGTAGCCGCACCGTCATGCGGGCTTCGAGATCCTCGGTACTGAAGATTTGCTCGGATTCCTCTCCACGCAACACCAGAGTGGGCTCACCCTCGTTGACTACTACGTCGATGCTGCCGATCGGGAGCTGTGCCCCGATCTCGGCCGCCGCCTGCTCCGCCAGTTCGAAAGCTGCTTGCCGAACCGCAGGCGCCAAAGCAGCAATCATCGTATCGACGAGCTGTTCGACTATCGGCTCGTCACCGGCCAGCCGGCCCTGTGCAACGAGTTGCTCCTCGAGCTTGGCCGCGATACCTGCCGTGTTCATCCGTCCTCCACTCCGTTCTCAGGCGACGCTAGCCGCTTCGGCTTCCGCCTCCATGGCAACCAGCTTCAAGCGGGGCTTGGTGACTCGGCGCCCATCCGTAGCCTGCCGAATCCGCTCATTGTGTAGAGCCCGCAGCATCTCCGGGTTGTTTGTCCACAACATCTCCACGCTCCGATCCTCGTTGCTCCGACTAACGCCGCCGTCCGTGACGCCGTTGTGACATTGTCATGATGTCATAATGATGTCTTCTTGTCAAGCGGAAGCTTGGAACGGCTTGGTCTGGTAACCTGCAATTGGTCCCACCCCGGGGAGTTCGGGAGCGCCGAACTGAGAGGGTGACCGGAGTGCAAGGCACCGGCGTCACCGACCCGCGGAACCTGAACTGGGTTATGCCAGCGGAGGAAGCGAGTGGAAAACACTGAACCAGACTGGGCCCTGATCGTGGCCGGCGGTAGACCGGTGCGCCCTGCGGTGCTCGACCGTATCGGAGAACCCGCCTGGATCGTGGCGGCGGACTCCGGCCTCGATCACGCCTATGAACTGGGTCTCGAACCCGACCTCGTCATCGGGGACATGGACTCCGTATCGGAAGCGGGACTCGCCCGAGCTCGAGCCAACGGTGCAGATATCGAGCGTTATCCGGTTGGCAAAGACGCGACGGACCTCGAACTTGCCATTGACGCCGTCGCCGCGGCGGGCTTTGCCCGAGCCACGATCATCGGGGGGACCGGGGGAAGGCTTTCTCACACCATGGCGAACGCACTGGTCCTCACGGTAGACCGCGGCATTCGGCTCGAGTGGATCACTTCTCATGCCCGCATCAGTGCACTGCGCTCCGGTCAGACCGGCACATTCAGTCCAAGGGAGGGAACGCTGCTCTCGGTTGTCCCAATCGGCGGGGCGGCAACTTGCTCGTCGACCGGTCTCCGCTGGCCGCTCGACCCTACCGAGCTGGTACCGGGATCGACCCGCGGCATCAGCAACGAGATCGTTGCCGCAGATGCGGCAACAGTGTCGGTGACCGCCGGCTGCGTTCTCCTCATCCATGAAAGGAACCAATCATGAACGCCCGCAGCGGCTTTGTCCGCCTTCTTCTGTTCATGAGCACGCTGCTGATCACAGCCACCGCTTGTTCGGACACCATCGTTGAGGAGGATGCGTCACCGAGCGAGCTCGTTCTGATGACTCATGACTCGTTTGCACTCAGCGACGGTGTACTCGAGTCCTTCACCGAACGGACCGGCATAGCCGTGACCGTACTTCGCTCCGGGGATGCGGGGACAATGCTCAGCCAGGCCATCCTCACCCGAGACAACCCAATCGCCGACGTGATCTTCGGAGTCGACAACACATTCCTGTCACGGGCGCTGCAGGAGGGAGTCTTCGCCGAGTACGAATCGCCGCTGCTCGAATCTGTCGACCCGAGCTTGGTCGTCGATCCACGGGTCACTCCAATCGACTTCGGGGATGTGTGCGTCAACTACGACAGAGCCGCGTTCACCGACGTCACACCACCAGAAACACTGGCCGATCTGACCAATCCCGAATACAAGGACATGCTCGTGGTCCAAGACCCCGCCAGCTCCTCTCCCGGTCTGGCCTTTCTGCTTGCCACGATTAGCTCGTTCGGCGACGAGGGTGACTACAACTGGCGCCGGTACTGGTCAGAGCTCAAAGATAACGGGGTGCTAGTGACGTCGGGGTGGACCGAGGCTTACCAAAGCGCCTTCACCGCCGGTGGCGGCAACGGAGATCGGCCGATCGTCGTGTCCTACGCGTCATCGCCGGCAGTTGGGGTCTATTTCACCGATCCGCCACCCGAGGAAGCTCCTACCGCCTCGCTGCTCGAAGGTTGCTTCCGACAGGTGGAATACGCCGGCATAGTCGCCGGCTCACCAAGTCCGCAGGCAGCCGGACAGCTCATCGATCACCTATTGTCGGTTCCGGTGCAGGAAGATATCCCGCTGAACATGTTCGTCTACCCGGCAAACCGGGAGGCGGCGATACCCGACGTGTTTACCCGTTTCTCGCCCGTGCCGGCTGCTCCCGCATTGGTAGACGCGGACATCATCGAACAGAATCGCGAAAAATGGATCGACGAGTGGACAGACATTCTGCGCTGACGGCGTCGCGTCTAGGGGGATTTGCCCTCGTAGCTGTACCGCTGGTATTCCTCGGTTACT
>JARFRN010000180.1 GCA_029287195.1 Acidimicrobiia bacterium | reverse complement strand
CCTGTATCTATTGGAGCAGCCCGACGTGGAGATCCTGGCTTTGACCATGTCGGGGACCGGCATCGCTCATTGCCCCGCCGCCGCCGAGAACACCGCGGCGCTACTGGAACGAATCGGCGCACCGGATATCCCGGTCGCCTGCGGCCGCACCGAGCCGCTCGAAGGCGACAACCAGGCACCCGAGATGTGGCGAAACTCTGCCGACACTCTCGGTGGCGTCGAACTACCCGAGCCGCGCTCGTTCTCCGCAGACGGGGCAGCCGACCTGCTCCGCAAGACCATCGAAGACGCCGACCGCAACATAACTCTCGTTGCGCTGGGGCCACTCACCAACGTCGCCGAAGCGATCGAGGAGGAACCGGACCTGCTCGACAAGGTCGACATGATCTATCTGATGGGCGGGGCGGTGGATGTCGGTGGCAACGTGTTCATGTTCTACGGCAACGAGACCGCGGAGTTCAATATCTGGGCCGATCCAACGGCGGCCGAGATGGTGTTCGCCACAGAGGTACCGATCACGCTGGTGCCGCTGGACGCGACAAACGAACTACCGGTCACGCCCTACCTCTACGAGGCAGTTGCCGCCCATCGGGACGCGTCGGCGGTGGCCGATTTCGTTGCGGACTATCTGGATGTGACTCCGTTGCTGGGCGGTATGTACCACTGGGATGAGCTGGCGGCAGTGGCCGCCACCGATGAGTCGGTTGTCACCGTCGAAGATCGCAACCTCGCCGTCATCACGAGCCCCGGCGATCGGGAGGGAGCCACAGTGGACGACCCTGCCGGGCGGCCGGTCCGGGTTGCGGTGACGGCCGATCGTGCCGTCTTCGAGAGCCTTTTCTATGATGCAATCATCGGTACCGCCGACCCCGGAGTCCCAGCTTGGGAACCCGATGCGGTGCTCAGCTGGGACGGTACGACGTGCACCTATGAGGGCCCGGATCCATTGCCGGATGAGTTCTTCGTTAGGCTCGACAATGACGGCGACGGCACGCTTGTATTCCTCACCGGTGCCTACGACGCCGGGACTACTCGAGCGGACTTCGAGGCGGCGCGGGCCGCCGGCGAACCGGGCGAGCCGGACTGGTGGTTGCCCGGCGGGCAGACATTCACTCCGGCAGGGGCTCGAGATGTATGGCCGATGCGCGGCGGAGAAGGCTTGACGGCCCTTTGCTATGCCGGGCCAACCCAGGTTTGGGAAGTGGCAGGTCCCCGCCTCCCCGACTAGCCGACCACTGTTAGTAGTATTTTAGCCCTCACTTATCACTCAAAGTGGCATAGTGTGGGTGCTGGACTACCCGACTAGCGGAGCGAGAGACACCGATGCGAACCCGAGTCGCCACATTCCTAGGTTTGGCCGTATTGGCGGGCGCCCTGGCAGCCCCAACCGCCGCCACAGCAAGTACCACGGAAGCCATCGCCGACACCGGCGGCATGACGCTGGATCTGGACGGCTGGCCTTCCTTGCTCGACGTCTCGATCACCCTCGACGACCTGGGACACATCACCGAGGTCGTGGTTGGCGATGAGCCGGTCGAGGGAGATGGGGATCATCGGGTTCGCTTTTCCAACATAGATGACACCACCCGGGTTGCCGTCCAGGCGAAGAATCACAAGCTGTCCGCCGACGTGAAAGCAGGCGCTCTTGCCGACCTCGTCGGCCCACACCTCTGGTCGGCGCCGCTGTTTGGCTCACTCAACGACAGCGTCGTGCCCTTCGAGGTAACCGACGACGGAGCCGGAAACCCGGGCCTGGTGATCGGCGATATCTCTACTGACGATGGGGTGGAAGTCGATATCGGTGACGTTGAGACCGAGGTCGAGGGCGACGAAGCGGAAGCGCAAGTCAAGATCAACTTCACCTACGACGGATACACCATGACCCTCAAGATCCAGGTCTCGGTCGAGTCCGAAGACGATGATGACGAGGACGACGACCGGGACTTCTCCGCCAAGCTGAAGGTGGTGTTGCGGGGCAAAGATGTGCAAGAGCTGCGCCGCCAGGCTCTCGACGACATCGCCCGCGAGCACCTGTGGGATGGCCACCTGTGTGACGGAACTCCGGTTACGGTCGGCTGGCTGATCTCGGATCAGGGCGAGATCTCCAAAATCGAGGTGACCCCCACCGATAGCCACGAGGTCAAGACGATGCCCCACGGCTTCTCGGTGAAGTGGAATGACTCGAAAGCCAAGGTCACGGTCGAGCTGAAAGAAAAGGAGGACGGTACTTGGGACCTCAAGGTGAGGTCGAAGAGCACCGACAAGTGCAACGACCACGACGACGATGACAAAGAAGACGAAGAGAAGGAACGTGGTCGTCGCGACAAGGACAAGAAGAAGGACAAAGACGACGATGACGACGAAGACAATCAGGATGACGACTGATTCTTCGTCGATTCGATCTGCCCGGCGGCCTCAGACCATTGGGGCCGCCGTTGCGTTGGTGCTTCTGAGCGCAGCGTGCGGCCCCACTGCCGGGCCCGCTGCCACGACACCCGGCACCGATACGCCCGTAGTGTCGACGACAGAAGCAACGACAACTTCGAGCCCTGCCCCGGACGCCAACCGCCTGCTCGTTGCGGCGCTCGAGTCCTACCGGGACGGGTACGAGTTCGTAGCCACAACTGCGGTCAACGACCAGGAGGCTGTTGTGCAAACCGGGCGCTGGTTCGCCGATGCATCGCAGCTGACCGTTGCGTCGAGCGACGCCGAAGTCGAGTACATAGTCACCGCATCCGGCCAGTGGGCCCGTCTCCCCGACGGGGAGTGGGAGCAGATCGACGGAGCTCCGGACGTGGCGTTCCCACTAGGGCCGATGGCAACTCCGCAGTCGATCGAGCTGATCGCCGGCCACGGCGACACGGCAACAGCGGCTGCGGTATACCCGGCTGCCGCTATGGGGCTATCAGGAGACCCGATCGAAGTTGTCCTCGACTTTCGTCGAGGCGTCCTGGTGGGGATGTCATTCACCACCGACATCGAGGGGAACGCGGTGGAGTCGACTACGAGCCTGAGCCCCCTCAGCGACACCACACCGATCACGGCTCCGACGAGCTGAGCAAACACCGCCAATCCGCGGACGGCCTCGATCGGGGATAAGCTGCCACTATGGCACGCAAAATCGCAACCAACATCGAGGTCTCCCGCAAAGAGTTGCTCGACTTCATTCGGCCCCGGCACCGGGCCATCCTGGCAACGACCCGCCGAGACGGCAGCCCGCAGATGTCGCCCAACACTATGGGTGTCGACGACAACGGCCGGCTGGTCATTTCGACGTACCCGCATCGTGTCAAAGTGCACAACATCCGGCGCAACCCGTCGGTTTCGGTTTGTGTCCTTTCCGACGACTTTGGCAACGAGTGGGTTCAGGTATATGGGACCGCCGAGATCATCGAGCTGCCCGAGGCCGTCGAGCCCTTGGTGGAGTACTACCGGAATATCGCCGGTGAGCATCCGGACTGGGATGAGTATCGGGAGGCGATGGTCGAACAGGGCAAGTGCTTGATCCGCATCGAGATCGAAAGCTGGGGGCCGGTCGCCAGAGGCGGATTTCCCGCCCATCTGGCCGAGGACTAGACCGGTCGTTCCGCCAGTTCACGGAACTCGTCTGGGATCGAGGTCCGTTCGCCGAGCTCGACGGAACCGTAGCCGACCGACTCGCGGCCGAACTTCTCGCGGACCTCGTCGACCGAGCGGTCGAGGACCCAGCGGGCGGCACCCTTCCCAGTACCCGGCCGCCGCTCCTCATGGTCGAGTTCGAAGGGCAGCTCCAGCTGCAACACCGCGTCGTCCTCGAGATGGGAGACCGCGATCGCAAGCAGCGAGATCTCCCTTTCTTCAGGATGATCTGCCAGCGCGGCGTAGACCAGATCCTTGGCGACGTCGGCCAGGATCACCGTTGCCGAGATCGCGGCCGGTAACGTGATCGAGCGGGTGACCGCTCGCAGATCTGTGAATCGAACCCGGGCCGTGATGGTGCGGCCGGCCCGGTTCTTGGCTCGGAGACGGGTGGCGACCCGGTCGGCGAGATGACGAAGTGTCGGCCCAATGAAGTCCTCGGTGGCGGGCCTCCGCCCCATGGCCGATTGGGCACTAACCGATCGGGCGCGGTGGTGGGTCTCGACCTCCCTCGGGTCGCGGTTCCAGGCAAGCGCACCCAACTTGCCCCCGACGGCGTTGCCGAGGAGCCGCTGCAGGGCGCGTCCCGGGGTGTCGGCCAATTGGCCGATCGTGTGCACGCCCATCTCGGCAAGCCGATCCTGCGTCACCGGGCCTACGCCCCACATGAGCCGGACGGGTAGGTCATGCAGGAACTCGAGTTCAGCACCCGGATCAACGACGATGAGCCCGTCGGGCTTGGCGACCTGAGAGGCAATCTTGGCCAGATGCTTGGTGCGGGCTACGCCAACCGAGATCGGAAGCCCAACCTCATCGCGGACCCGGCGGCGGATCTGCCGGGCCATGCGCTCTGGTGTGCCGAAGAGGTGGACCGATCCCTCGACATCGGCGAACGCCTCATCGATCGAGATACGTTCGATGAGCGGCGTGAAGTCCCGCACGACGTCGATGGCCTGATCCCCAAGCCGCTGGTACTCCCTGTAGTGGCCGCCGACGAACCGAAGCTGTGGACACAGTTGGCGGGCCCGCCGGCCCGGCATTCCCCCGCGCACACCAAACGCCTTGGCCTCATATGAGGCTGCCAGGACGACACCGCCTCCAACCGCGATCGGCTTGCCTCGGAGCGACGGATCGAGCAGTTGCTCGACCGAGGCGTAGAAGGCGTCCAGGTCGGCATGGAGGATCGTCGCCGTCTCAGCCATGGTGCCAGACTAGTCGAACATATGTTCGATTGCGAGGGCCGGGCTACCTCCCGGTTGCGGCGGGGCCCAGACCCACGGCGATGTGCCCGGTGGCGGTGTCGCCAAACAGCCGGACTCGGGCCTGGTCGTATGCCCATAGCGATGCCACCCAGGCGCAGATGCGGGCGTCGAGCCTGTCTTCGATCGCCTTGAGGGCGGCGCCGCGATTCGCATCGCTCACCCGGACCCGGGGGGCAACCAGCGGAGGAGCCGAGTCGTGCAAGCTCGCAAGCAAACCCGACAGTCGGCGCAATCCGGCACGGCGGCCGGCAACCCCCAGACCGGGCTTGGCTTTGTAGAGGAGCCGCTCCGGCAGGTCGAACACCTCGACGAGGGTGGGGTGTGGGTAAGCCTCGAGCAGCGTCCGGTCGGAGTCGACCCAGGGGTCGCCGAAGCCGATTTCTGCCAACCTTGCCGCCAACTGCTCTCCGCGGATCTTGCCGGCCCCATCGGCGAGCAGGGTCCGGTTGGCGGGATGGGGCCCTGCTTTCCTAGCGGCATACGCCTTGGCAACCTGCGCCTCACAGGGTCGGCGGCCGTCTACGTTGGGCACGAGGAGAGGGGCATCGACGGCGGCCACCGCCGGGCCGCTCAACCGGACAGAGATCCATTCGAGGATCTCGTCATCGGTCTGGATAAGCCGCTCGTCGACCAGTACACCGTGCCGGTCGAGGGCACAGACCCCGGTGAGATTGCGACCGGACCACGCCAGGTCTATCCCGAAGAAGCAAGCTTGCAGCATGTCGAGAGCTTATCCGGGCTCGCTAGGTACATCTCAAAGAGTGCGAAATATTGTTAAACAATCTTCTTGTTGGCGGCACTCGGGTGCTGCCATAATGCCCGCATGGCGGGAATGCGGGTCGCGGGGACACGACGGGGAGTCGCACTGCTCATGTTTGTGACTCTTCTCGCAGCTTGCTCCGGCGAGGACGCAGCGCCGCCGACCACCGCTCCCCCTACCACCGGGGCCGCCGCAACCACGACAACAGCGGCTGCTCCCCCACCAACGACGCCAACGACCGCAGCACCGACGACCACTACGGCGGATCCCCCGGCCAGGCCCGAGAAGCTGGTCTCCGACTTCGATCGCGAGTCCGTGGACGATTTCGACACTGCGGGTGATGACCTGTATCGGGTAACCGTCGAACTGTTCGACCTATTCAACTTCCTTGAAGGCCACCCGGCTGGCAGCGCAAACGACATGGCCGCCGCGCTCGTCGAACGGACCTACCCGTTCTGGGATTCGATACAACTTGGCTTCGCTGAGCTGACCGACAACACAGGTTGGCGATATGTCGATCCAGGAATCGAGTTGCTCGGGGTACGAGTCGACTCTGTAGCTGACGATGCGGCAGTGGTCACGGTTGCTGATGGCCGCGATTCTCAAGTAGTCGCCGACGCGAATGGCAATCCGGTGAGAAGATACGATGGCTGGGAACCAGAGGTCACGTCGTACACCCTTGTTCGTGGAATCGATGGTCGCTGGCGGATGGCAGACCTCGACGCGCTCGGACCCGTTGGCGAAGTGAACACTCAGGATCTGGTTCCGGTGGAGTGGACAGGACGCTCATCATGAAGCGATGGCTGCTGCTTGCCTTACTCCTCCTGCTGGCTAACCCGAATGCTGCACATGCCGGTGGGTATGGAGAAGGAGCCAACTCCGAAGTCACCGTCACCAACCCGGCCCGGGTTGACGGAACGCTGTGGGTTGATTCGCGCGGTGCTTATCTGGTCGCCATTCGCCAGTGGCAGTGCTGGTACCCGCAGGATTGGTACGACGAAGTGGTGATCGTCGACACCGACGGCAATTTCGCCGGACACAACACCGACAGCATCCACTACGACTACGTGGTCAACCGGCTCGGGGCCGATCCGGATCTCTTTGCCGACGTACCGCTGTACTCCGGCCGCTCCTGCATCCAGGACGCCTTCATCGCCCGTGGCGACTGCTCTACCGACCAGCGGATCGGGGTGCTCTCTTCACATGCCGTACGCGACGCGTTTCTCGGGGAGATCACTTTCGCCGGCGACTTCGACTTCGAGGACCGCAACGGCCTGTACTGCCTGGTCGTGATCGAACGTGATCCTTGGCTGGATCTGATCCGCGACCGGAGCTTGGTTCCGGAACCGGTCCGAGCGACCTATCCCCAACTGCGCACCCTGGTCGGTCTGGATAACCGCGTTTGGTACGACGTTGCCCCCGGCACCGACAAGGTGCAGGACGGATTCAGCATCGCCCTCGAGACCGAGGGGATCGACTACAGCCTGACCCTCGACATCTGGCTCACCGAGATCAGGGTAGACATCGACGGCGACGGTAACTGGGATTACGTCGAGGAATGCCCGGATCCCGATCCGGAAATGCTCGACCTGTGCGCCGGCTCTGTCGACGACCCCGTATTCACTTTCGAGTACGAGATTCGTGCCTTCCACCCCTTCACTATTGAAACTCGCTGGGGTGGGCTGGCGATCGACCCAGACGGGATAGCTCTCGACATCGATCCCAACCTGCTGATGAACCAATACACTTTCGATTGGGAGACCGTCGAGGTTCGTTCGTCGCTCGACGGCTAGCTAGAGCCTGGGAATCATGCACTTCCCGCCGGATATCACCGACAGCAGAGTCCTCGAGGCCATGAACGACGTACCCCGGCACCGCTTCGTCCCGAGACGGCTCATTCGCGCCGCAGACGGTGACCACCCGTTACCGATCGGCCACGGCCAGACCATCTCCCAGCCTTACATAGTCGCCACGATGAGCCAGGCACTGGACGTTGGTCCCGGAGACAAGGTGCTCGAGATCGGAACCGGCTCCGGGTACCAGGCAGCGGTGCTGGCTGCAATGGGCTGCGAGGTCTACAGCGTCGAGATCATTCCCGAACTCGCGGAGAAGGCCGCGGCTGTTCTGGACGACCTCGGCTACGACGTCGCCATCAGGATCGGTGACGGCCACCACGGCTGGGAGGAGCACGCACCGTATCAGGGGATCATCGTTACCGCCGCCCCCGACATCCCACCCCAGGCGCTGCTCGACCAACTCGATTTGGGGGCGTCGCTGGTGATCCCCGTCGGCCCTGCCGGCGGGCTACAAACACTGTGGCGCTTCACGCGCCAACCCGACGGGAACTTGACCCGGACCCGTCTTGCCGGCGTGCGCTTCGTCCCCTTCACCCGTAACCGTCGCCGGTCGCGCTAGCCGGTGCGAGCACCACTGCACCATCCGGGAGATCGTCGACGCTCCGAGCTTGCTGCGGGGCTGGGTACGAAATCTCGTACCGACTCACGCTAGAAAGCAAGGCGGCCGGTGTGCGTTCGAACCGTGCCCGTACCAGCATTCGGAGCCGACCGCCGGACCCGGCCATCAGGTTGTCTGCCGTCTCCACGAGAACACCGAAATTGGGATTCGCTGAGATTCCCCAAGCCCCCACTCGTCTACGGGAAACAACGACGGAGCCCCCGCCGTGGCGGGGGCTCCTTTGTTACCGAGAGCTTGGTATGGCTAGGCGTTTGTGAGCTCCTCGTCGAGCTTGCGATTGTCGACAAAGCGGGGTGCTTCCAGCTTGTCGACGCCACGGGTTGCCCACACCAAACCGAGGCCGCCGAGGATCGAGACAAGCCCAACACCGGCGAACAGGCCCGACAGCGCCATCGCCAACTTGAGGGTGGAGTGGGTCACGGTACCAACGCCGAGCTCACCGACGATGCCGTGTGCCGTGCCGCTCCAAGCCTGGGAACGGGCCGGGCCCTCCAGCGGATGCTGGCGATCGAAGTCGCTCCAGTACCTGCCATCGACCGGGACCTCATAGGTACCGGCGGTGAAAACCTCACCGTTGTACTCGACTTCTTCAGCAAGAACAACCGTTTGGGTGCCGTTCAGCACGTGGAAGGTAACCGTTGCCATCTGGAACATGTACTCACTACCGGTATTGACCAATGGATCGTTGGGATCCAACTCGGAACCAACTACCGCATAGCCCCACTCGTTCTCGAGGAAGTCCATGATCGCCTCGGCGCCCTCAACGGTGCCCCGGTCTGTCAGCTGCCCATCCTCGTTATAGCTCAGCGTGACGTTCTGCGCCTCGCTGAACTTCTGCAGCGAGTTGTAACCATTCTGCGTCTGCGAGTAGCCGACTCCTGCGGCTATCAAAAACACGAGCCCAACCGCTGTTAGTGCATATCCAAGCTTCTTCAATCGCGCCGTCATCTGGCCGCTTCCTTTCCTTTCCGACCTCTATCCCTCCGGGACTGCTTGTGAAAGAATTCACGAAGTACTGCCTCGAAGTGGCGCCAGATTGCCAGAAAGCGGCCGTAGGGCCTATCGGCCTTCCAGCATTCCCCGAAGTCCCAAACGGCCCAGGCCGAAAGACCCTAGGGGTAGGGCCAAAGTGCCTGGAAATGCTTTGCTGCAGTAGATAACTGTAAGTTTTGATCTGCATCGTCGATAGTGCACACATATCAAGTGATTCGGTCGGTATCGGACCCGGCGAGTGTCGCTCCTGCCCTCAACAGCGCTACATGGTCCGGCTAGACCGTCGTGTCTACTCGGCGTTCGGCCCTGTCGGTGAGGACCACTCCGGTAAGGATCAGAACCCCACCAACTGCAATCCCAACCTGTAGCTCCTCATCGAGCAGGACGATGCCGGCAACCAATGCAACAAGCGGTACGACGTACCCGATCAACGAAGCCTTCGTTGCGGGCACATTCTTGATCAGCCAGAAGAACAACAAGAACGGCACGATGCTGCCGATCACGGCAAGGTATCCAATCAGCGTCCAGCCCCACGGCGAAATGCTCCCGGGGAGACCTTCATAGACAAGCATCACCCCTCCGACGAGCACTATGCCCACGGTGAATTGCATCCAAGTGAGCTCCAATGGATCGATGGATTCCGCCCTGCCTCGGGCAAACACCCCGGCAAACGAGATCGACGAGACGGCACCCAGCGCGAGTACCGCTGCCACTAGGGGCTTGCCTTGGTCCTCGAGGCCGCTGTCCCCGCTGATGAGAAGAAATGCGACGCCGAAGAAGGCTAGGGTCAGCCCGACTGCCTTGGCTGTGGTCATCGGTTCATCGGGCAGCAGGTAGTGCGCAATTGTGGCCGTACCCAGCGGAACCAGAGCCACCAGCAAGCCCACGAAGCCGGCGGAGGCGTTCTCGTAGGCCAGCGTGAATAGGACGAAGGGCAGCGATAGCTGGAAGACCCCTTGAACCAGGCCGGTTGACCAAGTCGAGCGATCGCGTGGAACTCGCCAACCGCGGGCCTTGAGCATCGTCCACAAGATCACCGTGGCGAGAATGGCCCGGTATGTCACCATCGCGATTGGGGGAACGCCCTCGTTGAGGGCGGCGCGGGTGGCAACTCCGGTGGTTCCCCAGGCGAAAGCCGCTCCCCCGATCGCCGCCCAGATCCGCAATTGCATTCGCCCAGCCTAAGCCACCCAACGGGAAGCGAGGTTTGCCGACGGCTGGCGACGCCGCTCTTCCATCGATACACTCCGGCTATGAACCTGATCATCAGACTTCTCATCAACGCTGCGGCGCTCTGGGTGGCCTCGGCGATAGTCAGCGGAATCAGCCTCGACGGCTCCTTCTGGGAGATCCTGCTCGTTGCGCTGATATTCGGATTGGTCAACACCTTCATCAAGCCGATTCTGAAATTGCTGTCGTTGCCGGTGATCATGGTGACCTTCGGACTCTTTGCCCTGGTCATCAACGCCGCAATGCTGGCTCTGACCGCGGTGGTCACGGACTACCTGTCGGTCGCCAATTTCTGGTCGGCGCTCCTGGGCGCCATCGTCATCTCCGTCGTCAGCGCCGTACTCGGGGTCTTTGTTCGCGACTAGCCCTGAGGCAATCGGGCAACAAATCTGGCACCCGGCATGCCCGAGTCGTCAACGGCAATCGTCCCGCCGTGGCGCGTCACGACGTCGCGAACGATCGCCAGACCCAATCCGGTACCACCGCAGTCCCGCGAGCGGGCCTCATCCAGCCTGGCGAAACGCTCGAATATCGAATCGCGCTCCCCCGGTGGCACGCCCGATCCGTCGTCGGCGACAACCAGCTCCACTTCACCGTCGACTTCCCGCAACGAAAAAGCGACTCGTGTCGCAGCGTGATGGACTGCGTTATCGGCCAGATTGCGGACCGCCCGCACCAGCTGAGGGCGGTCCCCGACAACCTGGCCCGCACTCACCATGCCAACGTCTATCTCCAAGTCCGTTGTCGCTTGCAGCCGCTGCGCTTCGACCAGGACCACATCGTCCAGGTCAACCAGGGCACGTTGCTGCACGAGGCGGTCGGCATCAGAGCGGGCGAGGAACAGTAGATCATCCACCAAACCCTGCAGGGCGATGGCTTCTTCGAGGACACTGCGGTGGGTCGCAGCCAGATCGGATGACTCCTGATCGGCAAGGTCGACTTCGAGCTCGCTACGCATGCGCGTCAGCGGACTGCGCAGCTCATGTGAGGCATCGGCTGCGAAACGCTGGATGCGCGCCACCCCTCCCTCCAGACGGTCGAGCATGTGGTTCATCGTCAAGGCGAGTTGTTGAATCTCGTCGTCGGTCGGCGGCACGGGCACTCGTCGACCGAGGTCCTTCTCTGTGATCGCCATGACCTCACTGTTGATGGCAGCAACCGGACGCAACGCTCGCCCGACGAGCCACCAGATCGCCGTCGCCAGGACGGCAACGGCTAAGGGAATCGCAACCAGCAGCGACCTCCAAAGCGCACCAACGCTGTCGGAGATGTCGTCGGCTGCGGTGGCAACGTGCACAACCAAGCGACCTCGATCGGTCTCGACGGAGCGCGACAGGATCCGGAACGTGTCTTCGGGACCGGCCACCCGCCGCTCCGAGATGAGCTCACCGGCTGCGGGATCCGGCGCCATCGGGATGTCGGCCACGTTCGGGCTCGACAGCAGCACCACACCGTCTGCGGCGACCAGCTGGGCGGCGTAGTCGTCATCGGACCCGGGAAGCGAGTCCGGAACCGCTTCGACCAACAGGGACGCCAAATCATCGGCCCGCCGCCGCAGACCGTCGTCGATGGCTGCCCGCAAGGACCGCTGCTGTGCAACCAGCAATGCCCCGGCCATGACTATCAGCAATACGGCCACCACAACGGCGGCCAGCGCGGTCACCTGGAAACGCACGGAACGATTGCGTAGGTCTCCCAATTCAACCTCCGTCGGCAGCCAGCCTATAGCCGACGCCGCGCACCGTCTCGATGGCTTTCTTGCCAAAGGGTTCATCGATCTTGCGGCGCAACCGACCCACATAAACCTCAACGATGTTGGGATCGCCCTCGAATCCGTAGTCCCACACCCCGTCGAGAATGTCCAGCTTCGAGACCACCTCCCCCGGGTGACGGACGAGGAAATGGAGCACATCGAATTCGCGGGCGGTCAGTGTCAGCTCGGTGTCGGCGCGAAACGCCCGGCGCTCGACGGCGTCGATCCGCAGGTCGCCGGCCACCACCGGAGCGACACTTCGCTTGGCGGCGCGGCGCAGCAGTGCCCGAATCCGTGCCAGCAGCACAGGGAAACTGAACGGCTTGGTCAGGTAGTCGTCGGCGCCCGTGTCGAGGCCTTCGGCTTCATCCAGATCGCCATCTTTCGCCGTCAGCATGAGGATCGGAGTCCAATCCCCAGAGGCTCGCAGGTCGGCGCACACCTGGTAGCCGTTGCGGCCGGGCAACATGATGTCGAGCACGATCAAGTCATAGCTGCCTTCGGTGGCCAGCCACAAGCCGTCGTCGCCGCGTGTTGCGGTCTCCACGGTGAATCCCTCGGCCCGCAGGCCACGACTCACGGCGCGTGCGATCTTGACGTCGTCTTCGATCAGCAACAGCTTCACTGCTCAACCCACATAGGCCCATCGTCGCACAGCAAGCCTGACCGGGCACTGAATACTCTGTCAGCTCCATTCAGGATGGGTTCAGCATCGGCCTGGCAAGCTGAACTCACCACGCAGCAACGCCGGGCTAACGCCCCGAGGAGGTGGAATGTTCAACAAGACGAAGGTGCTGCTCATCAGTGCCGTCGCCGCAATCGCAGTCATCGCCGGGGCCGGGGCAGCTATCGCAAGCGGCGGAGACGACTCTGAGCCCCCAATCACCGGCGATGCCTTGGTGAAGGCGAGCGAGGCTGCTCTGGCACATACCGGAGGCGGCACCGTAACCGATACCGAGGTGGGGGACGAGGAGAGTTACTACGAGGTCGAGGTGACCATGGACGATGGCCGCTCGATCGACGTCCAGCTCGACGAAGCCTTCAGAGTGGTCGGCGAAGAGGTCGAGGACGAGAGCGAAGACGACGACTAGACCGGTTCTCCCGCAAGGCCGCCCAGGCAACCGGACGGCCTTGCCCGCGTCGTAGGGCATCCCGCTATGGTCGGTTCATGACCACCATCAAACGCATCACGGATTCCTGCCTCGTTGCCACAACCGACGACGGGTCAACCCTGTTCGACCCAGGGTTTCATGCCGTCGAAACCGGCGCGCTCGATCTCTACGAGATCGGCGACGTCCAGAAGGTGCTGATCACCCATGAGCATGGGGACCACGTCAGCCCCCAGTTTGTCAGGTGGGTACTCGACCGGAATGACGATGTCCGGGTCTACGGCAACCAGAACGTTGCCGATCTCCTCGCCCGTGAGGACATAGAAGTGCTCACAGATGTGCCGTCGGGCACCAGCGCCGAGGACGTGACCCATGAGATGACACCAATGGGTACCGCACCCCCGAACCGCTCCTGGACCATCGATGGCGTGCTCACCCACCCCGGCGACAGCTACGCCCCGACAAAGACCGCGCCGGTGCTGGCGCTTGCATTGCTCACGCCTTGGGGTTCGACCACCAGCTCGCTCGAGTTCGCCCGCACCCTGGCACCGCAGCAGGCCGTGCCCGTCCACGATTTCTACCTGTCGGAGCTCGGCAGGAATTGGATCTATGGAGTAGCCAAGAACGTCCTCGCCAAAAGCGGCATCGAAGTCGTCACGCTCGACTGGGGCGAGAGCTACACGGTCTGAGGACGAATGAGTTCAAACCCGCAACGGTCGTTGGCCGTCATGGCCACGCCGGGAAGAAGCGAACGATGAAGTTGCCGATGGTGGGGGCTGCCGGCCCGTGATGTCCGAGGAAGTGCGCCGGCTGCTCCGCAGCGCGGAAACGGTGAACATAACCACCATTGGAAGGTTCAGCGGCGAGCCACGCCGGATCGAGATCTGGATGTACGCGATCGACGGCCGGTACGTCATCACGGGCACACCGGGACCACGTGATTGGTACGCCAATCTTCTCGCCAATCCGAGCATGACTCTTCATTTGCCGGGCGGCCTCGATCTGCCGGCAGTTGCCGCACCGGTCTTCGACGAGGAGTTTCGCCGCAACGTATTCACCGCGGAGAAGACCTGGCGGTACCGGAGCCAAGTCGATCTACAGGAGCTGATTGCGACAAGCCCCATGGTCGAGATGCGGTTCTAGAACCCGAATCGAGCCCGCGACCAGCTCTACGGGCGAGGATTGCCACGGGCATTCGCGCCGCGCAGTGTACGGTATCGGCGAACAGGCCAGATGGTCTTGAGCGCGATCAAGGAGCACCAATGGCAGGCAAAAAAGCCGGCAACCTGAACAAGACGACGATTGCCGAGCTCGCAAACGACAAGGCC
>JARFRN010000126.1 GCA_029287195.1 Acidimicrobiia bacterium | reverse complement strand
ATGTGTATAAGAGACAGGACCAGAGTCACCTCGTATGAGTCCCGATCGAAGACCACGGTGTCCCAGGCGGCATCCAGTCCGTGCAGCGGCATGAACGAACGCGAGGTCCCGTTGCGGTGGATGGCGAGCCCGGTATAGCCGGCGTTGAATTCGATCTCGTTTCCCGCCTCCCTCACGGTGCCGTCGAGGCCATCGAAGAATGCCCTGAAGGCATCGACCACTGCGGGCCAGTCGGCTCGTCCGATGTCAATCGGTGCGACCATGCTCTTACTCGCCACCGCAGGCGGTCCGCATCCGATCGAGAACTGCGGTCATCGTCGCCTCTTCATCATCCGACATCGTCCCGAAGTAATGCGCGTCGAGATCCTGCAAGTGGGTTGTCAGCGCGGCCGAGACCGTCGCAACCCCCTGATCGGTGAGTCGCGCCCAGTGCACCCGGCGGTCGCTGGGACAGGAAACCCGCTCCACCAGATCCCCTTTGGCGAGGCGATCTATCAAACGGGTGATGCCTCCTGAAGTGAGCACCATCTGTTCGGCAAGTTCCGACATCGACATCTGTTGATCGGGGGAGCGACCCAGGCGCACCATTGCCTCGAACTCGACCATCGTTAGGCCATGGTTCTCCCGCAGCGAGTGTTCAACTGTTCGCATCAGCCGACGATTTGCCTCCACCATCAGCCCGAACTTCGTGATTCGGTCGTCGCTCAAGACACTTCTTGCTGTGTTCATGAAAATTATCTTACTCGACAACAGTTGACATGTAAGATATTTGCGTTATCATTATCTGCGCAGTCAGATAAAGCTTTCTGGAAAGGAAGACACATGTCAACACTCACTCTGCCGGCAACCGCAACATGGACTATCGATCCGGCTCACACCACCGTCGGATTCAGCGCTCGCCACCTGATGGCCGCTCGGGTCCGCGGCTCATTCAAGACATTCTCAGGGAAGATCGACATTGGTGATACTCCTGAGTCCTCGACCGTGCAGGTATCCATCGATGCGGCATCGATCGATACAGGGGCGAAGGATCGCGACAACCATCTCCGCTCCCCAGATTTCCTCGACGTAGATCGCTTTCCGAGCCTCGAGTTCGCTTCGAGCGCGGTGCGGGCCGTCGCCGGCGGCTACGCGGTCGATGGCAATCTCACCATCCGTGGCACCTCGCGTCCGGTGACCCTGCAGATGCAGTACATGGGCGTGATGGCAGACCCCTGGGGCAACGAAAAGGCCCTCTTCTCGGCCACGACCGAGATCAATCGCGAGGACTTCGGCCTCACGTGGAACGCTCCCCTCGAGACCGGCGGCTGGCTCGTGGGCAAGAACGTCGAAATAGAGATCGAGGTTCAGGCCGCCAAGGCTTAACCAGCGAGCGGAAATCCCCGGGCCCCGGCCCGGGGATTTCCTGTCGAAAGGCAGGCGAATGGGTGGAATCCGCAGATTGAATCACGCCGTCCTGTTCGTATCCCAGTTGGAGCGGGCGCTCGACTTCTATGTCGACGTTCTCGGGTTCTCGGTGATGAGCCGCGAGCCGAGGATGAACGCGGCATTCCTGCGTACCGCCGGGTCGACCAATCACCACGATCTCGGCTTGTTTGGCCTCGGTGACGGGGCTCCGCCCCGGCGCCGTCCCGGGCTGGGGTTATATCATCTCGCCTGGCAAGTAGACACCGTCGACGACCTGGCCGCATTGCGAGAGACTCTGTCGGCCGGCGGAGCATTGACGGGCGAATCGTCTCATGGCGCCACTCTCAGCCTCTATGGGGCCGACCCCGACGGCAACGAGTTCGAGGTGATGTGGATGTTGCCGCGGGCAAACTGGGGCAAATACGAGGACAAGGCCGTTGTAGAGAGCCTCGACATCGCCGCAGAGTTGCAGCGCTGGTCGGGGGTACGCACCGCCCACGAAGCGGGGCCGACACGGCCGCCGACTGATCACACTCGAGCTCAGTCGACTGAGGAGCCCAGAAGCGGTTAGCGAAATGAAGTAGGTCGATGTCGGGCAGACCTCTGCGGCTCTCGCCCTCGAAGATTGACGCGGGCGTTCGCACAACCGGCCTCGGGACTGCCCCAACGATTCGGAAGGTTCTGCCCGAGTAATCGCTCGCGGCACCAGGACCAGTCGGCCCCCGGCCGAACGGGGATGGCGGCGAGGAGCCCCAGAGGTATGGCGCAAGCGTCAAATGCAAAGGAAAGCCGAGACCGATCGAGAGCGTCGGTCGCTACTTCGGGGTACCGTTTCAACATCGCAAATTCAACAGTCGCCGGTTCGCCGGGCCGCGACGAGTCGGCGAGCCCGCGGAGGAAACGAGAAAATATGGAACTTGGATTGACGAGCTTCGCAGAGACGCATCCGGATCCCGCTACCGGAAGACCTATTCCCCATGGAGAACGCCTACGCAACGTCGTCGAGGAGGTCGTGCTGGCCGAGCACGTCGGCCTCGATGTGTACGGCCTGGGAGAACACCATCGGGCGGACATGGCTGCCTCTGCGGTTGCAGTAACCCTCGGTGCGGCTGCCGCACGCACCAGCCGGATCCGGCTGAGTTCTGCCGTCATCATCCTCAGCTCTGCCGATCCGGTGCGTACCTACCAGGATTTTGCGACACTCGATCTGCTTTCGGAGGGGCGCGCCGAGTTGCTGGTCGGGCGGGGATCTTTCATCGAGTCCTTCCCGTTGTTTGGCTATTCACTATCCGACTACGACGCCCTCTTCGCCGAGAAGCTAGAGCTCCTGCTGGCGATTCGAGACAACGAGCGCGTGACCTGGGACGGCCGATTCCGGGCTCCACTGCAAGACCAGGCGGTATATCCCAGAGCCCAGCAGCAACCGTTGCCGGTGTGGATCGGAGTGGGGGGAACACCGGCGTCGATGGTGCGCGCTGCAAAGCTCGCACTCCCAGTAGCGCTTGCCATAATCGGCGGGGATCCCGCACGCTTCCGGCCGCTCGTCGATCTGTACCGCCGTTCCCTTCGCGAGGCGGGCCACGATCCCGCCGACTTCCCACTTGCCGTGCACGGACTCGGCCACATCGCCGACGACACGGCGGAAGCTGTTGCGACGATTCAGCCGGGTTTCACGGAGACGATGAACAAGATCGGGCGGGAACGGGGATGGCCACCGCTGACCCCGGAGCAGTTCAAATGGATGACCGGCCCCGATGGATCGCTGGTCGTCGGTGATCCCGAAACGGTCGCTGCCAAGGTCCTCCGCTGGCAGGAAATCCTCGGCATCGAACGCTTCATGCTGCATACCAGCGCCGGCAACATCCCTCACAGGGCCACCATGAGGTCCATCGAGCTGCTAGGAACGAAGGTGTCGCAGCTCGTACGCGGCAGCAGGCAATAGACCCAAAGGAGCGAAATGGCAGTCGAATGTTCTCACCTACCCCAGGATCTAACCCCACCGGTCATAACCGCCGACGGTTGCGAGGACTGCCTTGCGGCCGGCAAGAGAGACTGGGTCCACCTTCGGTTCTGCCAGGTGTGCGGTCGGGTCGGCTGTTGCGACAACTCGCCGGGCAAGCACGCCACGGCGCACTACGGAGCGACGGGCCACGCCCTGCTGCGCTCATTCGAACCCGGTGAGGACTGGTGGTGGTGCTACCTGGATGAAATCGGCTTTGAGATTCCCGACGGGCCGGCGGCCCCTTCCTACGCATAGCTCAGTGGTCGTCGAGATTCCCGTAGAAGTAGAGCCTCGTTCCCGACAGCGTGTCTTTGGTCCACTGCTCGAAGTCGGCGGGCGTCATCGTCGACCATGGTGGGGTGTGTTCGACCTGAGCAGCACCGATGCGGCGACCCAGTTCGACGATCGAGTTCCCGGCTTCCGTCCGCTGCATGTCGTACTGCTCGAGGATCGGATCCCACTCCCCGTATTCCCGGCATAGATCCTCGAGCAGCATTGCCTCCTGCAGGGCTTTGGTGGCGCCGCTCCCGGTATGCGGCCGGGTCACCGTTCCCGCATCGCCGATAAGCAGCACCCTGCCGGCCACATAGCCGGGAGACATCTCGTCGTAGATCGGCTGAATCGAGATCTCGCCCGGCTTGGTGAGCTCAAGCAATTGCGCGTGCCACCGCGGGAAGTGCTCATCGATGAGCTTGCGAAGCTGTGTTTCTAGATTGCTGCCGAGCGAGCCGGGAGATACAGACCCCGGTTGGTCAAAGGAAACCCCCTCTGGGGTCTTCGTGTAGATCGCCCAATTGACGCGGCGATGGCCAACGTCTGCCCGGTTCTCCTCCCCGGGAATCATGTAGATGACACCGTGACCGCCTGGAAAGCAGATCGTGTGCCACGAATGGCTTCCGTCCGCTTGATCCAGCGGGCCCCGGTCGACAATCCGTTGCTCGGGATAATTGCCCCTCCACAGAACGTAGCCGGCGTACTCAGGCTTGATTCCCGGGAACATGTCCGATCTGATCCGGGAACGGTAGCCATCGGCCCCGACCAGCACATCGAAGCGTTCGTGACTCCCATCGGCAAAGGAGACCGACACGCCCGCCTCCGATTGCTCGAGTTCCTCCACTCGAATGCCGTCGCGATAGATCTCATCAGGGACCCGACTGCGAAGAGACATCCACAGGATGGACCAGTTATTGAGCGAGGCGCTCCCCGGCTGCCGCCACAGTACCCGTCCGGTCGGCGCCGATCCGTCGTTTACTATCCAGATCCGCTCCTCCGCAGGCCAATACGGGTAGTCGGCGTCGAGAAAATCCCGTTCAATGAGCGATTCGCGCAGCGGATTGGGGATCGCGATCCCCGCACCCCGATCACGCAGGCCGCTGCTCGATCGCTCGAAAACCGTTATGTCGCAACCGGACCTCTGCAATGCAATAGCAGCAGCACAACCTGCAATGCTGCCTCCAACCACGCCGACACGACTACCCGCAACCTTCATTGGTTCTCCCTATCTCCAGTGAGCCAAGATACCAATCCATCGCCGTGGCGCGCTGGATACCATGTGTCTGTGACAGGCGCATTCGTACCACCAGACTTCGACGTACCCACAGCCTTCGCCGGGCCCGGATTCCACCTGGAGCCGCTCGGGCCGGAGCACAACGACCGCGACTACGAAGCGTGGATGTCGAGTATCGATCACATCAAGGCGACACCAGGCTTTGCGGGCTGGGACTGGCCCGAGCCAATGAGCCTCGAAGACAACCTGGGAGATCTCGAGAGCCACGCCGAGGACTTCGTCGAGCGCCGCGGTTTCACGTACTCGATACTCGATGGACCAGAAGTCATCGGCTGTGTCTACATTTATCCCAGTCGCGAACCCGGCTATGAGGCATCAGTGCGCTCTTGGGTCACGGCGGGCCGGGCGAAGATGGACCGCATCGTGTGGGAGACGCTTGCGGATTGGCTCGAGACCGACTGGCCATTCTCCAGCATTCTCTACGCTTCCCGCCAGAGGTCGGCCGGGGGCTAGAGATTTGTTCGTTGGTAACGTCACCGCCGTCTCTGCAGGTTGGGACCGACACCGCTACCAAGGATGCCCTCAAGAAGCAGCGCAGATGGTCGAAAATACCAACGGCAGTGCCCCCCAACTACGGACTCGACGAGAGGCATCGATGACGATCGCAGACGCCGGAAACCGACTCTTGGTTTTCATAGTCGCCTACGAAGCGGAAGCGACCCTCAAGGATGTACTCGACCGCGTACCGAGGTCCGTGTTCGATGACTTCGATGTCGAGATACTCATCGTTGATGACGCTTCCGAGGACCGGACCTTCGAGATGGGGTACCAATATGCGTCCGCACATCCCGAGTTACCCCTCACTGTGCTCCGCAACGACTACAACCAGGGCTATGGCGGCAACCAGAAGATCGGCTACGCCTACGCATCAGCAAACAACTACGACTATGTGGCGCTGATCCATGGGGACGGGCAGTACGCCCCGGAAGAATTGGGCAACTTGCTTCAGCCTCTGCTCGACGACGAGGCCGACGCCGTTTTCGGTAGCCGCATGATGCAGAAGGGCAGGGCACTGCAGGGCGGCATGCCCGTCTACAAGTATGCCGGCAATCGGATTCTGACGAAGATCCAGAACACTCTGCTGCGCCGAGACCTGTCGGAGTACCACAGCGGCTACCGCGTCTATCGGGTGTCGGCCCTCGAGGAAATCCACTATCGCCTCAACGCGAACGGCTTCCATTTCGACACTCAGATCATCCTCCAGCTGCTGAACAACGGATCGCGCATCGTCGAGCTACCTATCCCGACTTACTACGGAGACGAGGTATCTCGGGTCAATGGGATCAAGTACGCCTGGAATGTGGTCGTCAACACAGCCGCAAATTTCCTTCACGGACTCGGACTCTGGCAGCAGCGACGGCTTGACCCCGCCGTCCAAAAAGCCTCGCCGTACCGGTCCAAGCTCGACTTCACCAGCCCGCATTCGCTTGCGGTCGACGCCGTCGCGCCGGGGTCGCGGGTCATCGACCTGGGAGCCGGTCCCGGTGATGTCGCCGGCGCTCTCGTGCGCAGAGGTTGCGAGGTGACGGTCGTCGACATGGTGGAGCCGGAGGTCGAGACCGGGCCGATCGAGGTTATGGTCCAAGACCTGAACGACCCAATCGCCTTCGATGTGTCCGACAAGAACGCAATCCTGATGCTGGACGTAATCGAGCATCTCGTCGACCCGGAGGATTTCCTGGACCGACTCCGCTCCCAGTTCGATCACGCACCCAAGACACTCGTGTTGTCGACCCCCAATATCGCCTTTGCGGTACAGCGGCTCTCTCTACTATTCGGCCAATTCAACTACGGGCGCACCGGCATCCTCGACCGCACACATACGCGGCTGTTCACGTTTCGCACTCTCAAACACCTGCTGCGGGACGCCGGCTTCAATATCCGAGTCATTCGAGGAGTCCCTGCGCCCTTCCCACTCGTCGCCGGCAAGCGTCTGGGCGGGCTATTGCTTCGACTCAACGAGCTGCTGATCAGACTCAGCAAGACCCTCTTCTCCTTCCAGATCTTCGTAGTTGCCGAGTCGACTCCGGATGTCAACTTCCTCGTCACCAACGCCCGCGACTCACACCACTTCAACGAAGCATGACCGCATCGGCTCGCTCCGCGCTGGCGTTGACCGCCGCGATCTTTCTCGGCGTGGCACTCATGCCGCGAGCCCCCGGCTCGCAGTGGTTTCGTGTTGCGTTGCTGGTTCCCGTAATCCTCAGCGGAGCGTGGGCAGCACTCGGCACCCGAGTCGAACAGGGGTTGGTTACACAGAAGGCGTACGAGCGGGTTGTCGAAGTCGCTATGTGGATCGGGCTGATCGTGTTCGCCTGGTCGCTGTTGCAGGAGCTGGATTGGCTCCCCCATCCGATCCTCTTCGCATTCGGAGCAGTTGTCTGCGGCGGTGCGGCCTTTGCGGTCTCTCGGTCCGATGGGAGCCGAGCGTTTGCGGTCTTCATCGCCGCCTATCTGCTGGTCTCTCTGGGAGTGCTGGCGGCCACCCGCGACGAGCTTCCGAACATAGATGTTGCTCTCTTCCAACAGGATGCACCGGATGCACTGCTCCGCGCAGAGAACCCATACGCAATGCGCTTCCCGGACATCTATACCCCCGAACAGTCAGCTGCCTTCTACGGCCCCGGAGTCTCAGTGAACGGCGAGCTCCAGTTTGGATATCCATACCCGCCATTGAGCCTGATTGCGATAATCCCATTTGAAGTGCTTCTCGGAGACTTCCGTATCGCCCACGCCCTGGCACTCGTCGCGACGGCACTGGTCATGAGCCGCATTCGCCCCGGACCACAATCACGCCGGCTCGCAGTGTTGTTTCTGCTGGTCAGCCCGGTCTTTCGCGTGATCAGATTCGGATGGATCGAGCCTCTTCTGATACTGGCCGCAACCCTTGTCGTGCTCGGCGCTACCCGCAGCCTGCGAGCCACGCCCTATCTTGCCGGCGTTCTCCTGTCGCTAAAGCAATACAGCGCCCTCTTGTTGCCTGCGTCGCTGTTGCTCATCGAAAGGCCATGGCGGCTGCGATCCGTCGTCGGCTTCTTCGCCAGAGCAGGGATAGTTGTGTTAGCCACCGTCCTACCATTCTTCTTGTGGAACCCAGGAGAGTTCACCTGGTCGGTCATCGAGCTGCAATTCGAGCAGCCATTTCGCCCCGACTCGCTCTCCTTCATGGCCCTCTGGGCCGAGCTGTTTGGTCAACCGCCGCGTCTCGTGACCTCCGTCCTTCCGCTGGTGATCGTCGTCGCCATCAGCGCAGCCATCCTGCTTCGCACACCAAGTGGGGCCCAGGGGTTCGCTCTCGCCGCTGCACTGACGCTGTTGGTTGCATTTGCCTTCTCCAAACAGGCTTTCTCCAATTACTACATCCTGGTGATCGGGCTGCTCTTCCTCGGAGCCGCTGCCGGCGAAGAACCCGCTCCGGATGCCGCTTCACGGCTTGACGGTCAGATCCCGGAACCCGTGTAGGCCGCCGGTCACGACTTAGGAAATCGCGAGTGTCTCCGCCGCCGCATCTGCCAATTCGGCGAGTCGCTGCACGCTCTGGCTGTAGTTGTCGCGCAATGGCTCCAGCATCTCAGCCAGCACCTCGGCGGGGGCTTCCTCGCCGCTCTCCGTCATGAAGGGTGGCGCCGAGTAGCTGACGATCCTGGTACCGGTGCCGCTCGGGATCACATAGTCGGTGTACCTGAGCCCGATCCCATCGCCCACGGGAATCACGATGGTGACGTAGTCGACTGCCTTCATGTCGAGCACTGTGAAGACGAGTATGTCGTTGTCCTCGCCGTGGGCGCAGTGATACTCCGCCCCTGGCCCGATACGCCCCCGGTAGTCTTCGACAATCGAGTTCTCGTTGGCCCCGAGCCACGCAGTTCGCTTCACGGGATTTACCAGGTGGTCCCAGACGATCGCCGGCGGCGCCTGGCTGTAGGCGCCGGTGGTCATCCAGGCCTCCCGCTGCAACACCTTGTTCTCGTTCTGCTGACGCATGAACTCCCACACATCTGGCAGCGACGAGACGAAGCCTCGCACTTCACCGACGTGCTCGTATTCCTCTGTGTGCTCGATCCAGCCGGCAACAATGCCCTCGACGCCGAGATCACTGACACACTGATCGGTGACGATCATGTAGTCGGCAATGCCCGTTGCTTCCGTGATCGTGTTCTTGGTGAGTCGATGTGCCATCACGACGTCGGCTCCGGAAAGGGTCTCCTGACCACCCACATTGGTCATCGCAAACTCACCGCAGTGCATGACGATCTTGAGGCCCAGCGAGCTCATGTTGACACAGGCATTGCACTGACATGAGGTGTTCAACACCATTGTCTCGAGGGAACCGGCAAAGGCGCAGTAGAGCAGTTCGACCGACTCGAGGACGGTTTGACCACTCATGCCTTCCGGCATGACGCCATACATGAATACTGCATCACCCTCGATCCGGGATACCTTGAGCGGCGCCTGGATTGCGCCAACGATCGCATTCAGCAGCTCTCCGATGATGCCGTTGGCGTGCTCTAGCTCGCTCTCGGTGAGGAACTGGGTGTAGCCCGAGATGTCGGCGATAACCAGATGTCCGCGCATGGTCTCTCCCTTCCGCTGCGAGCTTATCAGCCGGATCGCGCCGTTGCAGCCGAGGAGAATCCCTCGCCTTACCGCGTACGTTAGAGTCGGGCAATGGTCACCGAGCAGAACACCGCTGCCAAGGAGCGCCTCCCTTTGAGCAAGGAGCGGGTGCTGGGCGCCGCGGTTGAGCTTGCCGACACTTCAGGTATCGAAGCGGTCACGATGCGCAAGCTGGCAGCCGAGTTGGACGTTGAGGCGATGTCGCTCTACTACCACGTCGCCAACAAGGAACAGTTGCTCGACGGCATGGTCGACGTCGTGATCGGCGAGATCGAGGATGAGTGCGACGGTTTTGCCGTTCCCGATGACGTCGACTGGATGACCGCACTCCGCAAGCGCATCATGACCGCTCGCGGCGTCATGTTGCGTCACCGCTGGGCACCCAGCGTGCTCGAGACTCGAACGAACATGAGCCCAAGAATGGTCCGCTACTTCGACATGGTGCTCGGGATCATGGTCGAGGGCGGGTTCTCGTACGACATCGGTCATCATGCCATGCACGCCCTCGGCAGCCGGGTTCTCGGCTTCAATCAGGAGTTGTTCGTGCCGGACACACAGGGTCAAGAGGACCGGAACGATGAGATGCTCACGGCCATGGCCGACCAACTCCCCTACCTCATGGGAATGATGCAGGAGATCGTTCATGAAGGTCCCGAATCGACCCTCGGTTGGTGCGATGACCAAACCGAGTTCGAGTTCGGCGTCGACCTGATGCTCGACGGACTCGAGCGGCTCCGCGACTGAGACCACTTTTCGTCCGGGAAGGAGTCGACACTGCCGACTGTGCTCTACAGGGCCACGATCTGAGTGTTTCCGGCCGGCAACTCGATCATCTGATCACGGATCCCCAGCCTGACCGGTGGGGCGTCGCTCGGTGGGGTGGTAACGGTCAATTGTTGCGGGGTGATGTGGAACTCGAGTAGCAGGTCGCGGTACCAGATCTCGAACCGGAGCTCGCCCAACTCGTCCGGTATGACGGGGTCGAGCCAAAGCGTGTCCTCCCTGGTCTCCATCCCGGTGAAGCCCCGCTGCACCAAATCGACCGTGCCTGCCATCGCTCCGAGGTGGATGCCCTCCGGGGTGGTGCCTCCTTGAATGTCGGTGACGTCGCTAAGCAGGGCACCCTCGAAGAACTCCCATGATCGCTTGCGATCCGACCGGGCCAACACCCATGCATTGACGATCCGGCTCAGCGTTGATCCGTGGGAAGTGCGTTTGTCGTAGTAGTCGATGTTGCGCTGGATTGCCTCCCGGTCGAGCTCGTAGCCAAGCTGCTCGAAGATCGATATCAGCTCATCAGCCGACAGTAAGTAGAAGAGCATGAGAACGTCGGCCTGCTTGGAGAGCTTGTAGCAGTTTGGGGAATCACCCTCCGCCTCGAGAATGCGGTCGAGGCGCTGGATGTCCCCGTAGCGCTCCGCATAGCCCACCCAATCGAACTCCTCGAGGTCCCCGTACCCTTCGAACTGGCTGATGATGCCGTCGTCGTGAAATGCCACCCTCAGCTTGTGGCTTATCTCATCCCACTGCGCCAATTCCTCCCGGTCGATGTGCAGCTTCTCAGTCAGCTCGTTGCGGCGGAACTGCGGAATGATGTCGAGGGCCTCCTGCGCTCGCCGCAGCACCCAAGCCGCCATCACGTTGGTGTAGGCGTTGTTGTTGAGCCCGGGCTCATCGGCTTCGGGATAGGCGTCGTGATACTCGTCGGGACCCATGACCCGGAGGATCTCGTAGCGATCCAGTACCTTGTTGTATGAAGCCAAACTCGCCATGAGGCGGGCAATCGCCACCATCATCTCGGCGCCGTAGTAAGCGAGGAAATCGACGTCGGCGGTCGTTTGGTAGTACTGCCAGACGTTATACGCCACCGCGATGTTGATGTGACGCTGCAGCCAGCTGTTGTCTGGAAGCCACCGCCCGGACTTCGGATTGAGATGCACGACCTGGCTCTCTTCCTTGCCGCTGCTGCCGCTCTGCCAGGGAAAGAGGGCGCCCTTCAGGCCCTCGGCTTTCGCAGCCCAGCGCGCTTCGGCGAGGCGCCGGTAGCGATAGAGCAGCAACGCCCTGGTCAGGTCTGGAAGGTGCAGGTTGATATACGGAAAGATGAAAAGCTCATCCCAGAAGATGTGGCCGCGGTAGGCCTCGCCGTGCCAACCCCGGGCCGGCACACCTATGTCTAGGTCGATGGTGTGCTTGGAAACCGTCTGTAGAAGGTGGAACGAGTGGAGGTTGAGCACCATGGCCTGATAGTCATCGGCGCCCGTCGCCAGGTGGAACCTCCGCCACAGCAGATCCCAGGCGAGGTTGTGGGATTGCAGTAACTCGTCGAACGAATCGAGACGATCGATCCAGGTCCGTGCCTCTACCCCGGCTTCTGAGATCGCATGGTCGCGGGAGGTGAAGAGCGTGATCACCTTGTCGACCGTTGTCGCAACGCCCTTCACCAGCTTGAATTCAAACCGCTGGGCAACGAAGCCGGGCTCTTCGATTCTTTCGATGGCCGATTCCACCCCTGCGCCGTCGAGTCGGACGGTGGTCCTGGCAGCCATGGCGACACGGACCCGTGACTGAACGGTTTCCGCCTGGAGATACGTCGACGTGTCGTCGACGAAACTCTGCTCCAGCGGAACGAGGTGTTGACTGTTGAGCGTCCGGTAGCGGGCCACGCCGGAATTGACTACGCGGCCGTCGATGCCCGACTCGACCTCGATCCGACCTGACCAGTCCTCCGCGAGGAAGGTTGTTTGCAGACCGGCTGCGTGGGGGTTTCCCATGTGCACGAAGCGCCGTTGGGCGACACTGGTCTGACGTCCCTCCTCGTCGACGAACCTGAACAGGCGAGTGAGCACCCCGTGGCGAATGTCGAGTTCCTGGTGGTAGTTCTCGACCCTGCAATCCGCCAGCGAGAACCACTTGCCGCCCATTATCCGGAACCGTAAATGCAACCAGTTGGGGACATTCACCAGGTCTTCATTGACGATGTCGCGCCCGGCCACCTCGGTTACGAGGCGGTTGTACAAACCGGCCACATAGGTGCCCGGGTAGTGCACGTCGTCTGCACTCGACTCGGGGGCTGCCCCACGAGTAGCAAAGTAACCGTTACCCAGTGTGCACAGCGCTTCGCGCAGTGCTTCTTCCTCAGGATTGAACCCTTCATACGACAGGATCCAAGGATTCATGGCTCTACTCCTCCGCCAGGGCCTTGACCGTCACCTCGCCCAGATCGGGCACGACTACCGTTGCTCCAGATGCTGCAAGTAGGTCGGCCTGGTTTCCCCGATCGACCCCAATCACCATGCAGAACCCACCCGCCTTGCCGGCTTCGACTCCGGATTGGGCATCTTCGACGATCGCCGATCTCTCGGGGACGGCCCCAACGCGTTGCGCCGCCTCGAGGAATACTGCAGGGTGTGGCTTGCCCGGGATCCCGATTTCGGCTGCCACATTCCCATCGATCCTGACCGCGAAGAGGTCGAGCAGTCCGGCCGCAGTCAGTACCGCGGTGACGTTACGGCTGGACGAGATCAGCGCCGTTGCCACACCCTGGCGCTGCAGTTCCTTGACCAGATCGACACTGGTTTGGTAGGGCTCGACACCATGCTCCTCGAGATGTCGTAGAAAGAAGCCGTTCTTGCGATTGCCCAGACCGCATACCGTCTCGGCTTCCGGGGGATCTTCCGGGGTACCCCACGGAAGCTCGATACTTCGTGATCGGAGGAAGCTGTCGACCCCGTCGTATCGTGGTTTGCCGTCGACAAACTCGAGGTAGTCGGAAGCTTCGAACGGAACGAAGGCCTCCCCCTTTTCCTCCGACCGCTGCCGCAGGTAGTCGTTGAACAGTTCAGCCCAGGCAGCTTCGTGAACTGATGCCGTCTTAGTGATGACGCCGTCGAGATCAAAGATCACGGCATCGATCGCAGCAACATCGATCTCGTGCAATTCCTTGCCCTTCGCCGCGGAAGCCCAATGGTAGGCAGCAACGGCACCGGCGACCAGCTTGGTAGCCGATCGCGTATTGCATCACACCACGGGCCCACCGGCGAGTCGGGTCTGCTCCGGCGCTATCGAAGCGTTACCAATGGTAATTACCACTGGTAACATGGATCCATGACCGGCCGCCCATCTCTGCGACCTACCGCCGACCGATTCGTCGAAACGACACTCGAGTTGATTTCCGAGAGTGGCGGGTCCCTGGGCGTGAACCTGCGTGAGATTGCACGGCGCATGGGATGTGCCCACACCAACGTCTACAACTACTTCGACAGCTTCGACGATCTTCTGTGGAGCGCGTTTCGACGTGTCCTCGACGACTACTCGGATTTTTGGGCCCGCGACCTCGACGAGTCCCTGGCCCGCGACGAGTACCTAGGGCGGCTGATCACCAACCTCGTTGCATACCCCCAGCAGCACCCGGGTCTGTATCGGTTCATCGGCTCCGATCCGATCAGTGCCGGAGACTTCCCCGACGACATCCTCGACACCGTGGTTGCGATGAAGCAGCAGCTCTTCGCCGCCTTCCGGAACTGCGCACCCGGCACCGACGTGACGGTGGTCGATGAGGCCTGCAACATCGTCTACGCCTATATCGACGGCGAAACCTTCAACCTGATAAACGAGCGAGTTGTACCCGGCGAAGACGTCGCCGGCCGGACTGTCGGCAATGCAATTCGCCTGTTCGGCTTGCTCACAAAACAGAAATAGCAGGGAGCCCCTATGGACCAGATCTTCCCCTACGCCAACATTGTGGCGGGACTGCTGGTGCTGGTGATCGGACTTGGCATCCACTTCGGGGCCCAGACCCTCTCGGTACTCAACTGGGACCTGGCAACGAGGCTCGGTCTTCAGGAGGCCGGGATGCGACCCGAGCACAAGAACTATGAACAGGCTATTGCGGTCTCGGACATGCTCATCGGCTGGACATACGGTGTTGCAGGTGTCGGGCTGGTGATCGACGCCTCCTGGGCATACGCCTGGGCCTGGATCCCCGGAGCGATATTGACCTACCACGCCGTCGGCTTCTGGTTCTGGACCGCGAATAACAAGAGATCAGGCGACGACTACTCCACGACCAGAAATCCCACCCGATCCGTCTGGGCCATCTCCAATCTGGCAACGGGGATCTTGACCCTGCTCGTCGCCAACTCACAGATGATCGTTCCCTAGGAGGGACTTGCATGGAAGTGACAACTCTCACCTGGATCGTTGCGGTTCTTGGGTTGCTCATCATCGGGATCCTCGCCCCGCTGCAGTTCGTGGCGGTGCTCCGACCCCGGGCCGAATGGACGATCAGGAACGTGTACGGCAGCACTCCGGATGGCACCGACGCCAGGGCCTACTTCGCCTACAACCAGGGCCAGGCTTGGGCGGATCCGTTCTTCTGGGCGCCGCTTCAGATCGCCGGCAGCGTCGGGATGCTGCTGGGTGAACGCTGGGGTTTCCTGCTCGCACTGGCCGCCTCGGTCCCCTACATATACAGCGCCATCGTCATCTACATCTGGGACCGTGACATGGGTTTCCGGGAAAGCACTTTCTACTACTGGGTAATTGTGTGGGGGATGTTCCCCGCCTACGGCATCCTCGAAGGCGCATACACATTCGCACGGCTACTCGACTGAGCAAGAACCAAGCTGCAGCGATGAGGTCGCTCACCTTGGCGGCTTTCCGGTAGCGGCCCAGAAGCCTCGTCCTCTCGAAAACGCGAGCGGCTTCTCCTCATCTGCGTGGGCTCTGACGCCTGACCGTACGTGTCGGTGCTAAGTTCACCACCAGCCCACGATGATCGGAGTCGGCAGAGGTGAGTGACGAGACCACGGCGCCGGAAGTCCCCGCCGAAGGCAAGCCGAAGTTCGGCAAACAGCAAATCATCGCCGGGATCATCACGCTCGTCATCCTGATCGTTGTTTTCGCCGTCGTGCTGCCTCAGCTGGGGGACTATGACGCTGCCTGGAGCGCGATCCAGAATATGGAGACGTGGCAGCTGCTCATGATCGTGGGCGCCACCATCGCCATGGTGTTCATCTACGCACTCCCCTTCCAGGCTGCTCTGCCAGGACTCGGCTTCTGGCAGGCGTTCCAGGTGCGCCAGGTGTCGTTCATGATCAGCAACGTGGTACCCGCTGGGGGTGCGTTCGGCCTGGCAGTGCAGTTTGGGTACCTGCAGCGTTACGGGTACGGTGCCGCCCCGGCGACCGCCGTTATCGGCATCACCAGTGCATGGAACACATTCGTGACGCTACTTCTGCCGGTGTCCTCTCTGATCCTCCTTGCAGCCACAGGACAGGCCAACGCGGCTGCCACTGGTATCACTGTGGTTGCTTCGGCAGTTGTGATCGGCGCCATCGTGCTGTTTGCGCTCATCCTGCGGAACGAGTCGTTGGCCATCAAGATCGGGGGCTGGGCGGACGGTGCCATCCAATGGTTCGCCGGTCTGATCAAGCGGGACATCGACGTGGACGCCACCGCAGGAATCGTCAATTTCCGGGCGTCGATCATCGGTGTGGTGCAGGAGCGATGGCTTCTGATCACCGTCGCTAACGTGGGGCAGCAGCTGGCTCAGTTCTCGATTTTGTATCTTGCTGTTGTCGCCCTCCAGGGCAGCTGGTTCGACCCGATCGGGCCGGTCGAGGCCCTTGCCGCGTTCGCGTTCGGGCGTCTCGCTACCTTCGTCCCTGTACCCCCCGGCGGGCTCGGCACCGTCGACGCCCTCATCACCAGCATCCTTCAGGCATTTGGGCTCGACAACAACAGTGCATTGGCCGCCACGATGATCTGGCGCGCCGCCACGTACTTCCCGCAGGTGATCATTGGTGGCCTCACCATGCTGATTTCCGGCGGCAACAAATCGACATCTGAGCCGGCGCCGACCTGATGGCCGGGTAGCGGACCTCGACAGTCGGCGGTCTCCCATGCCGGGTCGGTTGCTCGGTGTGGCCGGCGAGCCGGATGGTCGGCGATGCGCGCCGCAGACGAGAGAAGCAGCGACTGAATGTCTTGCCGGCTTTGAACGACCCACCCACGGTTGCTATCGCAGCTGCATGGACGGACCCACCGGTCGAACGTTCTAGTGGACGAAGCTCTGCTCTAGCCGAACAAATCCCGATCAGGACCCCAAATTGGGCACGCGCGTGGTATCGATGGTGGATGGAGCGGTTTCACGTCAGGAAGGAGGGAAGAATGAAGTGGAACGCAGCACTCGTGCTCAGCTACGGAAAGCCGGTACCCGGCCGCGAAGCCAAGGCGATGGAGGTCTTTGCCGATGGTCTGACCATGTTCGGCAAGCTGGCCGCCGACGAGAAGTGTGCCGAACCTGAGGTATTCAACCACCTAGTCACCGGCGGCATGTTCATCATCAAGACCGAGAGCATGGAAGCCATACATCACATCCTCGAGATGGACGAAATCCGCAGGATGCTCGATGTCGCCATGTTCACAGTCGAAGACTTCGACGTCGAGATGTTCGTGACCGGCGAACATCTGATGGAGGCCATGTCGCTGTACACCGCGATTGGCACCGAACTCGGGTACATCAGCGCCTGACCTGGAGAGAGGCACAGCGGTGGGGCGTGCCTCTCTCTACCAAAGTCAGCTCGATTGCCCTATGGCATTGCTATACGAGCCGGCACCGCAAATTCGAGTCGTGTTGACCCCAACGGTCGGTGACGGGGCCCGGCTGCCGGGCGCAATCGTCGCCTGTAACGACCAAGGGGTCTAGGAGACACCGTGATGAGGGCGGGTGCGCCACCAATCCGGCCCGTGCGGGTCGGAGCACTCCAGTGCCCGGCGATCCCAGTCGGCGAGATCGGCAGCGGCTCCATGCGTGCTCTCGAAGAACTCCATCAGTGCATCGTCGGGGCTGTCGGCACCGGCAATGGCGTCGTAGGGAATGACGAACTCCCCAAGCTCGGCGAGCCAAGAGGCCTCCGGCGGGGACACGGCGGCATCGGCGAAACCAGCGGGGCTGGGATAGGCGTAAGCGTAGAAGATCGGAGTAGGCGCAGCGCGGTTGCCCGGCCAAAATCCAACACTGGTTACTTCATGAGAGTAAGCCTCCCGGGCAACATCAAGCGGGAAGTTGGGGATACCGCCACCATGGGGTGGCGCAGCCCGTCCCGAGAAGCGGGTAACAGCCAGATCGAAACTACCCCAGAAGAAGTGGACCGGGCTGGCCTTGCCTCGAAAACCGGCGCGGAAGCGGGTCATCACCCGGCTGGCCTGAAGCAGCGCTGCCCATAGCGCCCGGACGTGGTCACCGTCGAACGCGGAGTGCTTGGTGTCTTCATCGAACGGGACCGCTTCAGCGATCTCGCTCGGCACCCGACGGATCTCAACCGGCATGCCGACAGAAGCCATGGTCCCCATAACCGCTCCGTAGAAATCGGCGACGGTACGCGGGCGCAGCTCGACGACACGACGCTCCCCAGTTGTCGTCCTAAGGACGAGTTCACCTGCGTGAAGGTCGAACTCGAGTTCGAATCCTTCCCGGCCGTATGGAACGAGCGACGTTGCGAGACCGGATGCCGTCACATAGAGCGGCACACTCCACGAGTGGTTGAGCCACGGCGTTTGCACCATGCGGATCTTGCCAACGATCTGGATCCACAGGTGAAAGGTTTCTAGGGTGTCCGTCCATTCATCGCCCGGCAGCTTTGGCCACCCTGCAACCACGGTCGTCATCAGTGTCCCTTTTCGATGGCTCAGCCGGGTAAGTGTACCGAGGGAGGGGTAGCCGGCCGACGACGGGGTATCGGTATCTCGAGAATCACCTCATCGAGCCCACGCTCGGCCGATAGTGTCGAACCCATGGAGGAAACTGGAGCCGCCAAGGTCGCTGCGCTGTGCAGCCGGGTCCTGCAACAGAACTGGCGGGAAGGCGACGAGAACGGTCGCCACTACGGATTCACCGCCCCCAGCCCCGGGCACTACCCCTGGCAGTGGTATTGGGACTCGGGATTCCACGCCATCGTGTGGCGTCGCCTCGACCCGGCCCGGGCGCGGCTGGAGCTAGAGACCCTCCTCGATGCGTCCCGCGACGGATTCATCGGACACATCACGTTCCTCGGTCGGCCGCTCGACCTCGAGCGGGCGATCCGGTACAACGTCGCTACCCGACATGCCCCAACAACCAGCACAATCCAACCACCTCTGCTGGCCTGGGCCTGGTCGATCGCGGTCGGCGACCCTGCCGAAGAGCCGCGGATCCAGGAACACCACGAATGGTTGCGCACCCATCGCGACCTCGAGGGAGACAACCTCCTCTGGCTGATCCAACCCGATGAATCGGGAATGGACGCCTCGCCGAAGTTCGATCACATCTGGGGCCGGCGAGCCCACGGCCGTTGGCCGTTTCCGCTGCTGATCCATGCCAACCGCCGGCGGGGCTTCGATGCACATCGGATTGCCGCAGGCGGGCGGCCGGTCGTGTGCGAGGTTGTGACCAACGTCCTGTGGTCACTCTCGGAACAAGCGTTGGGAAACAAGTCGCCCACACCAGCCCTGGTCGACCGGCTCTGGAACGACGACATCGGCCGGTTTATCGACGATGTGCGTTCTCCGGTGCACTCGATCGAGGCTCCGGATGTCCCCTTCACATGGGATACGCTCGCCCCGCTCGCTCTTCCCGACCTACCCCAAGAGATCGCCCACAGGCTCGTCGAGGAAACGCTGCTTCGCCGGGACCGATTTTGGGACGGCGTGCCGCTGCCATCGGTTGCCCTCAACGATCCCACCCATACCTCGCAAGAGTACTTCTGGGGTCTGCGCCGCATCTGGCGGGGGCCCAGTTGGGTAAACGCGGCTTGGTTCGTGTGGATGGGTCTCAACCGGCTCGGCTACGCGGACGAGGCAGCCGCAATGTGCGATCAACTCGTGACGGTTGTGCTGCGCCAAGGTCTGCGGGAGTACTACCACCCCCGGTCGGGAGCAGGCTTGGGCGCGCACGATTTCGGCTGGTCCTCGCTCGTGTGGGAAATCGTGGACCCCCTCGACCGGATGGAACGGAGTATGTAAGACCGCCCCCGACCCGCCGGCGCAGCCCATGCAGTGGGAATGGGGAGGCGGTTTGCACGGTTCTAGCAGCATCGCCGATCGCGTCATCGCCGCAGTGCAGACGATGTCCGGCGCAATCGAAGATGAGGAGAGCTCATGGGTGATGAGATCAGGACCATCGATCGTGACGAACTCAAGGCGAAGCTCGATCGAGGGGACAACTTCAAGCTCGTAATGGCAATGCATGAATGGGGTTTTCGTGCTGCCCGCATCCCCGGTTCGGTGCACTACAGCACCGTCGAGGAAGCGAGTCGAGACCTCAGCCGTGATGACGAGATCGTGGTTTATTGCACCGATCCGAGCTGTGTAGCGAGCCAATTTGCATACCGGTGGCTGATCGACTCCGGCTACGCCGATGTCCGACGGTATGCCGGCGGCCTGTCGGATTGGGCGGCGGCCGGCTATGAGTTGGAAGGCGACGCCGGCGACACCGCCACTGGTAGAGTGTTCTTCCTTTCAAAGCAACCCGCCGCAAAGGGGTAGCGCCACCTGACCCAGCCGGCCGGTGGGCCCCGCACGCACCACATCAGGCGGACCACCGGCCGCTGTGGGGCCTGGGTGTCGCCTTGCCATTCCGCGCAGTCGGCGCTGCGGTGCAATCGATGCTTACCAGACCATTCGGCACTCTGCCGGATTCTGCCCCAGGCGACCTAGCTCTTCAGTCACGCAGGTGGGTCTCTGCAGGCAATCCCGACGAGTGGCAGGACGGCAGGTTCGCCTGCGGCGTCGAGCGCGGCGGCCGTAGAGAAGGTCTGCAGGAACCGTCGGCCGTAGTGCGGTGTCTGAACCCGGCCGATTCTTCCGGCCGAGCGCGATAGACGGGTAACTGTGACGCCGTATAGCGGGAGGTTGCAGAAACCAAGCTGCCAACCCGGCGGTTAACCTGCTGCCGATTTCCGAGAGGAGGTTCGGTATGTCGGCAATCGACGCGGCTCCGGCGTACCTGCTTCTCATTCTCTCTCTCTTCTCCTCGGTAGCGACTATCAATGCCGTCCGGCCATATCGGCAAACACTCTTGCTCATCCCGAGCATGCTGTGGTCCTGGTTGGTGCTCGGGCTGTTGGGCCAGCTACTGGTCGCACAAGTGGTAGTGGCAGGCGTCCTGGTCGCGGCCGGTGCATTGGAACATGGCGTTGGACAGGTTGCCCTTCTGATCCTGGCAGTTTCGTGGGCCGGCATGCTGTATGCATTGATGCGGACGCGCCTGGCCGGTCGCGTCGTAGACGTGGCGCTCGCAGATGCCGGAGTCAAGCGAACCGCCGCGAAGGTGCCGAAATGGCGAACCTTGTTGGCGTTCCCCATTCGTGGACGCTCCGTGACCAGAATCAAGAACGTGCCGTTTCGGCGCGTCGCCGGACGCACCCTCAAGCTGGACATCTATCACGGCCGCTCGGACGAGACAGACCGTCCGGTGTTTGTTTACCTCCACGGCGGCGCGTGGATCATGGGTAGCCGGCGCGAGCAGGGCCTGCCGATCATCCATCACCTCGCCCGCAACGGATGGTTGTGCTTCTCGCTGAGCTATCGGCTGAGCCCCGGCGCCGGCTGGCCGGATCACCTAGTCGACGTCAAAGCCGGCTTGTCGTGGGTCCGCAACCACGCAAGCGAGTACGGCGGCGACGCGACGTTCGCAGTGGTGTCGGGCGGATCGGCAGGCGGCCATCTAGCCGCAATGGCCGGACTCACCGCAAATCAGCCGCAGTACCAACCCGGATTCGAAGAGGCTGATACATCGGTGCAAGTCGCCGTGCCGATCTACGGAATCTACGACATGACGAATCGGCTTGGACGACAAAGCCCGCAGTTTCTTTCACGGCTGGTAGAACCGCTGGTCGTGAAGGCGTATCTCGAAGACGAGCCGGACAAGTTCTTCGACGCCTCACCGATCGACCGAATTCACAAGGACGCACCCACCTTTGTCATGCCTCATGGTGACCGCGACACGATGTCGCCGATAGAGGAGGCCCGCGCATTCGCGAGGAAGCTGAAGACGCTCTCCACTGCGCGCGTCGTCTACATGGAGTTTCCCGGTGCTCAACACATCTTCGACATCGGGTACTCATATCAGTCGGCGCAGATGATCGAAGGGATCCTCTCGGTGCTCGAGGACGAGTACGCTCGTGCCGCACCATATCTAGATCAACGTGCACCTGGACGATAGGAGCATGTCCTGCACTAGGCCGACGCTGTCGGATTCAGTTCACGCGTGAGCACTTGCCACTATCGTGACCCACCGCACCGGCACCACCTCAATGAAGGAGAGAACTATGCCTCAACCAGCGGATTGGTACGCCGACCCGAGCGGTCGCTACAAGTTTCGCTACTGGGATGGTTCCCAGTGGACGAATCAGGTGAGCAGCGGCGGACCCACCGCCCTCGACCCAAACCCGCTCGACGCAACCATGGTGAACACGCCGCCCGCACCGGGCTCGCAGGCCGTATCAGTAACGCCGCAGCCGGAGCCACCTGCACCCCCGCCTACGGTGCAGGTCAGCCAGAAGAGCTCGGGGACCGGTCTTGCCGCATTCCTCGGCGCGCTGGTCGCTGTCATCGCAATCATCGTGCTCATAATCGTTCTGGCTTCCGGGTCTGGTGATGATACGACGGACACGACGGTCCCCACCGACACAACTGAGGAGCCGGCGCCTGACACAACCGCAGCTCCCGAGGAATAGGCGATCAAAGGATGCCCGCTACCCGAGAGGTGGCGGGCATCCTTCTTGTGACGCCCGGCTTACCCTTCTGGTTTGAGCGACAATCGGTTATTCGACGGTATCTTGAGCTCTGCTCAGACCGGGGTATTCTCAGCGATATGTGACGGTGCGGTGTTACCGCCGTCGCCTATCGTTGCACGATGGTCGCGGCTCGAGCCCGCCGACCGGCGGGCAGCTGTCGTTGGCACAAATGAAGGGATGCAACATGAAATACGTCAACAAAGGCTTGGTCTCTCTCGCAGTGTTTGTCGCGGTGCTGGCTCCGGCGTTCGCTGCAGGAGCACAGGACCCCGACGACGTTGATTACTGGAACGCACAGTGGGATACCGAGGCCGCATGTTTTCCAAACACCCACGGATCCATCACGGATGACGGCCTGGCGGTAGTCCTGGCCGAGTACGACCCGAGCTGGGGCGGAGATGGCTGGGTAGGGCTGGTCGTGTTCGGTGACGATGACTACATCGCGTACCCGCTCCCGGAGGCTGGGGTGGCTTACCCGGCCCCGAACGACGCCGCAGTAACGAGCTACATTGCCTGCAAGGGCGTCACGACCGGAGAAACGACGACAACAACTGCTGCACCAGAGGAAACCAGCACCACCACAACTGCTGCACCTGAGGAAACCACCACCAC
>JARFRN010000088.1 GCA_029287195.1 Acidimicrobiia bacterium | reverse complement strand
CGAGCTGATGCTGAACTCGGTCAACCTCAGCTTCGTGGCGGCCGGGCGGGCCCTCGGCAACCTGGATGGGCAGCTGGCCACGCTGTTCGTGATGGTGGTCGCCGCCGCCGAGGTGACGGTCGGGCTGGCGATCATCGTCATGGTTTTCCGCAAACGGGCAACTGCCAGCGTCGACGAGCTATCAGGGATGAAGGGTTAACGCCGTGGTCGATTACCTCTGGCTCATCGTCCTGGTCCCGCTCCTCAGCTCGATGCTTCTACTGTTCTTCGGGAAGCGGATCGGCGACAGCCGGGCGGGGCCGATGGCTTCCGTCGCGGTTTTGTTCTCCTTTGTCTACAGCTCGCTTGCCGCCATCGACTTCATAACCGGAGCCGAGGAGCATGGCGAGGTCATCACACTGTGGTCCTGGATTCCCGGGCTTGGCCTCGATGCCGCATTCCTGTGGGACCCGCTGTCGGCACTGATCACGGCCATCGTCACCGGTGTCGGCCTGCTGATCCATGTCTTTGCAATCGGATATATGAAGGGCGACCCGAGGGTGCCCCGATTCTTCTCCTACCTCAACTTGTTCATTGCGTCGATGCTGATCCTCGAGCTGGCCGCCAACTTCGGCGTGATGTTTGTCGGCTGGGAGCTGGTCGGGCTCAGTTCGTATCTGCTCATCTCCTTCTGGTTCGAAAAGCCTTCGGCGGCGGCGGCCGGGAAGAAGGCATTCATCGTCAACCGCATCGGCGACTTCGGTTTCATGATCGCCCTCATGCTCATCTTTGCCGCTTTCGGCACGCTCGACTTCGAAAGGGTCTTTGAAGCGGCTCCTGTGGTGCTCACGGCGTCGATGGCGACCACCATCACGTTGATGCTGTTTGTCGGCGCTACCGGCAAGTCGGCGCAGCTCCCGCTGTACGTCTGGTTGCTCGATGCCATGGAAGGCCCCACACCGGTGTCGGCGCTGATCCACGCCGCCACAATGGTCACCGCCGGCGTGTTCATGATCGCCCGGGTGGCTCCGTTGTTCGAGCTCTCAGAGGTAGCCATGGTGGTGGTGGCCACGGTGGGTGCGGCCACCGCGTTGTTTGCCGCGACCGCGGCGATTGCGCAGCGTGACATCAAACGCGTGCTGGCCTATTCGACGGTGAGCCAATTGGGATTCATGGTGCTGGCCGTTGGGCTCGGGGCCTATGTCGCCGGGATGTTCCACATCCTCACGCACGCTTTCTTCAAGGCGCTGTTGTTCCTGGGGGCCGGGTCGGTGATCCACGCCATGGCCGATGAGCAGGACATGAACAAGATGGGCGGGCTCCGCAAGGTGATGCCGGTCACGTTCTGGACCATGACCGTCGCCTCTCTGGCCCTGGCCGGCATCGTCCCGTTCTCCGGGTTCTGGTCCAAGGATGAGATCCTGGCTGCAGCCTTCGTCCATGGCGATTACACCGTGGCATTGTGGGTGGTCGGGTTGATTGCGGCACTGTTCACCGCCTTCTACATCACCCGCCTGATGATGATGACGTTCTTCGGCGAGCCGCGCTGGGACGAGTCGGTGCATCCCCACGAGTCGCCGCGGGTGATGACCGTGCCGCTGGTGATCCTGGCAATTGGGGCCGCGTTCACCGGGTTCGTCAATCTTCCGTTCTCCCCCTGGTTGGAGCACTTCTTGGAGACCTCGTTCGAGGGTGTCGAACAGGCAGCGTTGCCTGCCACCTATCTCGGTCTCGCCTTCCTGGCAGCGGTCGCCAGCGTCCTGGCCATCATCGGTATCTTCTTCGCCTACCGCCGCTATCACCGGGATGAACTGCCGGATGAATCCCAGGGTGTCTGGAAGACCTTGCTGAACGGCTACTACGTAGACGATTTCTACGGAAGGGCGATTGTGCTGCCGGGCAAAGCGGCAGCCGAGCGCCTGGCGTTCACCGCCGATGAAGGGGGAATCGACGGGGCCGTCAACGGTGTCGGAGCGCTGACCAAACGAGTCGCCGACCGGGCCAAGTCACTGCAGACCGGGCTGGTGCGAAACTACGGGCTGGGTATTCTCGGCGGCGCGGTCGGGCTCGTGCTGTTCATCCTGGTGAGGGGTGGTGCTTTCTGATGGAGTCTTTCCCCACCCTCGCCCTCATGACGCTGCTTCCCGTGTTGGGTGCGGTCGTCGTCGGGCTCGTGCCCAAACGCCGCAGCGAGCTGGTTTACCCGCTGGCGCTGGTAGTCAGCTTCCTGCCACTCGCCATCGTCGGGTATGTGCTGTGGGAGTTCGAGGTGGGCCGGCCCGGCTATCAGTTCACCCAGCGGGTGCTCTGGTACGAGCCGTGGGGCGTTTCGTGGAACGTCGGTGTCGACGGGATCTCGCTCCTGCTGCTGGCACTGACCGCAATCCTCTTCCCGATATCGATAGCCGCGTCGCGTTCCATTCAGAAGAACCAGAAGATGTACATGGTGGCGATGCTGCTGCTCGAGACCGGGATGCTCGGTGTGTTCGTCGCCCTCGACCTACTGCTGTTCTTCGTCTTCTTCGAGATCACCCTGGTTCCGATGTATTTGTTGATCGGCATTTGGGGAAGCGGCAACCGGGTCTACGCCGCAGTCAAGTTCTTCATCTACACCGCGCTCGGGTCGGCGCTGATGCTGACGGGCATCATCTGGCTCGGGGTGATCAGCGGGACTTTCGACTTCACGGCCATCCTCGATGTTCCGCTCAGTAGTAATCAGCAAGGATGGTTGTTCCTTGCCTTTGGGGTGGCGTTCGCCGTCAAGGTGCCCATCTTCCCGTTCCACACCTGGCTGCCCGATGCCCACACCGAGGCGCCCACCGCCGGGTCGGTGTTGCTGGCAGGTGTCTTGCTGAAGCTCGGCACCTACGGCTTCGTCCGGTTCAACCTCACGCTGTTCCCAGACGCTGCAGTTCGGTTCGCCCCGTGGCTGGCGGCACTGGCCGTCGTCGGCATCATCTACGGGGCCGCAGTCGCCATCGTGCAGCCGGATGTGAAGCGGCTCGTGGCCTATTCGTCGGTCAGCCACCTCGGGTTCATCATTCTCGGCATCTTCGCCATGACCAACCAGGGGATCACCGGAGGTGTCATCCAGATGGTGAATCACGGGTTGTCGACCGGGGCGCTGTTCCTGCTCATCGGGATGATCTACGAGAGACGGCACACCCGCGAGATCGCCGACTACGGAGGGCTGGCCAAGGTGATGCCCGTCTTCGCCGGGATGTTCCTGTACATGGCGTTTGCCTCGGCCGGGTTGCCCGGTCTCAACGGGTTCATCGGCGAGTTCAAGATCCTGCTCGGTTCGTATCTGCGGTTCCCGGCGGCGGCGGTGCTGGCGGCCACGGGAGTCATCCTGGCTGCCGTCTACCTGCTGTGGGCCTACGAGCGGGTCTTCACCGGTCCCATCGTCCACAAGGAAAACGAGAAGCTGCTCGACCTCAGCGGGCGCGAGGTACTCATCCTCGCGCCGCTGGTTGTTCTCATCTTGTTCCTCGGCGTGTATCCCAAGCCGGCGCTGGACCGTATCGAGCCTGCAGTGGCGGAAGTCTTGGACCGCATCGATGCGGCCACCGACTATGAGGTGCCCGAGTACGGGATCCCGGAGAACGTTGCCGGAGGAGATGAGTAGATGGAGAACATCGCCTTCCTCCCCATCGGACCTGAGGTGGTGCTGCTGATCGGTGCCGTCCTGGTGCTGATGAGCGCGGTGGCGCTCAACATGGGACTTCGCGCCTGGGGCGTCATCGGAGGCATCGCACTGGTTGCTGCGTTCCTGCTGTCGTGGGCGCAATGGCTGCGGCTCGATTCCCTCGAGGTCACCCGCGAGCTCGCCTTCTCAGCGCGGGAGGTGCCGGTCGTTCGCTACCCCATGGTGGTGATGGACCGCTTCTCGGCCTTCGCCGGCGTCCTGATCTTCCTCGTGGCCTTCCTGGCGCTGGTCGGCAATTGGCAGCTCATCCCCAAATTGGGCAAGCGCGGTGCCGAGTATGTGGCCCTGGTGCTGCTGGCGGCAGCCGGGCTTCACATGATGACCATGTCGTCGAATCTGATCCTGCTGTTCATGGGTCTCGAGACCGCATCGATTGCCCTGTACGTGATTGCCGGGTTTGTCCGCGCCGAGCGCAACTCGGATGAAGCGGCGCTCAAGTACTTCCTGCTGGGCTCGTTTGCGTCGGCGATCTTCCTCTATGGGATCGCCCTGGTCTATGCAGGCACCTCGACACTATCGATCTACGGTTCGGGCGGGATCATCGAGTTCTTCGCCGTCCAGCCCGTGGCGCTGTTCGACGTGGGTGTTTTGCTGACCGGGATTGCACTCATGATCGTGGGCTTGGCGTTCAAGATCTCGGCGGCCCCTTTCCACCAATGGGCACCAGACGTTTATCAGGGGGCGGCCTCGGGCTCGGTGGCGCTGATGTCCGCAGGTGTGAAAGTTGCCGGGATCGCAGCCCTGGCTCGAATTCTGTTCGGGGCGTTCCCCAGCCGGATCGATGACTGGGCGCCGCTGCTGGCTGTACTCGCCATCTTGTCGATCGTGGTCGGCACCATCGGGGCAATCGGCCAGCGCGACGTCAAGCGAATGCTGGCTTACTCCGGGGTAGCGCACGCCGGCTTCATGATGACCGCCATGGTTGCCGGGGCAGGCGGGATGCGATCGATTTGGTTCTATCTGGCGACCTATGCGCTGCAGCTGGTGGGGGCGTTCACCGTGGTGAGTCTGGTTAGCGGGACCCGCTCCGGGGCATCATCCTTCGATGAGTACACCGGCCTATGGCAGCGGTCGCCGCGGCTGGCCTTGGTGATGGCCACCTTCATGCTCGGCATGGCCGGGATTCCGTTCTTCTCCGGGTTCGTCGGCAAGGTCGCGGTGTTCGGTTCGGCGATCAACGCCGGCTATCTGTGGCTGGCAATCGCCGGTCTGGTGGCGGCCGTAGCCGGTCTGTTCTTCTATCTGCGTCTCACCGTGCTGATGTTCTTCGAGGCTCCGGTCATGGCAGACGCGCCCGGCACCGCGACCGCAGCTCCCCGCCTCGAGGGTGGCGGTGGTCTGGTGGCGACGTTGTGCGCCGTTTTGACGGTGCTCCTCGGCATCATCCCCTGGCCGTTGCTCAACATCGTGCGCGACGCAGTGCTGTAGGGCCCGTCCCGCTGCATTCCTTCGGGTCTAAGCCCGGTTCCTGCGGGTTTGGGGCCGATATCTCGGGCGTGTACCCGCAAGAAGCGAGGGGCGTTAGATTGGCGTTCCAATGACCCTGCGCCGTTTTCGTGTACTTGCCGCCACGTCCGTGATGGGGCTCGCCCTGTTCGGGGTGGCCCTGCCGCTCGTGACTGCGGATGTCATCACCGCCAACCTCTACATCCTCGGCGAGGACGAGGTGGAGGACGGCGACGTCTATCTCGCCGCGACGTCGGCTCGCGTCGCCGGGACGGTCGACGGCGATTTCGTGGTGAGCACCGGCAGCCTGATGATCTCAGGAATGGTCACCGGGGATGTCCTCGTGCTGAGCCAGGGGACGGTGCGAATCACCGGGGAGGTCCAAGGCTCGTTGCGAGGTGCGGCCCGCGAAATCATCGTCGAAGGCACGATAGGTCACGATGTTGCCGCGCTGACGGTGGCCACCCGGATCAAAGGCAGCGTCGAGCGGGACGCTCTCGTCTTTGGCGGCTCGGTGACCCTCGAAGGCTCTATCGGTGGCGACGTGAACGGGCGGATGGTGACCGCCAACATCAACGGGCCGGTTGGCAACGATGTCGACATCGCCGTGGGGCGTCTCACGTTGGGACCGAACGCCGACATCGGCGGCGACGTTCTCTACCGTTCCGGCTCGGACGCAGAGGTGGCGGCATCGGCCCAGGTCGCCAGCCAGTTCGAGCGGCTCCCGACGCGCGGCTCGTTCACAGTCGAGCTGCTGCTTACGCTCGCGACGATCCTCGGGTTCTTCGGATTCCTGTTTGCCGGGATCGTTCTGCTTTGGTTGTTCCGGGCAACTGCACCGCGCGCGGTGGCCGCCGTCGAACATCATCCATGGCGTAGCGCCGGAATCGGGGTGGCGGCCATCATCATCGTCCCGGTCCTCGTGGTGCTGCTCATCCTGACCCTGGTCGGGGTGCCGGTTGCGCTCGCTCTGGCGGTCCTGTTGGCCCTGGGTCTGCTGTTCGGCCCGGTTCCCGCCGTAACCGCCTTGGGGGCACGGCTGCTCCGCAAGCAGCACCTCGGATTGTTCGCTGCGTTCTTGGTCGGGGCGGTGATCTGGCGGGCTGGTATCTGGCTGATTCCCTACGTCGGGGTTGCCCTCTATCTAGGTGCGTTGGTTGCCGGAGTGGGCGGCTGGCTGATTGCCATCTGGGAGCGGCGCAAAGAGACTCCGGTCGGCGCCGAGCTGCTACCGCGGCGGGTAGCCGCAGTAGGGCCTACGGATACTCCCGCGCCGGTGGGCTGGGACGCACCGCTGGCACCGGGAACCGACGATTCGCCTGGGGAGGAGCAATCACCCGTCGAGCCGGAGACGGGGGATCAGTAGTCCCTAGGCCTCTCCGTCGTTGAAGACGATCCTCATGTCGGTGAGTGTTCCTGCGCTGGACGAGTAGCCGACTGGGGCCGATTCAGGCTCGGGGATCGGCTCGCCGGAGGTCAGCTGGGAGATGCGGCTGTCGCGGTCGGCGATGGTGGCCCGGAGCCGGTCGGCTCGAGCCTCGGCTTGCTCCACGTCCCTCTCTAGCGAGCGGATCTTCTCTCTCAGCTGCTCGGTCGCCTCTGAGGATTCGGTGGCGGTCGGCTCGGCGGCAAGCTGGCGTACCCGCTCCTTGGCATCGGCGAGCTGGCCCTTGAGAGTGGCCCGCTCCATTTCGAGCTGGCGTACCGCAGCTTTCACCGATTCGAGCTCGGCCGCCGATTCATCGCCCGGGACTAGGCGCGTGGTACTGCGTTTGGTCATTCTGCCGAGCAAGAACCCGACAGTCGTCGCGCCGATCATGAAGACGGCGATCTCTGCGACGGCGTAAAGCATCCTTTCCTCCGGCTCTATTCGGGTGGTCCGAGTTTGAATTCGATGCGGCGGTTCTGTGCCCGGCCCTCGGGCGTTTCGTTGTCGGCGATGGGTCGGGTCTCGCCGTAACCGACGGCAAACACCCGGGCCGGGTCGATCCCTGCCTCGATGAACCACTGCTTGGCCGACTCGGCGCGGGCGACGCTGAGGCGCTGATTCGACTCGGCCGGTCCGACGCTGTCGGTGTGGCCCTCAACGGTGATCACCAGTGTCGGGTTCCTGGTCAGAATGCCGGCGCCGACGGGCATCAGCTGGAGCAGCTGGGGTGTCAGTTGGGCGCTCCCGGACGGGAAGCTGGCGCCGTTGAGCAGCTGCCCGGAAATCACGTTGTCGTAGATCTGAACGTCCCACACCGGGAATGGCTCGAACGCCGGGAACACCAGCGGCAGGCGGAACAGCGAAAATGTCGTATCGACGCCGGGGTCGATGGTCAGCTCGTTGACAACGTTCTCCGGGCCGTAGCTGGAGGCAGCCAGGCCGATGGCGAACTCGGCGATGTCCTGGCTGGGAACCACCCCGGAGACTGTGATGCTCCCATCGCCTTCGACCTGTGCGTTGATAGTGGGCGGCGCCAGCCCGGTGACCTCCACCTCGTTTGTCAGGGAGACGTCGGGTCCCAGTGCCCGAGCGAGTGCGCCCTGCAGCTGGGCAAGCCGCTCCTCGGTGGGGGCGTACCCGAACACGGTTGCCGCTTCGCCGGTGATGGTCAGCCCCGACGTGCCGACGATCGGGAGCACCGCGATCGCATCGGCGACCCGGGGAACCCAGGACGCCGGCTCGGCTTCGGGGTCGACTTCGAGCTGATTGTCGAGCAGCGGCGAGTAGATCAGGTCTGCAACAGCCTCGAGGCGGGCGGCCGCCTCGGCGTCGGGGATGGTTCCCCGCAGGGTCAGCCGGCCTCCCTCGAGCCGGGCTTCGAGGAGAGAGACGTTGCCGGGAGCGTCGTCGCTGATTGGGGGCAGCGTTGATGATGCGGCTGCGGTTGGAGTTGTGGATGGCGGTGCCTGGGCTGCGGATGTTGTGGTGTCGGGGGTGGCAGCACTCTCCGAGCCGTCTGCGAAGTTGACGACCCGGACACCGTAGATAGCGCCGACCAGCTCCTCGACGCGCTCCTTGTCGTCGGCCGATCCCGTAACTGTGACATCGCGGCCGGACACTTCCACCGCGGCGTCGATGCCGGCGGATGCCAGGGCCTCCTCGGCCTTGGTGCCTAGATCGTTTTGCTCGGCAGACACACCGACGGCGACTGCGCTACCGACGAGCAGGAGCCACGTAACCACAAGCAACCGTATTCGTGTCCTGCCGGAAAACATCGAGTCCGTCCTCAGCGCTCGACCCTTCCCGGCATCATCGGCTGCCGGCCCCTTTGAATGAAGGGGTTTAGCGACCTATTTCGAGCAGCCGAGCAGTTGAGGAAGGCAACCGGCGGGTCGCATCCGACCCAAGGATTCACTCCCCTCGAGGGGGGAGGGGCGACAGTGGAACACCGGGGAACCACTCGGCGGCGGGGATGGACTCCCAGGTAGCCATGGCATCGTCGATCAGGCCGGTGCGCAGCCTGGCCATGCTGTGCAACAGGCGTGCGGTGGGAGCTGCGGTCTCCACCGGGCGCCCCTCGGACAAATCGCATACCTCTCGTGCCCGTGTCGAAAGCTCGTACGTTCCGATCCGGCGGGCGCGATCTACGATCTCCTGCTTGGTGAACGCCAGGAGTGGCCGCAGCACCGGCGCTCCCACGTAGCGATCGATCTCGACGAGGTTGGCCGCGGTTTGCGATGACACCTGTCCCAACGAATCCCCGGTGACCACGAGGGGTATGTCGAGGCGCCGGCCGACACGATGCGCAGCTTCGATCATGAGCTGTTTGAGGATCACCTGGCGCAGCCGGGGATGCACCGATGCGCTGATCTCCTTTTTGACCGGCTCGAAGTTGATCACGTGGAACGTCGTGTCGGCCCCGTGGCCCCAGTCGGCGGCGAGCCCGTGCCCTACCGCAAGGGCATGGTCGGCCTGGTTGCATTCGAGCTGGAAATGCACCATGTCGACGGGGCAGCCGCGCCGCATCATCATCCACCCAGCCACCGGCGAGTCGATGCCGCCCGAGAGCAGCACCAACGCGGGCGACTGGGTGCCTACGGGAAGCCCGCTGGGTCCGGCCCATGTTCTGGCCACGACGCCGGCAGAGTCACCTTCGACGCGGACCCTGATGAGTAGCTCGGGTGCGGTCAGGTCGACTCCGGCGGAGCGACCGATGAGGGCGTTCCCGATGGCGATCTCAGCATCTTTCGATCTCCAGGCGTGGTTGCCGGTGCGACGCACCCGGACCGCAAACTTCTTCCCTGTTACCCCGTCGCCGACCAGCCGGTCGACTCCGGATGCCAGCTCTTCGAGCGCGGGGGCGGCAACGTGAGTCAGCAGGTCGACGCGGTCGATTCCGAACACCCGGGATACGGTGTCGCCGGCCGCCTCCAGGTCACCAGCGACGATTTCGAAGTCGTTGTGTCGACGTTCGGTCACCTCGATGGTGCCGTGCCCGCCCCCGAGAGCCAGCTCGAGATTGGCGTGCAATACCGGCATGAATCGCTTCCGGGTGCGGCGCGATTTGATGAAGATCTCGCTGCTGGCAACGGCGCGCAGCGATTGAGCCGGAGGTGACGAAGTGTTCATGTGACGGCTCTCATGATGCCACGACCTGCCTGCTGCGGGCTACGGTACGGCCCGATGGGACGTCTCGCAGTGCTTGTACCGGCCGTGATCCTCGCCGCCTGCAGCGGTGCCACCAGTGTTGCCGACCTCGCCGTTGGTGACTGTTTTGATGACCCGAACGAGCCCATCATCAGCGAGCTGGAACTGATCGACTGCGACCAGCCTCACGACAACGAAGTGTTTGCCAACCTGCAGGTGGAGGAGTCTGTCTATCCCGGTGAGGAGGTTTTCAACTCGTTTGCCGTCGATGCCTGCCTCGCCCCATTTGAGGCGTATGTGGGGGAGTCGTACGCCGATTCGCCGCTCGACTACTGGTACCTGACCCCGACCGAAGAGTCATGGGCGGCCGGCGATCGCGCCATCACGTGCGTGTTGTACTCGGCCGATCTGTCGAGCTTGACCGGGAGCGCCCGCCCGGCGGGCTGAGCAGTCGTCTTACCTGGCCGAGTTCGGTTGTGTCGAACTCGAAGCTGATTGCATCGGCCGTGGTTCCTGGCCGAGTTCGGTTGTGTCGAACTCGAAGCTGATTGCATCGGCCGTGTTTCCTGGCTGAGTTCGGTTGTGTCGAACTCGAAGCTGATTGCATCGGCCGTGTTTCCTGGCTGAGTTCGGTTGTGTCGAACTCGAAGCTGATTGCATCGGCCGTGTTTCCTGGCTGAGTTCGGTTGTATCGAACTCCAAGCTGATTGCATCAGCCGGGTGGCTCGATTGAAATGGTGGGATCGTCGATGCGGTCGATGCGCAGATCCATGATCATCGCCACCGCGTCGGCCGGTTCCGAACCCGGCACCCCCAGTTCACCGATTGCGGCGGGGTCGATCTCGATGTCGGCATACAGGCCGAGAACCACGTTGGTGGCCTCATCGATCCACATGACCATGGAGTTGATCGTGGCATCCTCCAGGTCCGGGATGACGCCTACTCCGTCGGCGAAATCGAGCAGATCGGTGAGGTCCACCTTGACGGCGGTCCGCCCGGCGAACTCTTCGGTGTCGCCGACGGCCCGGCCCAAGTCGTCGGCGGCGAAGTCGCTCCAGAACAGCGGTGACGCCGGGCACCCCGACACGACGTCCTGGGCGGGCCCCGACAAGCTCGACTCCTCGAAACCGGCACCGCCGTCGAACCACAGTGTGTCCGGGGTTGCTATCACCGCTTGTGACAGCCCGATTCCGCCCAGGCCCATCGTCATGGTGCACTCGAAGGCTTCGCCGGTCCAGCTGCCCTCGCTGTTCACTTCGATGGCGGTGTCGTCGAATCCCATCGAGATGACGAGGCTGGAGGTGAATGAGTCGAAGACGGCGGGAGGTGTTGCCGGGATGGGCTCGAATGCTGCCGTTGCGTCGTTTCCCGCTGGACTGGTCGTCTCGGGTGTGGTTGCAGCGACGGTCGTCTCCGGCGGCTGTGTCGTTGTTGGAGCGGAGGTGGTCGTTGCCGGCGATTCAGTTGTCGTTGGTGCCGCATCGTCGTCCGACCCGGCGCATCCGGTCAGAACGATGGCCAGGGCAAGGAATGGGATGAGGCGGCGCATCGAGATTTCTCCTTCTTTTCTATGTTGCGGTATCGGTTCGTCGAGTGGAAGCCCTGAGGGGAACACCAAAAACAGGTCAGCGGTTTGGCGTGTGCGGCCGGGCCGGTTGTAGCCTCCGGGCAAGCAAAGGGATGCGCCCGGAGTTGGATCATCCGGGCGTATCACCCATGCGGGCAATTGGGAGGTACGTCGAAATGGGGATTGCAGGACGCATCGTGCGAAAGGTCTACTCCACATGATTTACGACGGCCGCAACATCCCAGACGGCGCAACGATCGAAGCAGATATCTGCGTGGTCGGCGCAGGTCCGGCAGGTATGTCGATGGCGCTTCAGCTCATGGATGAACCGGGCGTGCAAGTCGCCTTGATCGAGAGCGGTGGGCTCGAGTGGGATCAGCGAACTCAGGGCCTGTCCGACGCCGAGGTCAAGGGCCAGAAGTACTACCCGGTGACCGAGACCCATCTCAGGGTGTTTGGTGGCAGTTCCCTGTCATATGGCGGCGTCATGACGGAGCTGGGTGAGATCGACTTCCTCGAGCGACCATGGGTGCCGGAGAGCGGTTGGCCGTTTACCAAGGACGCTCTCGAGCCTTATCAGAAGCGGGCCGATGAGATCCTGGGAGTGAACCGGATTGACCCCGAGGACGACGTCGGCGACAACCCCGGAGGCACGAAGTGGGAAACCGTGCCGCTGAGCCGGCCGCTGGTGCGATTCGGGAAGAAGTACCGGGAGACGATCGAGAGCTCGTCCAACGTCAAGGCACTGTTGCATTCCACCGTCACGAAACTCGAAGTCGACCCGGACGCCTCACGCATCACCGGGGCCGTTGTCAAGACCTTTGAGGGAAACAGCTATCGAGTGACTGCGAGACTGTTTGTACTCGCCGGTGGAGGCATCGAGATTCCTCGTTTGCTGTTGGCCTCGAACGACGTCATGCCGGCGGGCATCGGGAACGCCTTCGACAACGTTGGTCGCTACTTCCAGGAGCACCCCAGGATCATCGATTGTTATGAGCTCCCGGAGGGATCCAGGGACCTGGCGGACCGAATAGCCGGGGCGGCCGGAACACTCGAATTCTCCCGGTTGGCGTTGACAGACGCGACGATGCGCGATGAGCAGCTACTCAACTACCTGGCGAACGTCGCCTTCGGGTTCGTCGGGCAACACTCGGAGCAGTGGTACGCAACCCGTCGCATCGGGGTGACCGTGAAAGATCCGTGGCGTGACAGCCCGTACTTCCAGGGGATCGGCGGCGGCCGGAGCAAGGTCCGGTGGAGTGACGTCAAGACCGCGCTGATTCGGCCGGACCTCACGGCGCTGAGTTTGGCGGGGGTCCTGTTGCGCCCCCGGTCGCTGCGGAGATGGGTCGAGATCATCAGCGGCGTCGAACAGGCCCCGCATCGCCACAATCGCGTGGTGTTGACAACCGAGAGAGATGAACTCGGAATGCCCCGGATCGAGCTGCAGTGGTCACTCGACGATCTCGAGAAGCGCACCTACGAAAGGGGTCGTGATCTCGTTCTGGAGGAACTGGATCGGCTCATTCCCGGCCTGAGTGGCAACCGTATGCCCGTCCACGAGACCTGGCCCGATGGGGTGGTTGGGACCTGGCATCATGCCGGCACGACCCGGATGAACAACGATCCCAAGCTGGGTGTAGTCGATTCCGATAGCAAGGTGCATGGTATGGACAACCTCTACGTCACGGGTAGCTCGGTCATGCCGACCAGTGGGGCAACCGCACCGACCTATACGATCGTCGGTCTGGCGCTCCGGTTGGCGGATCACGTCAAACAACGCCTGGCCCGGGGCGAGGCGCCCGCCGCGGGTTGAGCTCAGTCCCCGCCCACCAACAGTGGGATGAGACGCTCGGCGTCGGTGAGGGCACCGTGATTGCCGATGAGCCGGGAGTTGGAGAAACGGTGTAGCAGCAGGGCGTCGTCGTCCGCCACCAGCACCCCGTCGGGGATCCGCTCCGCGAACTGGGGGTGGTGCGGTCCCGGCCCCCACCAGTGTTTCATATCGTCGATGGGCACCCAGGTGGCGGGGAGCTTCTCTGCCAGCGAGGCGCCTTCACCCTTGACGAACATGGCCCGGCCGTCACCGTAGAAGGTGCGCCCGTCGTGATCCTCTTTGGCGATCTTGAATTGCCGATGGGGCGGGAAGTCGAGATGGCCGTGGTCGGCGGTGGCGATGGCGATGGCATTGTCGGGCAAGCGGCGGACGACGGCTTCCCACGAAGCGGCGATCGCCCCCAGGGCTTCTGCGTACTCGTTGGAACCCTGCCCGCTGACGTGGGCGGCAACGTCGACATGGGGCAGATAGGAGACGATCAGCCTGTTGGACGGTGCCGCCAGCTGCACGGTGGCGTCGATCCACTCCTGGAGGTTGTAGATGCCTTCGAAGCGGTTGCCCCGGAACAGCACCTTGGTGAGGTTGGTTTCGAGGAAGTTGCCGGGCTGGGCGGTGATGGTTTCGACGCCTGCGGCGCCGAGCCGCTCGGCCAGGTTGGGGGCGGGCAACACGGTCTCCAGCTGGTAGTCGAGCGGGTCGCCCCACAGGGTCGTCCACTGCAGCGTATTGGCCACCACGCCCAGTTCTGGGATCCACGCCTGGTAACCGAGCAACCCGTGCTGTGACGGTGGCAGCCCGGTGGCGAGTGTGGCCAGCGACACCGTGGTGGTGGCGGGGAACGGGCAGTCGATGGTGGCTCGCAGGGTGCGCCGCAGCGGACCGGCCGCAGGGTGGTTCAGCTGGCCGGCGCCCAGGCCATCGAACAGGCACAACACGTAGGTGTCTGCCCGGGGGATATGTTCGGCCAACTCAGGGTGGAGCCGGGTGGAGCGAGCCGAGCCGGTCAACCGATACTCGAGTTCGGCGATGAGGTTGACCAGTGAACCCCCGGCGTAGTCGGGAACGGTGATGTCCATAGCTGTGGACCATAGTTGGGCGGGCCGGGTGGCCATCCCACCTACGCGGTCTAGATTGCGGAGATGGCCGTCGACCCACGCCTCGACTTTGCTCGGGACGCCCTCAAGTTGCGGGGTGTTTCTCGCCAGGTGATGACTTTCGTCGCCGCGGTCTTCGTTGTGGGTGGGATCCTGACCGCCGGTCTGGATTTTGCGGAGGCCGATCGGTACGACCCGACAACGTTGCAGGGCTGGACGCTCATATCGCAGACCCTGGCGGCGGTAGGGTTGTTTGCGCTGGCTCGGTGGCGGCGCAGCGTGAGTTTCGCCGTACTCGGCTTCCTCATCAGCCTCATAGTCGTCGAAGAGGCTTTCCATGTGCTCAATCCCGTGTCGGATTGGCTGGCCAATGTCGCCGACATCGAGAATCGGTGGAACACGGTCCGGCTCGGGGTCCTCAATGGTGCACTCATCTACGGCTTCGTTGCGGTCATCGGGGTGTCCCTGCTACTCGTCTCGCATTGGCATGGTTCCCCGGCGGAGCGGCAGGTGGTGCGCAATGTCGCCATCCTGCTGCTCATCGGCGGGATCTTCGGAGGGCCGATCAGCACCGCGTCGTACTGGACTGAGGAAACCCGGCGGGTAGTTTTCATCGAGGAAGTGGGCGAAACCGTGGTGTTTGCAGCGATGGTGGGTTACGTCGCGGGGCTGGTCGTCTTCACGCAGCGGGGTGCCGACCCCTTGTCTGGTGGTAGCGGATTGGCGACCTCGGGGCGCAGTTGGCAAAGACGCGGTGAGTGAGCCGCGCCGGTGAGTATGTGCCGGCACCTTGTAGATTCGGCTGGTGCTGATGCGACGAGAACAGCGGGATGGGCCGGGGCGACTGCATGGGCTCTCGATACGGGTTGCACTGTTCGTGGCGCTGGTGTTCCTGGCCGGGACGCTGGTGGCTGCGGTGCTCGATCTCCGCGCCGGCATTGGATGGAGCTCGCCGATCCTCCAGACTTGGGCCCTCGTCCCCCAGGTTGTCAGCGCGGCCGGGTTGATCTACATCGGCTACAGGCGCAACAGCGGTGCGTTCTACATACTCGGGGCCCTGATCGTGCTGATCGTGATCGAAGAGGCTTTCCACGTGCTGAATCCCGTGTCGGAATGGTTGGGCCGGAACGCGACGTGGGCATTGGTCTACGGCCTGGTGGGGTTCATCGGCCTGATGGGGTTTGCTCTTTCCCACCGATTGGGCTCGGAAGTCGAGCGGCCTGCAGTGCGCAACCTGGCCCTTCTGCTCATCCTGGGCGGGCTCTTCGGAGGGCCGGTGAGCGTCATCGCGTCACGAACGAATCAGCTCCGATGGTTGTTCGTTGAGGAGTTCGGCGAAGCGCTCGTCTTCTCGATCATCGGGGGATACGTGGCGGGTTTATCGGTTCGTTTCGGATCCAGGTCCGATCCGCCTTGACTTGCCGGGCCGGCGCGCTACTAGCTGACCCGGTCGGGGACATCGATGGCAGGTGCGTCGCCCAGTACATCCTTGAGCGAACCCTCGGTGAGGGTCAATTCCTTGCGCAGCGGGGCTGCGTTGTAAACGTAGCCGGCAAGCGGCGTCCCGATCATGTCCAGCCGCTGCGCGAAATCCTCGATTTGTCGCACGGGGGCTGTGTGGCGAACCACCGCTATGACCCGGTCGACGTCACGAGCCAGCGCCGAGGCATACGCAACATGAAGCATCGGCGGTCCGTCGATGAGCACGATGTCGTAGAGCTCGCCGACCTCTCTTATGAAGGCGTTGGCCGCCGGCAAGCTGAAGAAGTCGGGCGCAGTGACTCTCCGCTGCCCGCGCGACAGCAGGCTGAGCGTGCCGGGAGGCCCGACCGAGAAGGTGGCAGAGTGAAGCGGCAAACCTGCCTCGACGACTTCAGTGATGCCGGGGCCGTCGGGTCCGGGGCCGCCGAGAAGCTCGGAGAGTCGCTGGTTGCCAAAATCGGCGTCGATTGCAAGCACGCTGCGACCCTTGCGAGCCGCGGCCAGGGCGAGATTCGCGGCGAGTACCGTCTTGCCATCGCCGGGGCCGGCCGACGTCACGAGGAATGAATGGACCGCTTCGGCTTGGCCACCCATGGCCTGTTCGCGCTGTTTCAGCTCGAGGTCCAGAGTTGTGGCGGCAAAACGGAAGGCTTCCGCCGTGACGGAGCCGGGGTGGGCAGACACCGGGACGTCGTCGGTCACCTTGTCTTCGTAGAAGTTGGGGATCTCGGCGAGCAGCGTGGTGCGGAGGATCCAGCTCGGCTGAGCCCTGTCGGTGATCCTGCGGTTGCGGGTCATCAGGAAGTAGGCGAGGCCGGCGCCGGCAAGGAATCCGAGGGCGGCACCAAGCATCGTGATCGGGATGTTGGAGCTGGCTTCTGTAGCGAACTGCGCAGGCGACGACAGGGTGATCCCGCCTGACAGCAGCTGGGTGTCGATGAGGAGGCGATCGCGCTCTTCGGCCAGGGCTCGTCGCCGTGCGAGAGCCTCTGCTTCTTGCTGGCTGAGTTGGTCCAGCACCGGATCCGCCGCTTCGATCAAGATGATCTCGCCGAGCCGTTCGATTTGCCCGTCGAGATCTTCGATTTCTGCCTGGAGGGCAATCAGGTCGCTGCCTTCGGCGGTTCTCAAGAGCGGCTGGATCTCCGCCAGCCGATCGATCGCATCGTCGTATTGGCTGTCGAGCGCGGCCCGCTGGGCGGCGCTGAACCCAACTACGGTCTGGTCGCTGTCCGCCAGCCGGACGATGAAGTCGATGCGCTCGAGCTGTTCGTCGAGAACTGCGACCTCGGCCTGCAATGCGAGCAGGGTGCTGCCGGACTCTGTTCTCAGTTGAGGTTGGATCTCGGCGAGGCGGTCGAGAGTCTGCTGATACTGGCGGTCGAGCTCGACCCAACTGGGGCTCTGTCGCACGAGAATGATTCGTGCCTGAATGGAGCTCAGCTCCTCGTCTATGTCTGCGAGCGACTCGTCCAGCTGAGCAATTGCGGATGCCGACTCGTTGACGGCGGATTCGCCACGGAGCAACTCGTAGGCTTCGATTACTGCGTTGACGGTAGTCATCGCGGTGGCTTCGTCTTCGGCCGCATAGGCGACTTTGATCTCGTTGCTGTTGGAGGTGGTGATTCTGACGTTCTTGGTGATCTCACGTGGTGTCGGTGCCGTGGCAGGGAGGGATACGGCGACGATTGCGGAGGCTCGCTCGGCAACGGCATCGGAACCGATGATTGCCTTCTGGTCGGCGACATAGCGCTCTGCTTCGCCGGCGGCTGTGTCAGTTGCACTGAACAGCGTTGTCGCCCGCGGGTCGGTGATCACCAGGGAGCCCGTTGCCTCGTAGCGGGGAGGGAGCAGACCGATGGCGTACAGGAGAGCGACCGCGCCGCCCAGCAGCGTCATAGTCAACACCAACCACCGGTACTGCCACACAGCACCCAGCGGCGTAACCTCCGTAGGCTTGCCGTTAAGTAGCGGCTCGTCTGCCATCCATTCCTCCGGTGTTTGGCCCCCAACAAGAGTAGCGCCGGCGGGCGCTACCAGATTTTCTGAGAATAGGCCCGAGCGCACTTCTATGTTCGCTCCGTCGGCTAGAAATGCCGGGCCACTGGCTAGTTCTGAGTGCAGACGAGGCCATTTTGCATGCGCCGGCGAGTATCGGGAGGTCTAGCGCCCGTGAAGCATGCGCTATGCCGACTCGGCTTCCTGGGCCGCCTCGAGCTCGGGCACTGCAACGGGCTTGTGAACATGGTCGCTCATGACCACGACTTGATGCGTATCCACGTCTGCGGGTTTCCCGTTGGGGGATGCCGGCAGTCCCGTGATGGCCATCACGGTCAAGGCGATGTACCGCATGTCGGCGGCGAAGCTGTAGCTTTCGACGTATTGGCGGTTGAGCCGCACCTTCTCGGGGTAGAGGTGCTCCACGTTGTAGCGTTCCGGGTCCTCAACCGAGTCGAGCACTATCTCCTCGTTGCGGAACAGCAGGGTCGCCGGACCCGTGATCCCCGGTCGCACCGACAAGATGATCCTGTCGGCGCCCTCCAGCTCGTCGGCAAATCCGGGCACCTCGGGGCGAGGGCCGACAAAACTCATGTCGCCGACGAGGACGTTCGCCAGCTGGGGCAGTTCGTTCCACTTGGTTCGCCTGAGGAGCTTGCCGCTTACGGTGATGCGGTTGTCCGACCGGGTGGTGACGGTGGAGCCGTTCTTGGGGTCGTCGCGCATAGTGCGCAGCTTGAGGATCCGGAAGGGAAGGCCGTCTTTGCCGATCCGGGTCTGGGTGTAGAAGCCGTTCTGCCGGGTGTCGATGGTGGCGATGAGCCAGCCGACCAGGATCACCGGGGAAAGGACCAGCAAGCCAAACGCGGCAAGCACCACATCAGCAAATCGTTTCAGAAATACCTGGCGCTTTTTCAGCCCGCCGGCCCGCCCCACCGTTTCCACGCAATCCCCTTCAACCTTCAACAAAAGGGCCCCAACCGCCCGCGTCAAAACGTAGCAGCGGCTTAGCAGGATTGGGTGGATATCTTCTGTAGTTGGTCAGGAGTTGACCCGTTGTGAGTGGTATGGCGGGCACGATCCGTGGCCATCGGCAAAGCCCTCACACACTGAGTTCACGGCCCACCGCCAGGCGTGGTGTTGCCTTACCCTTCGACGACCTTGCGCAGCGACTCCTCGACGCGCCGCACTCCCTCTGCGAAGGAGAGGTTGTCGTCGTAGAAGGCACGAGCTCGCTTTCCCATCGCCTCGAGCTCTGCAGGCGGCAGGGAGTGGAGGTGCAGCGCCGCCTCGGCTATACCCGCCGGGTCCTCGGGCCGGCAGCGGACGCCGCCCTGCGACTGCTCTATCAGGTCGGCCGCGTCGCCGGCTACTGCCATCAGGACGGGGCGGCCTGCTGCCATGTACGACTGGGTCTTGGACGGAATCGTGATAGCGAACAGTGGATCGTCCTGGAGATGCACCAGCAGGACGTCGGCAGCCGCCAGAAACTCCTCGGCCTCCTCGATCGATACCCGCGGCCAGAAGACGGCGTTCGGCAGCTCCATGGCTTTCGCCTGCTGCTTCAGGTTGTCCTCTTCGATTCCGGTGCCGACGAACACGAACTGGATCTCGTCGTTCTGCTCGGCCACCAGGGCGGCTGCTTCCAACACGCTGTCCAGTGCCTGGGCCTTGCCCAAGTTGCCGGCGAAGATGATGTTGAAACGATTGTCGAGAACCTGTCGCCACGGCCGGTCTTCGCTGGATGTGCTGGGTGTTTCCTGCCGTGCCCAGTTGTACACCACGTCGATCTGCTCGGCCGGCACCCCCCGTCCGACCAAGCGGCGCTTGAAGCCGGGAGAGATGACGTTCAGGCGACCGGCAAATCGATAGATCAGCTTCATCCAGCCACCGATCATCCTGAGCAGGAGGCGGCTGTTGACCATGCCTGTGGAGGTGAGCGTGTCGGGCCACAGGTCGTGGAGGCCGTAGACGAACGGCACCCGTCGCAGGAAGCGCAACGTGAGAGCGGGAAGGCCGATGGTGCCGGGAGCGTGATAGGCGTATGCGACATCCACCCCTTTCCCGACGAAGGGTGCGGCGATCGCCGAGCTGAAGGCGAAGCTCAGGTAGGTAGCGATTCGGCGAATCGCCGATCGGTCGTGGCTGGGATACAGCGGGACCCGATAGACCTTTACACCGTCGATGTCTTCCCGCTGCAGCAGCTTCACCCGGTAGCCCGGATAGAGGTCTCCCCCCGGATAGTTGGGGAACCCGGTCAGTACCCGTACCTCGTGGCCACGGGCGACGAGTGCTTTCGTGAAGTCCAGGCCTTTGAGGGTGGGTTCCGGCGTGAATTGCTGGTTGATCAACAGAATGCGCATTGGTTTATGACCTCTCGTTGCCGGCGAGATTAGCCAATTTTGGGTGGTCGGCACCCCGCACCGGCGTCACCGTCATCGCAGCAGCGTGCTTGCCGGTTCGGCAACTTGGTCGGTCAACAGCCCGTGGGACGCCAGCAGCCTTCTGGTTCCTTCGAGGTCGAGAACCGGTCCGTCGGAAGAGAAGACTTCCTTGATCACTGGGTTCTCGACGTGCCCTGCCAGCTCGGGAAGCATCGGCCGGATGGCAATCCAGTCCCCGCGGCGCACGGTCCTCGGTGCCTCCTCTTCGCTGATCATGATCTCGTGGATCTTCTCGCCGGGGCGGATACCGGTGATCTGGATGTCGATATCGCGATCCCCGATGAGAGCTCTTGCAACGTTGGTCATGAGAGCCGACGGCAGATCCGGTACGAAGATGTCGCCCGGTTCGGCAAGGGTCAGCGCCGCAAAGACGGTGTCGACGGCTTCGTCGAGGCTCAGCATGAAGCGGGTCATGTCTTCCGTGGTGACGGTCACCGGTCCGCCGCGCCGTACCTGCTCTTGGAACAGCGGAACCGCCGAGCCGCGGGAGGCGAGCACATTCCCGTACCGCACGCCGACAAAGCGTGTCTCCGGGCAGCGGATGTTGGCCTGAACGAACACCCGCTCCTGGATTGCCTTCGACATACCCATGACGTTGACCGGCTTGCAGGCCTTGTCCGTGGAAATGCCGATGACGGTTTCGACGTTGAGCCGGAAGGCCTCGATGGCCCACACGATGTTCTCGGCGCCGGCGATGTTGGTGCGGGTTGCCTCGTACGGGGAGTACTCGCAGGTCGGCACCTGCTTCATGGCGGCGGCGTTGAAGACGATGTCGGCTCCGCTGAGCACCGAGGTGACGGAATCGATGTTGCGGATGTCGCCGACGCGGAACTCGAGAACCTTCTTCCCGTTCTCGTAGATGACCTCGTCGGTGGCGGTTGCCTTGTGGAGAAAATCCAGCCGCATCTGATGCTGCCGCGATTCGTCACGCGAGAAGATGATGACCTTGTCGGGTCGTCCGAGTTCCCCGCTCAAGACCCGGTGCGTGAGTCGCCTTCCCAGCGACCCGGTGCCGCCGGTGATGACGATCCTCCTGCCCTCCAGCGGTTGGCCGCTCATGCGGATCTCCCCATTTTTAGGTACCTGACCGTTCCCCGTTGCGTTGATCATCTCACCCCACCTAGGCCCTGTTTCCTGCGTCTCCGTCGAGCCGTCACCGAATCTGGATCGGACGGAGTCGGAGCTTTCCCTGTTTCGAGGATACCAAGCCCGGCCCGTTCTCGGATCTGTGATGAGTTGATGCCTCGATGTCCACGGTCTCGCCGCCTTTACAGAGACCGTATACCTGCCTCCCGTCCGCATCAACCCGGCAGCGATCGGGATGCCCGAAAGGTAGTCATCGGAATACTCTCAGTCACATCCGCCGGTATGGGAGGTGGTACCGCAAGATTCGGGAACCGCTTCTCAGCGCGTGTACAGGGTCTTCCCGGTGATGATCCTGAGCACGCGGATGGAGGTATCGGTGATCTCGTACTCCGCAGGGAGATGGGGGTGGCGATTCTGGTGGAGCGCAACCGCCTGCTCGACGGCCAGAACGACACCGGCCGGTTCCAGCCCTGCCAGTGTCATGGTGCCGGCATCGAGGGCCTCGGGGCGTTCCATGGCGGTGCGGGGCGTGACCGCCGGGAACCCGAGAATGGCGGATTCCTCGCTGATGGTGCCGCTGTCTGAGATCACGCAGCGGGCGTGCATTTGCAGGTGGTTGTAGTCGAGGAACCCAAACGGCTCGTGCCAGCGGACGAGTTCATGGGGATTCAGGTCCGGGGCCGCATCTAGTCGCTTCCGGGTCCGCGGATGGGTCGAGACCAGCACGGGGATGCTGTAGCGCTCGGCGAGCAGGTTGAGCGCGGCCACCAGGCGGGCGAGATTGGCCGGGCTGTCCACGTTCTCTTCCCGATGCACGCTTACGAGGAAGTAGTCGCCGGCGGCATGCCCCTGGTCGCTCACTGCGGTGGATCCGTCGATACCGGGACGGTAGTAGTCGAGCACCTCTCGCATGGGGGAGCCGGTTAGGTACACGCGTTCGGGGTGGATCCCTTCCTGGAGCAGGTTACGGCGGGCGTGCTCGGTGTAGACCAGGTTGTAGTAGGAGATGAGATCGGCGATCCGCCGGTTGGTCTCTTCGGGGACGTACCAGTCGAAGCAGCGGTAGCCCGCCTCCATATGGAACACCGGGATCTTGAGGCGGCGCTCCATGATGGCGGCGATGCACGAGTTGGAGTCACCGAGGATGAGCACCGCAACCGGCTGCTCGGCCCGCAGCACCTCCGCCGCCTAGATCAGCACCTCTCCGTAGACCCGCCCCAGAGAACACGAATC
>JARFRN010000085.1 GCA_029287195.1 Acidimicrobiia bacterium | reverse complement strand
CTTGTCGCCCGCATCGGCGATCGCTACTACCTGCTGCCGACGCTGCGACGCTATGCGGCCGAAAGGATGGACGGGGAGCTACTCCCGATGGTGCGCCGGGCTCTGGTAGGCCACTTCGCGGCGGTAGCTGCTGATCTTGAGACCCGGCTGTTGACGGGCGACGAAGGCGACGGCGAGAAGCGGCTCGGCGAAGAGCGTTCCAATCTCAGATCGGCCCTAGCTTGGGCGATGGATAGCGGTGACATGGAAGCGGCGCTGCAGCTGGCCGCCGCGCTGGCTTTGTATTGGACGCGGTCGGGTGTGTGGACGGAAGGGTGGTTACGGCGCGCCGCCAGCGCTGCCGAAGATGCTCCCCAGACAGTCCAGCTCCAGGAAGGCCTATTGCTCCTCGAGGAAATCACCGGACCGGCAGACGCCCTGGCCTCGCTTGCGGAGTTGACCGAAACTCGTGGCGAGGATCAGCGCGCCACACGGTTGCTGAGTGCCGCGGAGCAGGTGCGCCAAGACCTCGGTCAGCGGACCCCACAACCAGAGGTCGACCTGGCGAAGCGTCTCGCGGAGAAGCTGGGTAGCGAAGCGTTCGGAAACGCCTGGCGCAACGGTCGTAATCCGACGAATCTGTCCTGAACCGGCGGACGCGCTGTTATCTGACGTCTCGCCCGACCAGGCCTTGATCGAACAACCTCATCGCAACTCGGACTGCGCGGCGCCGGTGGCGACCACCGCTCAGGGAGCAGTTCCTAGATGCGACGGCGTCCCTACCGACTGCCGAAGTGTTCGTCGGCCTTGTCCGGATCGTCGACGGCGAGGGCAAAGCGAAGCTCATCACCTTCGGCATCCAACAGATACATCGCGTCGATGTTTACCCCAGTAGCTGCCAGGGCCTCAGCCATCTGTGCCAGCGCACCGGGCTGATCGTGCAGCGTTGCCGCGACGACACGGCGTTCATCAAATGCCACGCCGGTCCGCCTGAGTACGATGCGCGCCGACTCCTCGTTGTCAACGACCAGCTTCAGATAGGCCTCCGGCCCATTCGAGAAGGCAGCCAGGGTTTCGATATTGACACCGGCCTCGCCCAGTTCGCGAGCAAGGGTCGCAAGCTGGCCGGGTCGGTTCACCATATTGACGGAAAACTCAATCATGGGCCCAGGTTACGCCGTGCATGGCCGCTGCGTCGAACGGAGGTCGATCATGGGGTTGCGATTCCGGCAGCCGGCGACGGCGTAGTCAATGCTCTCGGGCGAGGAGCCTGTCTTGGATGTGGTCGTCGTCACCGCAGATCATCAGGCGGTATACCCATCCCCAGTACCGTTGATGAGCGATGTCGAATCGCAGTTCTCGCTCCCATCGCGTGATGTAGTCGAGCGCATTCTCGCGTAAATCTCGGATCGCTTCAGCAACGCTTTCGCCCCGGCCGCATATCGGCGGGCCATGGACGAGCATGATGCTCACCCCGACTCGGTCTGCGTCCTCCAGGGGACTCATATGAGGACGGAACGGGTAGAGCTCCGCCAGCTTCTCCTCGAGATCGTGACGGCTCCGAACCTCTATCGTTGCAACCTTGGTCGGCGACGCGGTGCAGTCGAGTTCCACAGGCTGATGATGAGCCAGCGCTTCGAGAAGCGATCCGATATCGAGTTGGGGTAGGCCGGGCCTTACTGCAAGTATTGTCATCGCAGTTCCCTTGATTGCCCCGGAGTTCGGCCCCGGGTTTGCCGTACCATTCCCTGCACGATTCCTGTCGGCAGGCATCCGCGTGAGTTGAGCGTCATTGAGGGCGCACACATTGTGACTAGACCACGAGCCATCCCCTACACACGGCTTTGGTCGTTGCGATTGCGGTCAGCCGGCTTTCACTGAAGTTGCGCTGACCGGAGAGGCTTTGCTGTACTGGCCGCCATGCTGCCTGCTCCACGGTTCTTTGGTGTCGTCCGGTTCGTAGGTGTGGCCGTCGCGGCCGCGACTCTGCTGCTCCTCCTAGCCGGCGATGCCGCGGCCGACGAGCCCGGTCTTCCGCCGGGGGGATCCTTCATCGACGACGACGAGTCAACGCAGGAGGGTTACATAGAAGCTTTGGCCGCCGTTGGCGTGACTCGCGGCTGCAATCCGCCGTTGAACGATCGATTCTGTCCTGGGGAGTTTGTCACGCGAGCCCAGTTGGCATCCTTCCTCGCTAGAGCACTAGACCTGCCGCCTGCGGCGGAACCGGATCGGTTTCAAGATGTCGACGACTCCCCCCATGCGATGGATATCGATTCGTTGGTGGCTGCCGGCATTACGCGCGGCTGCAATCCGCCGGGCAACGATCGGTTCTGTCCGGAGCGACACGTGAGCAGAGGCGAAATGGCGGCGTTTCTGGTTCGTGCATTTGGGTACCCGGCACCGGAGGGCGTTGACACATTCGGCGACGACGACGAGTCGATCTTCGAGCACGACATCGAGGCTCTCTTTGCAGCAGATCTCACCGCCGGCTGCGACTGGAGATCCTATTGTCCGAACCGGCCCGTAAGCCGCCGGAACCTCGCCGTGTTTTTGGTCCGGGCGCTCGACCTCGAGCCGATGGTGCCACCACCCAGGCCGCGGACAATCGGCGAATTCACCACGTACCACCAGTGTTGTGAATCGAGAGTGACCAATATCCACCTGATCGCCGATACAGTCGAGGGAGCCGTGGTTTCGCCCGGTGAGACCTGGTCGATCAGTGATTACGTCGGCCGGCGAACCACCTCCAAGGGATTCGTGCCGGCAGGGGCCATCATCGGAGGCGAGCTCGTCTGCTGCGATCATCCGGCGAATATCGGAGGCGGCACGAGTCAATTTGCGACCACTCTCTACAACGCGGTCTTCTTTGCCGGCCTCGAAGACGTGACTCATACCCCGCACTCGATCTACTTCGCCCGCTACCCCCTCGGCCACGAAGCCACTCTGGGTTGGACGACTCCGGACCTGGAGTTTCGCAACGACATGGACGACCCGGTGACGATCGAGACGAGTTACACGTCGACGAGCATGACGGTTCGGCTCGTGGGGGTACCGGACGGACGATCTGTCCACTCCTCAGTCTCGGGGAGTGCGACCACCAGCGGGGGCGGCACCGTTACGGTCACCCGCAACATCGATTGGCCCGACGGCACGGCGACGGTGCAGACCTGGTTCCACCGCTACAACCCGCTTCCGGTGGACGACGGTGGTGGGGATCCGCCGTCGCCGCCGGGACCGACCCCTCTCTGAGCCGTGGCCGCGAGCCCACCTCGCAGCGCTGGGATTCTGCTCTTTCGGCAGGATTCGCAGCTGGAGGTCTTGCTGGCTCACCCGGGCGGCCCCTTCTGGCGGAACAAGCAGCGAGGTGCGTGGAGCATTCCGAAGGGCCTGGTGGATCCTGGGGAGGACGAGCAGACAGCAGCGCTGCGCGAGTTCGCAGAGGAAACCGGTTGTCTTCTCGAGCCGGGGCGCCTCGTTCCACTGGGGGAGGTGCAGTTGCGGTCGCGGAAGACAATCGTCGCGTGGGCCTGCCGCGGTGATCTGGATCCGGCGGCTCTCGAATCCACCTCCGTGAGAATGGAATGGCCGCGGGACAGTGGTCGCGTCATTGAGTTTCCCGAGATCGACCAAGTGCGGTGGTGCACTCTGGAGGAGGCGGCGGTTCTCCTCAACGAGGGTCAATTGCCTCTTCTGGGGAGGCTCAAAGAATACCTTGACCACGCGTAGTAGTTGTCGATACACTCCTAGTGGCGGTATGAAGGCTGCTACACATACCCGGAGGCGGCCATGAAGCTGTGGACAGAACTCGAAGGTGCAGAGTTTGCGGTCTCGGTACGCGGTTACGACAGAGATGAGGTGAACGACTTCGTCGATGCCGCGGTAGCTGCGGTGCGCGAAGTAGAAGATCAGAGATCGGCGTTGTATGCCAAGGTCAAGGCGCTGGAGTCAGAGCTGGCAATACGGCGCCAAAGCTCTTCGAGTATCGAACAGGCATTTCTGGAGGCAGTGAAGAAGAAGCAGGCGATGCTGGCTGACGCCGAGAAGCGCGCCGATGAAATCCTGGCTAGGGCCGAGAGCCATGCGGCCAACTCCGCCGCGGCCGATGACGTTGAAGCCTTGCGCAATCAGGCCCGCCTGATGCTGGAGCAAGCGTCGACCATGCTCGCCGACGCCCAGCGTGAAGCCGCCTTGATTCGCTCGAGCGCGGTAGCGGATGGCGAGAGCGGAGTTGCCCAGATCAAGGCGGAGGCCGAGCGGATGCTGGCCGCGGCTGAAGCCGAAGCGGCCGCGATCGTTGCCGGCGCCGAACAGCAGCACGATCGTCTTGCGGCAGCTCTCCGATTGCTCCAGGACGCCGTTGGAGAGATGCTGCAAACGGGTGCGGAACGACACGAGGCGATCCGTGTGGTGTTGGATGAAAACGGGAACGACCGTGCCGCCGCCGACCGGGGCGCCGCGATCGCCGAGAAGACAGCGATCGCCTAAGGAGACAGCGATCGCCTAAGGAGACAATGGGTCGCGGAAATTGCGATCTGAATTACCATTTCTGTCGCAGGGTCCGTCTTCCGGGCCCTGAAATCCCGAGCTTCGAGGAAGATGGCGAAAAAAAAGGTATCAAGACGGCTGGCCGCGATTGGCGATGCCCCATCCCGGACTACGGTCCCGCCGATGCCGGGTCGGCAGGACGATACTCAGCTCGTTGAAATCGGCATGTTCATATCTGTGACTGTTCTCGGGACACTGGTCCTCGTTGCACTCGCGGTCTTCTTTGGCGTGAGGGCGGTGGAGAACCATCTCGAGACCGAAGCCCTGCGGGCGGTGGACGCGGTTGTCTTTGCCGCTGCCGAGGAGGACCCATCGTTCCGTAACATCACGGACGTTTCGGCGGATGCCGATGGGTTTGACGTTCATCTGCGTGGCACCGTAGACAACGAGACGATGGTCGCCTCGATCCCCGGTCTGGTCGAGCGCATCGACGGAATCGGGAAGGTCACAGCGGATCTCGAGTGGATCCCGCCCCTCGAGATCGATGAACCCGATGTGGTCGCCGGTCCGATGACCCTTTCGTGGGCCGGCGGTGTAGCGACCATAGGCGGCGAGGTATCAGATGAACCGACCCGAACAGTGGTGCTGCAAGAACTCGAGGCGCTATTCCCCGCCGGAGTGGAAGCCTCGGGATTCTCCGTCAAAGAGGGAGCACCGAGCGAACGGGATTGGTTATCGAAGATCCTGGGGATCTTCAAGGTTGGTGCAAACTCGCTGCCTGCCGGCGAGATCTATGTGAGTAGCGGTGAGCGGTTGGTCCAGATGAGCGGTGAATACGAGACTCGCCAGCAGCGACGCGAGGCGCGCGACGCCATAGATGAGCTAGTCGGCGAGACCACATTTGCGTTCGTGAGCGGACTCTCGATTCCCGAAGCCCCCGCCTTCACACCGGAGGAAGTTGTCGAACTCCAGGAAAGCCTGGATGATTTGATCGAGGGGAAGGTCGTCGAGTTCGAGCTCAATAGCGATGTGCTGACGCCGGTAGGGACGGCGCTGCTCGACGAAATCCTGCTTGCCCTCCAGCGTTTTCCCGCCGTGCCGATCGAGATCGCGGGACACACCGACAACCAAGGTGACCCGGAGGAAAATCTCGACTTGAGCAGGCGAAGAGCTCAGTCGGCCTTCGACTACCTCGTCGCCAGGGGTCAAGATGCGGACCGTTTTGTCGTCGTCGGCTACGGTGAGGACGTGCCGATTGCGTCGAACGACACGGCTGACGGCCGGGCACGCAATCGACGGATCGAGTTCAAGGCCTTGGGGGAGTAGCGAAGATGATGTTTGTTGCCGGCCAGATCGTGGCGTGGATCATCGTTGCCGTCATCTTTGGCTTCTTGATCGGGTGGCTGGCCCGGGGCCGCGGCAAGGCAAACGCAAGCAAGCAGCGCAGGGGATTCCGCTAAAGCGGCGACACGATAGATCCCAACGATCTCGCGAGCTCACCCAGTCGACGAGGTAAGGACTGCGAGCGGTTTTGCGCGGGGCGTCCGACATCGCATCGACGGCGTCGAGCTCGAGGTCGGCAGGGTGACCGCGGGCCGTAGTTGCCGATCGTGCGTTGTGCGCGAGTCGCGTCGGCGAGGCTACGAGATTCTCGACAGCTACCGGCCGCATCGAGGTGGACCACTCTGGGTAGGTCAAGACCGAAGACGGGCGTCCGATCTGCCCGTGGCATGATTTCGAGACAGCCTCATTTCTGGCCGCCCCGCAGGGCGACGACGTAGCTTCTCGTTCGCTTGCCTGGGTACAACCAAACTCCCCATAGGATTGCGGGGCGCAAAGGCCGGTCGCGGCCCGGCCCCCGCTGCGTTGGCAGTGGACGGCGGGCCGAGTTCAGTGGATGTCGTTGTCTCGGGACGGTGGGTCTAGCGGATGGGCTAGCCGGAAGCATCTCCGCCGTGGTCGGAGAGCGCAAGCTCGAGCACAGCGTCGATGTCTTCGGGCGTATGGAACGTCATTACCTCACGAACCGCCTCCGGGACATCGTCGAGGTCATCCGCATTGCGGCTGGGGAGGATGACTTGGCGGAGACCGGCGCGATGAGCCGCCAAGACTTTCTGTTTGACGCCGCCGATGGGGAGAACCCTGCCCTGTAGAGTCACCTCTCCGGTCATCCCGACTTCTGAATTGACTTTGCGTCCCGTGAGCAGGCTCACCAGTGCCGTTGTCATCGTGACGCCGGCCGAGGGCCCGTCCTTGGGAATGGCACCGGCAGGAACGTGCAAGTGGATTCGGCCCGCCAAGTCGTGCGGGTCGATTC
>JARFRN010000082.1 GCA_029287195.1 Acidimicrobiia bacterium | reverse complement strand
AGCCGGTCGACCATGGCTTCGACGGCGACGGCGTCTCCGAAGATCTCGGCCCAAGCGGAGAAGCTCTTGTTGGATGACACGATCAGTGAGGACTGTTCGTAGCGGGACGAGACGAGCTGGAAGAACAGCGACGCAGCGTCGGGGTCGAAGGGGATGTAGCCGACTTCGTCGACGATGAGTAGCGGGATGCGGCCGAGGCGTTCCAGTTCATCGGCGAGCTTCCCGTTCCGTTTGGCTTGTGCGAGTCGCATCACCCATTCGGTCGCCGAGGCAAAGGAGACTCGGTAGCCGCGCCGGGCTGCTTGCACGCCGAGGGCGATGGAGAGATGGGTCTTGCCGGTGCCGGGCGGCCCCAGGAACACCACGTTGTGGGCTTCACGGATGAAATCGAGCTGGTGGAGATGCGCGATCTGTTGTTTGGAGACCGAGCGTTGGTGGCCGAAATCGAAATCGTCGAGGGTCTTGATCTGGGGGAACCGGGCCGCTTTGACCCGGTTCTCTCCGCCGTGGGTCTCTCTCGAGGCGACCTCCTCAGATAGCACCTTGGCCAAGAACTCGGTGTAGTCCCAGCCCTCGTCGCGTGCCATATCGGCGAGTGACGCCGCCACTTGCCGGGCACGGGGCATCTTCAACGCTCTGGTCAGATATGCAACGTCGGTGGTGGCGCTCATCGGGCCGCCTCCACCAGTGCGTCGTAGCGGGCCAGGTCGGGTGCGGGGATCTGGGGGTCAGCATCTTGGAGCCGCCGGTGAGCGTCACGGGCTAGGCGGAGCTGACGGGCATGTGCCGGGTCCAACACCACGTCAGCGGGAACAAACGACCTTCGGTGGCGGGCGATCTCGCTGCCCTCGGAAGAGACCATCACCTCACCGGTCGAAACCCTGATCTGCAACCTGCGGCCAGAGAATCCGGGTGGCACCGAATAGTCGACATCGCCGACTCGGCAGAACCCGTCCTTGGTGACCCGGACCTCCACTCGGCGATCGACATCGGGCAACGGGTCCGGGAACGCAGCCAAGAAGCCCTGTTCGACCCGCCAGGCGTCAGCGACCTTGTGACCAACTCGGCGGTGATGCCGCTGGAACGCCACCTCGGTCACCCAGTCATCGTGTTGGGTCTGCATGTCCTCGATGCCGGTAAAGGAACGCAACGGCAAGAACGAGGTCTCCAAATAGCCGACGGTGCGTTCCACCTGTCCCTTCGATTCGGGCTTGCGGGGTTTCAAGATGATGGGCCGCAGCCGCAACGCTCCAAACAGTCCGGCCACCTCCCGGTGCAGCCGAGCCGGACGGGATCGGGGTGCCACGATCGAGGTGTCCCGATCCACCACCATCGCCTCAGGGACACCACCAAGCCGCTGCAACGTGCCCGTCAACGCCGGGAGGAAGTCAGCCATCGTTTTGGAGAAGGCGAACACACAGGCATGCGCCGCCGAATGCGGCAAAGTAGTCACCAACCCGAAGACCTGCCTCCGGGCGCCCTTGCCAACCGGGACTTGGATCGGTGGTTCCCACCAGTCGGTGTGGCCCACCTCACCAGGCAGGTAACTGGTGCGCTGATACGACTTGGCCTCCACAAACAGCGGCCGCACCCCTTGGAGATAGTCCTTCAGAATCGTGATCCCGCCCCCATAACCATCACGACGGAGATGCCTGATGATCACCGTCGCCGGCACCTTGGGATCCTCGCCAAGCATCCTGGCGATCGAACCTCTATACGGATCCAGCTTCGAACCCCTCGACACCCGCTGATACTGCGGCGGGTCGGAAAGCTCGAGGAGCCTCACCACCGTGTTCCGGGACATCCCCAACTCGTCGGCGATCTTCGCCTTAGCCCAACGCTCCCGATGGAAGAGCCGGTGAACCTCAGCCCAATCCCGCACCTGATACACCCTTTCCTCGTCGAGTCCGACACCAGACCCGAGGCTGGTCGCTAACTACACCGGTTCCTACCAACCGCGCAACTTTCGACCGGGTGGTTTCCAGGGATGGTCGCAACACTTCCACGATGCTGGAGGTCATGTTGTCATCATCTCGTCGGGTTAAGAAGGGGCCGGGGCGTCGCCCGCAGTCGGCCAAACGTCGCAGGTTCATGGAGCTGCGAGAACGCGGGCTGAGCATCGACGCGGCCGCCCGAGAGGTCGGCGTCTCACGCACCGCTGGAAGGAACTGGGCGAACGGCTACAAGACGTACCGCTCAGGTCAGGTGGTCGGGTTCGTGCCGGCGTTGGACCGCCTTGAGGTGCGCGAGATCAGCGTCCGGTTCCTCTCACAGGACGAGCGGATCGAGATCGCCGATCTGCACCGCACCGGTATGGGCGTGCGTGAGATCGCTCGCCGGGTCAGGCGGGCGCCGTCGACGGTCTCGCGCGAGTTGCGCCGCAATGCCACGCCGGGCAAGGGTTATCGCCCGTTCGAGGTGCACCGCCGTGCGACCGCTCGGCGGGCGCGTCACCACCGCCGTCGAGTCGACACGAACCTCAAGCTGCGACAGATGATCAGTGAGTTGTTGTCGCAGCGCTGGAGCCCCCAGCAGATCAGCCGTCACCTACGCAAACGGTTCGTGGACGACCCGGCGATGTGGTTGTGTCCCGAGAGCATCTACCAAGCCGTCTACGAGCCCGGATCGACACTGATGCGCCCGTCGCCGCTGGCTCCACAGCATCGTTCGCCCTTGCGCACCGGTCGGGATCACCGCCGCGCCCAGCAGCGCACCGACCGTCGCCGACCCCGGTTCGAACAACCAATGCTGTCGATCCACCAGCGGCCGTTTCCACCCGAGGACCGCAGCGAGGCGGGACACTGGGAAGGTGATCTGATCATCGGCAAGGACCAGCAGTCCGCGATCGGCACGCTTGTCGAGCGCCAGACCCGTCTCGTGCGGTTGCTGCATCTGCCCCAGCGTGACGCCGACACGCTCCACGATGCGCTCCGGGCGCGACTCGGTGAGCTGCCGGCAGGTTTGCGGCGATCGAACACGTTGGACCAGGGCACAGAAATGGCACGCCACATCACGATCACCAATACTCTCGGCGCACCGGACTATTACTTCTAATCACGCTCCCCATGGCACAGCGGCTCGAACGAGAACACCAATGGCAACCTCAGAGACTACTTAC
>JARFRN010000021.1 GCA_029287195.1 Acidimicrobiia bacterium | reverse complement strand
CGGAGTCATCCGCCACGTCGACGCCGGCTACACCGAGGCCGTGCAAGCCGCGAACGAGCGGGGTGTGATCATCCCGATGCGAGACTGATATGGTTTCGGGCAGCCTCCTCGCCGGCAATATCGGACAACTGGTGACCAACGAGCCCGAACGAGATGGCCTGCTTGGTGAGATCGGCAACGCGGCCGTCGCCGTCGTGGACGGCCACGTAGCCTGGCTGGGCTCTGCAACGGAGATTCCCGCAGAGTGGCTTGATCTTCCACAGCTCGATTGCGGGGGGGCAGCGGTCCTCCCCGGATTCGTTGATGCGCACACCCACCTCGCCTTTGCCGGTGACCGGGCGGATGAGTTCGGGCGCAGACTGCGCGGCGAGTCCTACGAGGACCTGATGGCTGCCGGTGGCGGCATCCAGTCAACGGTGGCTGCGACCCGGGCCGCCACTGCGGGAGACCTGTTGGCTACGACAATGCCCCGGGTCGAGAGGATGCTGCGGGCCGGGACCACGACCGTGGAGATCAAGTCGGGCTATGGGCTCGACCTCGAAACTGAATTGCGACTATTGGGTGCGATCGCGGCGATCGACGACTCGCTCGAAATCGACGCCATACCGACCTTCCTCGGCGCTCACACGGTTCCCCCCGAGTTTGCCGGCGACGGTGACGGCTACGTAGCGCATCTCATCGAGGAGATTCTCCCGGCGTGCGCGCCGTATGCCCGCTTCTGTGATGTCTTCTGCGACGAAGGGGTGTTCACCGTCGAGCAGGCAAGACGTATCTTGCTGGCGGGAAGGCAACGAGGATTGGAGCCTCGCCTCCACGCCAATCAGCTTGCGGCCTCGGGTGGAGCACGGTTGGCAGCAGACCTCGGTGCCGTCAGTGCCGACCACCTGGACCACATCGATGATGCTGATGTCGATGCTTTGCGAGCGGCGGGCGTCGTTGCTGTTTTGCTTCCCGGAGTCTCGTTCTCGCTTCGCCTTCCGCAGGCGCCGGGCAACGATCTATGGGACGCCGGAGTAACGGTGGCTCTGGCCACCGACTGCAATCCGGGAACCTCCAACATCGAAACGATGCCGTTTGTGATTGCATTGGCGTGCCTCGAGATGGGCTTGTCGCCGGAGCGCGCCATTTGGAGTGCCACCCGGGGAGGAGCCCTGGCTGTGGGCCTCGAGGACCGCGGCCGGCTCACCCCGGGAGCGCTGGGGGACCTCGTCGTGCTGGCTCACCCCAGCTACGTCCACCTGGCTTACCGCCCAGATGCACCTCCGGTGCGGGCAGTCATCAAGCGAGGCGAGCTGGTCGCAGGCTCGGCTTGACCGAGCTCTCTGCCGGCGTGCCAGACTGCTGGGGTGCCAGCTGCTTATCTAGACGCCGAATACCCGCTGCGCTTCGCTCACCGTGGTAGCCGAATCCTGTGGCCGGAGAACACCGCCGAAGCCTTCCAAGGCGCGGTCGACCTCGGCTACAAGTACATCGAGACCGATGTACGGATGACCCGCGACGGGGTTGTTGTCGCGTTTCACGATGCGACCTTGGAGCGACTCACCAACGGAGCAGGCCGTGTCGATCGCTGGGACTTCGCCGACCTGCAACAGCTGGATGCTGCCTGGTGGTTCAATGAGGCGGAGGGCTATCCGCTGCGGGGCACCGGGGTCAGGGTGCGCTCACTCGACGAGGTCTTTGCCACCTGGTCCAACATCCGATTCAATCTCGATCTGAAAGACCCCAATCTCGAATGGCCGATTGCCGATCTTGTCAAGCGCCACGGTCGCGAGCGCACAACACTGGTTGCATCTTTCGTCGATCACCGCACAGCCAAGTTTCGGCGGATCACCCGCGGGACCGTCGCGGTGTCGGCCGGACCGTCGGCAACTGCGGTCATCCTGGCGGCTTCGCGGGTTGGAGCAACCGTGCGCCGACCGGTGGTCGCCTATCAGCTTCCCTTCGACTACCGCAGCTGTCCGATCGACGCCAAGCTGGTGAGGGCGATCCATGCCGCCGGGGCTCAGTTGCACACATGGACCGTCAACGAGGTGGCCGACATGGACCGTCTCCTCGACCTCGGCGTCGACGGTATCGTCACGGACCGGCCGGATGTGCTCAACGAAGTCATGCGAAGGCGGGGTCACGATATCTGAGACGAGACTCGGCGAGATTGTGCTGCTGCTGGTTCACGCGCAGCAGTTGGTGCCGGCGGACGAGTTCGATCCTGCGCCGCTGCTTCAGGTAGACGAGGCCAGCGTCGACGCTGCCGGGATGCTCGGCTGGACCGGATCGGCGTGGGTTGTGGACGTACATCACGCGGTGTGGCCCGGGAGAGGAGCGCGCCGGCCGCTTTCAGTCGGCTTCACAAGCCACTACGACAAGATGCGCTTGCGATACGGAGAGGTCCCGCTGGGTGTTGCCGGTGAGAACATCGTGGTCAGAACCGACCGGGTCGTGAAACTCGACGAGCTCGGTGAGCAGATCTTGGTTCGCGGCGACGGCCGCGAAGCGGTTCTGCTCCCGGAGAAGGTTGCCAAGCCGTGTCTGCAGTTCACGTCGTACATGCTGGGGCTCCGGCGACGAGGAGCTGAAGGCCGACCTGGAGTTCCTCGGAGATGGGATCCGCGGATTCATCGTTACGATTGACGAGGGGGCGGAGCCGACACGGCTTCGTGTTGGCGATGGCGTGTTCGTTGCGTCGTGACGACGCCCGCCATCCGGTGCCTCCTCCACCTTCGCAAGGAACTCATTGCGAGGTTTCTGAAGAGAAAACCGAGCGTGAACATCGGATTCACATCGGTAACGGAGTGTTTCCGGGACGGCGAACGAGGCGGGCTCAGGGAGTGGCGGCGCCGGGCGGGGTGAACGGGAGACCTTGCAGCTGAATCAGCCGCTGGATCACGGCGTCGCGCGCTTCGCTGAAACCGGCGCCGCTGACTACGTAGTAGTCGTGCCCCTTCTCCTGGAGATAGACCCGGAACCGGTCACCATCTCGCAGGATGTACAAGCCGTCTTTGGGTCCTACGATGTTGCGTCCCAGTGCCATCATCGATTCGGGGGTCGGGATCTCAGAGATCAGATCGACCCACTCGAGATTGAAGGCCTCCGCGAAGTCGGCTGTGCCCGTGGCCCGCCGTCCCAGGATATGCGATGCCAGCCGCTGCGCGTTGAGGGTCAATATCGCTTGCGCCTGCTCTTGTCGGGTGGGTCGTTCCATTGGAGCAGCGACGATAGTCGCGGCGGTAGCCACAACCTGCGGCGGCGGTCGCCGGTGACGGGCTGCGCGTCGGCCGCGCAATCGCCCTAGTGACTGCGGTCATCATCATCGTGTAGGCGATTGGATGCGGGCTGTTGCTCGTCTGATCGTGAGCGCCGTCGACAGGTGACCCCGGGGCAGGCACGGACAAACGGGGCCGTTTGGCACCAGAAATCGACCGCCACGTTCGGTACGCTCGATGCGTCGTGTACGGATTGAGAACGAAGGCCCTCAGCCTGGCCCTTGCGCTCCCGCTGGTCGCTCACCCAGCCAGTGCAATCGGCGCCTCAACCGACGGGGCGGCCGGTCTCGAAGCGGATCTGGAAAACGTGCGCAAGGCACTGGGGATACCCGGCATGGCTGCGGCCGTCGTCCATGACGGGGAGATGATCTGGGCGGCTGGGTTCGGGCTGGCCGACGTCGAGAACCAAATCGAGGCTACGCCCAATACCCCATTCGGGCTGGCTTCGGTGACAAAGCCGATTGCAGCCGCTTTGATCATGCAGTTGGCGGAAGAGGGCCTGATCGACCTCGGTGCTTCGGTGGCGAGCTACGGCGTTGACCTCCCCCGCGGCGAAGGAGTCACCGTCCGTCACCTGTTGACCCACACCTCGGAGGGAACGCCCGGGACGGTGCACGAATACAACGGAAGCCGCTATGCCTATCTCGGCGGCGTGATCGAAGGTGCCACGGGCCGCACGTTCAGCGATCTTCTCGGAGAGCGGGTGCTGGTTCCGCTGGGGATGATGGACACTGCACTCAACCCGATCAATTCATGGGGTGAAATATCCACCGCGGGACTAGGGGACTTTCGCCGCGCGCTCGGTTGGGGCGAAACCTACGACCACTATCCAGACGTGTACCAGCGGTTGGCGCATCCCTACCAGTTCGAAGATGACTATTCGATCATCCCCGGTATGTATCACCTGACCCATAACCCGGCTGCCGGAGGGATCTCGAGTGTGACCGACTTGGCGAGATTTGATATCGCCCTGGAAGCCGGATCTGTGCTCGGCGACGCCGCCCTCCAGGAGATGTTCACTCCGGCCGTACAGACACTGCCCGGTCGATATGATCTGGGATACGGACTCGGCTGGTACGTCCAGGACTTCGAGGGGATGCGGTTGACGTGGCACACCGGCCGCTGGGCTCCCTCTACATCGGCTCTATACCTCAAAGCGCGAGACCTGGATCTCACATTCGTCGTGCTGGCCAACACCGACAACATGACGGTTCCTTTTCAGGGCATCGGTAACGGAGATCTGTCGAAGTCCCTGTTGGCGCTCACTTTCCTGCATCACTTCGGCTACCCCGAAGTACTCGGCGTCACCCTGCCCGCCATTGAATGGTCGGCCGGTGAGCAGGAACTGCTTGCTCAGCTGACGGCAATCGACGACGTCGATGCGAGGCGTTTCCTCGAGCGCGAGCTCTGGTCCTATCGCCAAGCTCTCGCCAGCTCCGGACAGTTCGAGCGCGCCGAACTCTTCGCCGACGTGGCGCGCAGAGCATTCCCCGGCTCCTCGCTGCGTCGGGACCAAAGCATCACAGCCACGGTCGGCAAGATGCCGTACGTTGCGCCGATCCCCAGCGCGGCGAGTCTGGGATTGGCGACCCGGGTGATCCTCGTGTGGTTCGTTTTGATCCTCGTCTGCCTGGTGTGGATGGCCTTCCGGGTCTTCGCTGTGCGCGACGGGTGGTGGGCAGCTGCCATGTGGTTGCTCGGCGCTTTGCTCGTCGGTCCAATAGCGATCGTGATTCACCGCCGGGTGCACAGAGGTGACCCAGTGCCGCTAAACGACATCCTCTGTGCATCGGTCTTCTGCGTCGTGGCGTACAGCATTGCTTGGGTTGGCGCCGTTTGGCTGTTGTTCAGGGCCGGCGACGAGCCCAATCCTGTTGTGACCCTCGCTGCGCTCCTCGTGATACCCATCGTGACGGGGCTGCTGCTCGTGAGGGCCCCAATGCTGCGACGGCGCGGCGTTCAGCCGCGGCGAATTCCCCGAATGGGTCTCCTCGCAGAGCTCATCACATGGAGCTTCACGCTGGCGGTCTTCTTTTCTGTGAGTATCTACGTCGACAACCGCTGGCTGTCCACGGTCCCGCCTCCGACGAGCCCCTACTACGGGGCGTTGGCTTCGCTGGCGGCGCTGGGTGGGCTACTCGCCCTGCTTGCGCTGCATTGGTTGATGCACAGGCGCGGGTTCACCATTTGGACGGTCTCATCGCATGGCCGGCATGATTCGGAAGCGCTCCTTCGAATGCCGACATTGCGAGATTCGTGGTGGATGCTGCTGGCCACCCTGGTCCTTATGGCTGCGGGCATTGTCTTGGCAGCGTCGGCGTTCGGTGGCGGCTAGCGCACTGCCGGCTTGAAGGTCGCCCGTCTCTCCTCGTAGCCGTCGATCAGCACTGCATGCTCCAAGGTAAGGGCGATGTTGTCGAGACCATTGAGCAGGCGGTGCCTGGCGAACGAATCAATCTCGAAGCGAGCATCGAACCCGACGGTCGTCACCATTTGGTCGGCCAGGTCGATTGTCACGAGGTTGTCCGGGTCTGCGGCGATCTGGGTGAGAGTGGCGACCTCGGTTTCGGTGAGAGCCACCGGCAGTAAACCAATGTTGATGCAATTGTTGTAGAAGATATCGGCGAAGGACGGCGCTATGACCGCCTCGAATCCCCGGTCCTCGATCGACCAGGGGGCGTGCTCGCGAGACGACCCCGAGCCGAAGTTGGGGCCGCTGACCAGCACCTTGGCATCTTGGTATTCGGGTTGGTTGAGGACGAAATCGGGAAGCAGCTCGCCCTCTTCGTCGTAGGCCCACTCGTAGAACAGAAAAGGCCCAAACCCGCTCCGTTCCACCCGCTTGAGGAACTGTTTTGGGATGATGGCGTCGGTGTCCACGTTGGCTCGCGGCAATGGGGCCATCTGGCCGGTGATGACGGTGACTGGATCCATTACCCCCACTCTCGCACGTCGACGAAGTGGCCGGCGACCGCCGCCGCCACTGCCATCTCCGGACTCACCAAGTGGGTCCGCCCGTTGCGGCCCTGGCGGCCCTCGAAGTTGCGGTTCGACGTCGAGGCGCAACGCTCTCCCGGTAGCAGGATGTCGGGGTTCATGCCGAGACACATCGAGCACCCGGGCTCGCGCCACTCGAAGCCCGCCTCTTTGAAGATGAGGTCGATGCCCTCTTCCTCCGCCTGCAGCTTCACCAAGCCGGAGCCGGGAACCACCATTGCGTGAACATCGGAATGGACCTGCTTCCCGGCCAGCACCCTCGCCCCGGCACGCAGGTCCTCGATGCGGCCGTTGGTGCACGAGCCCAGGAACACCCGGTCGATCGGGATCTCCTTCATTGGTGTACCCGCCTTCAGATCCATGTAGGCAAGGGCCCTCTCGGCGGCATCACGTTCCAGTGGATCCACGAACTCGGCGGGGTCCGGCACGGCACCGGTCACCGATACGGTCTGTGCCGGATTGGTGCCCCACGAGACGTAAGGTGCCAGGTCGGTGGCGTCGATGGTGATCTCGGCGTCGAACGCGGCTTCCGGATCGGTGCACAGCGACCGCCAATAGGCGACCGCCTCTTCCCAGGCGTCGCCCGTTGGGGCGTAGGTGCGGCCCCGCAGGTAGTCGAAAGTCGTTTCGTCGGGAGCGATCATTCCCGCTCGAGCGCCGCCCTCGATCGACATGTTGCAGATTGTCATCCGCCCCGCCATCGACAGTGACTCGATAGTGGAACCCCGGTACTCGATTACATAGCCGGTACCTCCGGCCACCCCGATCCGGTTGATGATGCCGAGGATGATGTCCTTGGCGGTGACTCCGAGCGGGAGGTCCCCCTCGACGTTTACCGCCATCGACTTGGGCCGGCTCTGCGGCAAGGTCTGGGTGGCAAGCACATGCTCGACCTCGGAGGTGCCGATGCCGAACGCCAGCGCTCCAAAGGCGCCGTGGGTGGAGGTGTGTGAGTCGCCGCAGACGATGGTCATCCCCGGCTGGGTTATGCCTTGCTCGGGTCCGATGACGTGAACGATTCCCTGGCGAACATCTGTGATGTCGTACAGCTCGACTCCGTGCTTCTTACAATTGGCCACCAGCGCATCGATTTGTTTCTTCGAGAGCGGATCTTTGATGCCCAGGGCCCTGCCATCGGTGGGCACACCGTGGTCGATGGTTGCCAGGGTCAGATCCGGGCGGCGCACCTTGCGGTTGGTGAGCTCCAGCGACTCGAAGGCTTGCGGCGAGGTGACCTCATGTACGAGATGCAGATCGATGTAGAGCAGGTCGGGTTCACCGTCGGTTCCGGTGCGGACGACATGGTCTGTCCAAATCTTCTCGTACATCGTTCTCGGGCGTGCCACCGTGTCTCCTCCGTGTGACCGGCAACTGTAGCTGGCTCCCCGCGCACCCCCGCACGCTGGGACGGCTCAGGTCCGCGTTGCGGAAGTGGCCACCCGGTGCCGAAGAAGGCCCGTCCTATGGAGTGCCGGCCCTCAAGTCAACGGCAAGCCGGTGGCCGGCTGCGCCGGCCTCACCAACCCCTGCAGCTTCCTTCCTGACTCGGCTTCGATCCTCTCGCAGATGGCCGACGAGTTGACGGACTACATCTGGTCGAAGGGAACTCTCAACTTCTCGATCGACCAGCCGCCTCCGGTTGATCGAGTGCGGCGTCATGTGAACTGAGGCTCGAGCAGATCAGGAGCTGACCAGACCGGGGCCATACCGCAGTTACGCTCTGCGGCGTATGGACGATCCGGCCACACAGAAACTCGGTCTCGCTCTGGCCCTCACCGCGGCGTTTCTCTGGGGGGTGAGCGGGGCGGTGGCCGCCGACGCCTTTGCGGATATCTCTCCGGCTCGGGTTGCGCAGGTACGGGCGATGCTCGCCGCGTTGCTGCTTGCTCCATACGCCTGGTGGAAAGGGATGCTGCAGGTGAGCGGGCAACACGGCTGGCTGGTGGCTTTGGGGGTCAACCTGGCAGCGGTGAACGTGACCTTCTACTGGGCAATCGACCGGCTGGGTGTGGGACCCGGGGCAACCATCCAGTTCCTCGGCCCGATTCTGGTCTTGGGATGGATGGTGGTCGTTCAAGGACGGCAGGTTACGCGAGTTGCCTGGGTTGCGGCGGTGGGGGCCGTCGTCGGCGTTGGCCTGGTGAGCCGAGCATGGGATGTCGGCGGAGCGGACTGGGTTGGCGTCGCCGCCGGATTGGCATCGGCGGTCCTCTTTGCGTCATACCTACTGATCGGGGAGCACCTGGGTCGCGAACTGCGGGCCATGACGGTGATGGCGTGGGGGTTCCTCATTGCAGCGGCGTTCTGGGCTGTTGCTGCGCCGCTGTGGAGCTTCCCGACCGATCTGGCGGCTGGCGTCTGGGCCAAGCTCATCTGGGTCGGGGTAGCAGGCACAGCACTGCCCTTCCTGATCGAGTTCGCCGCGCTGCGTCGGGCGGCTGCCGGTCTGGTCGGTGTCGTGGCTACCGCAGAACCTGTCGTCGGAGCGGTGGCGGCGTGGATCATGCTGGAGCAGCAACTGGACGCGGCACAAATCATCGGCGGTCTGATGGTCGTTGTGTCTGTAGCCTCGATCCAGCAGTGGGGGCTTCCCGAGGCGCCCTACGATATTGTGCGGTAACCGACAGCGATTGGTAGACCAGAGAGAAGGCCAGTCCACCCCAGGCAAGGCCGGCAACCGCACCGCCGACGACGTCCCATCCAGTGTGAACCTCGAGAAGCGTGCGGCTCCCAGCGACGGCAATCGCCCACGTCGGTACCAGATAGAGCATTGCGATGCGGCGCCATCCCGATAGCCAATGCAGGGCGATGGCGGCGAGGAGGACTGCAAAGGTAACGGCAGCAGTTGTGTGGCCCGACGGGAAGGCGTAGCCGGTTTCGTGGATCCAGTGGGCCCGCACCCGGCTCGACAGTTGCGGGGTTGTCTGCTCCGTCAACCGGTCGCCCAGCACCGTCCTACGCGCTTGCTTGTCTCCGCTGGCATAGAACGCGGCGGCATCGGGCAGATCTGGACCCAGTACTCCGGTCTCAGCGAGAAATACGATGTTGGGTCGGGGTACGCCAAACGCCGGCTTGATGATCTGCTCGTTCAGCAGGGCGTTGCCGGCCAGGGCGATGAGCATCACCAGCGATAGAGAGGCCGCCTCGCCTATGCGGCTGCGGCCTGGAAGACCCGGCCGCGTGATGAGGATAGCGATCACTACCACGGTGATTGGGGTCATCTGCCCCCAGTTGGCGGTATCTGTTAGCCGCACAATGCCGTCGGCTAGTGCAGTATCGAGCGAGATCCTGGGGAGCAGCGGGCTCGAGATGACACCGACAATCAAACAGCCCAACACAACGGCGAGCAGCCGCTTCTCTTTCCGGGTTGTACCGATATCGGTGTCGGAGACCATGGGGCGATGCTATTCAATTGCGATCGGGTGCGACCCCGTGGCAAGAGGAATAATCAATGCCTGATAGAGATTCGGGTTCGCCATCATCAACGTGGACTGCCCGGGTCGCGCGTTGGCCCGACGCCATCTGCCCGACCCGAACTGCGGAGCATCGCCGCTCCCTGGCCTTGACTCCGATTGCGTGTACGCTGCCCGGATGATCGCCTGTCTCGGGGTGCTGTTCCTTTTGACCCAGCTGAGCCCTCCTTTCGGCGAAGCAACTGCGACGGCAACGGCCGTTGACGATGGCCTTCGCCTCGAAGTCTCGGTAGAAGTGGAGGGTTCGCCGGTGGCCGTTGTGGTGCGGGGAATCGGCTCGGGGAACGCCGAGTTGCCACCGGTGGCGCTCGGCAACAAGGGCGATGGGCTTTGGGCGGGGATCGTCGCACTGCCGATCATCGAGAACATCCGCATTGGTTTTGAGATCATCCCGGAGCAGGGACCCGCGGTAGTGTCGGAATTGCACACCTTGACCGACCTCGGGGTCGATCGCGCCATCTTTGCCCTCGATGACGTTGCCACTGGCCTGGGGGACGAGAGCTCGCTCGTGACCGACGAGGGGAGGCGCTGGGGGTGGTTGGGACTCGCAGCCGCTGCCGTCGCGCTGATGCTGGTTGCCCTCTGGGCGGCGGACGTTTTCGGCCGGGGAACTAGCGGCGACGAAGCATCCGATGTTGTTGCCAACGACGAGGCCCCTGATGTCGCCGACGGTGAGGACCGAGTTGCCGCCGGAGGCGAGGACGATTTGGCCTCTGATCCGATCGTCGATTGACAAATATACGGGATTCCTCGACAATTCGATAAATGTCGACTGATCCTGCACCGCAACCCACGACTGGACTCGACTACCTCGCTGAGGAGTTCGTTCACGCCGAGACCCCCGAGCAACTCAAGGCGCTCGGCAGCGAGATCCGAATGACGATTCTGGACCTGCTGAACGAGCGGGCCGCATCGGTCACTGAACTGGCTGCAGCGCTGAGCAAACCCAAGGGAACCGTCGGCTACCACGTGAAGGTGCTCGAAGACGCCGGGTTCATCAAGGTCGTGAGAACTCGCCAAGTGCGAGCTATGACAGAGAGGTTCTACGGACGGGTGGCGCATACGGTGGTGGTCCACGGTGTGCCGGACACGGGTCACAAGATGTTCATGCTGCAGGAAGCGATGAACGAAGCGGTGGTCGAAGAAGGCGCTGCGCTACCGGCAACAACATTGCGCCATGTGCGGATGAGCGAGGAACAGGCCGTCGAGTTCTGGGAGCAGATCATGGAGCTCGCCATCAGCTTCGCCAAAGCACCCCGCAGCGGTGACCGCGTCTTTGGGTTCCTCGGAGCGGTCTACCCCACCGATCTACCGGTATTGCCCGACGAAGAGGAAGCATGACCGATACAAAGCCGGAGGAGAAGATCCGCCTCGGCGGCCAGTACTGGCGCTTGTGGTCCGCCAGCGTCATCTCGAATCTCGGTGACGGGGTTGCGCTAATCGCCTACCCGTGGCTGGCGTCGGCGGTGACTCGCAACGGTCTTCTGATTGCGCTGATCGCTATAGCCCAGCGGCTGCCGTGGCTCGTGTTCACCCTGCCTGCCGGTGTGATTACGGACCGGGTAGATCGCCGCAAAATCATGGTCACGATGGACACGGTTCGTGCCGTGGTCACACTGGTCGTTGCGTTCTTCGTTTTGGCCAGGGAGGGCGTGCTCCCGGCCCCGGACGAGATCGCCGCTGGAATCGAGATCGCCACCGAACCGGTGCTGTATGCGGTGCTGCTGCTCGCTTCCCTGCTGTTTGGCTTCGCCGAGGTGCTCCGCGACAACTCGGCCCAGACAATTCTCCCCGCCATCGTCGAGCCCAAGGGGTTGGAGAAGGCAAACGCTCAGATGTGGGGCGTCGAGATGGTCGCCAACAGCTTTATCGGCCCGCCGCTTGGCAGCTTCTTGCTTGCGGTCGGTTTTGCGATGCCCTTCTTCCTCGACGCAGGGACTTTTGCCGTAGCCGCCGGCCTGGTCTTCCTCATCACGGGCAGCTTCCGGTCCCGCGAACCGGGAGAGGTAGCGGAAAAGATCGACTGGTGGGGCGAGATAAGGGAAGGTTGGGACTGGCTGTGGCACCATCCCCTGCTGCGGCCGATGGCGATCATCCTCGGTCTAATGAATGGTCTGTTTGCGGTGACCATGGCCACCTTCGTGCTGTTTGCGCAGGAGGTGCTCGGGGTCAGTGCGCTCACATTCGCCATCCTGGGCACCGGTGGGGCCTTCGGTGGGCTGGCCGCCACCTTCTGGGCAAGCAAGGTCTCGGAGCGTCTCGGCAGTGGAACTTCGCTCTATCTGACGATGATCTTCGGTGCTGTGACAACATTGATTACCGGTCTGGCATCGCACTGGACCATCGCCTGGGTCATGTTCACCCTGGGGACGTTCACAGCCGTGCTGTGGAACGTGATCACTGTGTCGCTGCGGCAAACCATCATTCCCGACCGGCTTCTGGGCAGGGTCAACAGCGTCTACCGGTTCTTCGCATGGGGCATGATCCCCATCGGCTCGGCCATCGGGGGACTGCTCGTGGTTGGATCGGAGACGGCAATGAGCCGCGAGTTCTCGCTGCGTATGCCGTGGTTGGTCTCCGCAGCTGTCTGGCTGCTGGTCTTCTTCTACGCAGCTCCCAAGCTCACCACCGACAAGATCGAGGCGGCTCGGACGGAGGGCATCGCCGCCAAGGAAGAAGCAGGTGAGCTGCCTGCGGATGGCGAGGTTGCGAGCGAAGCCATCAGCGAGGCCGGGGTGACCGGGGCGCCGCCGCCGATCGATGAGGTTGTAGACGACGACTGAGCCGACGCACCCGCATGCTCTCGTTGCGGCTAGTTCGCCGAGATACTATTTGGGCTAATCGACTGGGAGCGGTATTGGAGACTCAAGACATCCTTATAGACGCTTATGGCCGGATCCGCGAGGGGGTGCATCGTGTGGCCCAAGGTCTCGACGAAACCGCACTCGCGTACCGTCCCGATGCGGACGCCAACTCGATCGGTTGGCTTGTCTGGCACTTGATCCGGGTTCAGGATCATCACGTGTCGCAGCTCGCTCAGGTCGACCAGGCTTGGATCGAAGGTGGCTGGGCGGACCGCTTCGGGATGGACGCCGATCCGGAGCATATTGGCTACGGCCACACCACGGAGCAGGTAGCTGCGGTGCGCATCTCTAATCCATCCCTCTTGTGCGATTACGCGGATGCGGTCCATGCCCAAACCCTCGAGTATCTCACCTCGCTCGACGCGGAGGAATTGAGCCGGATCGTGGACACCAGCTGGGATCCACCGGTCAGGGTCGGGGTTCGCCTGGTGAGCGTCATCGGCGACGACATGCAGCACCTAGGCCAGGCTGCCTATTTGCGGGGCATCTACGAGCGGCTGATTTGACTGTCTTGCATAACGGGAGCCAGGCTCCTCTAGGGCGGTCTTCCTGCGGTCGCTCACCGAGCCGCCGGGTCTGCAGCGCACTAGAGAAGGAGGCCAGGGAGCATGGGCCACGCCACAATTGAGTTTCAACAGATCCATACTCTCAAGGCCTTTTATGACTTGATGGCACAAACCCGCGCACTGCGCTTTGCGCTGGTTGGTCATCTCTACGCCGGTGGCGCCGTCGATCCGGCCGACATCGGCTCGCTCAACAACGCCCTCAACTCGCTCCGGCAGATCCCGGGCTCCGGGGGGCGCTTTCAGCTCCAGCTAGATACCGATCGCGCAATCGAGGTCGAGCTCGACTATGAAATCAGCGAACTCGAGAAGGACATCCTCTACCTCGAGCAGGGCGAGGCGGTTTTCGTCGGCCATCTCGAGGGAATCTACGCCGGCTTCCGCCAACAGGTTGCCAAGGGCGTTGCGATGCTCGAGGGCAAGAGGATCAACGCCTTCATCACAGACCGCGATGGCACCATCAACAACTACTGCGGCCGCTATCGCAGCAGTGTGCAGTCGGTCTACAACGCAATCTGGTTGACCCGCTTCGCCGATAAATGCTGCGAGAACCCGATCATCATCACCTCGGCTCCGCTGCAGGGTCCCGGCATCGTTGACGTCAGCGTCAACCCTGAGAAGAAGATCATCTACGCCGCCAGCAAGGGGCGCGAGTTCGTCGACCTGACCGGGACCCGGCGCAGCTTCGAGGTGGCTCCGGAGAAGCAGCAGGTTCTCGACAACCTGAACGAGCAGCTCAGGGCTTTGATGGCTCGGCCCGAGTACGAGAAGTTCAGCCTCATCGGCTCGGGCCTGCAGTTCAAGTTCGGGCAGACAACCATCGCGCGTCAGGACATCAGCCAGTCGATTCCGGCCGAAGAGTCTCGCGCCTTCAAGGAGAAGATCGCCGGCATCGTAGCGGCGCTGGACCCCGACGGAAGCTACTTCCGTATCGAGGACACCGGCCTCGATGTCGAGCTGATACTCACCATCGAAGGCGACGACGGGCTCAAGGACTTCGACAAAGCAGACTCGGTGGATTATCTCGCTCGCGAGCTGGGGCTGGAGATGTCACGTGGGCCGCACCTGGTCTGTGGCGACACCGTCAGTGACGTGCCCATGATCCACGCCACGACGGCCCACAGCAGAGATACATATGCCATCTTCGTCACCACCGACGACGAGCTGAGCGATCGTGTGTTGGACGCCTGCCAGAATGCCGTCATCGTGTCCTCGCCGGACATACTGGTGACGATTCTCAATAGCCTGGCCCAGTAGCCATCGGAAACCTGGTTGCGCAGGGAACTAGGCCAATCACATCGCGGCAAGCGCCTCAATCACCCGTAGACGGCCCAGAAGACTACCGGCGTTCGTAGGCTCGTGCCGGTGTGCGACCGGTGATCTCGCGGAGATTCCCTGGCTCACCCCAAGTCGGGCATGAGGGTCTCTACATCGAGGGGTGAGGTAGCTGCGCCTTCGTTCCAGGCTTCATTGAAGGTGGTCTCGCCGAGTCGCTCCCGCAGCGCCGCCTTGGCATCTTGGAACAACCGCTCGTGCCGGGGCCGTCTGGCCAGCTTCTCCGCTGCGAATGCAGCCTCGTGGAGGCCAAGAAGTCGAGCCGCATTATCCGGGTCGTCGTCACGGACCTCGAGGCCGTAACCGAGCGCCGATAATGCGAGGGTACGAGTGTCCTGCCACTGCAGCGAGGAGGCCAGCAGGTCGCCCAACGCCGCTTCGAACGCATCCAAGTCGCGCTCTTCGGCCGCGAGGTCGATGCGAGTGACGTGGCCGACCCACTCGACCGAGGCTGCGCCACTTTCGGCGCCGGCGGCCGCAGCAGTCTCGAGGAGTTGATGTGCCTTGGCGTAGTCCCCGCGGATACGGGCGACGTCCGCCAAACCTGTGTAGGCCCACCCCTCGAGCAGCCGGTTGCCTGCTTCCAGGGAGTGATCCAGAGCCCGCTGGTACGCGTCCTCCATGCGAGCGCAGTCGTCCAGCATCGCTGCCAGGTCCGCTTCACCTAGGGCAGTCCAGGCGCGGATCTCGGGGTTGTCCAGCCTATCGGCGAACTCGTAGAGCCGTTCGATCAGGTTCATGGCCGTATCAGTGTCTCCTTGCCAGACGGCGACCATGGTTCGATTGATCATCGGAACATGGGCGAAATTGTCGTTGCGCTCATGGAAGTAGTCGGAAACCTCGTCGTAGATCACGCGCGCCTCTTCGATGCGTCCCGAAGCAAGGTGAGTATTCGCGAGCGAATTGCGCTCCTGCATGGCACCGGCCTCGTTTCCGAGCTGCTCGAACATCGCTACTGCTGCTTTGCTGGTTCTCTCGGCTCGTGAGTGGTCGCCCATGTGCAGGCCAATTCCCGCAATCCAACCCAGCGCGGATGCCATGTTCTCCGAAGTGAGGCCCTCACAGGCCGCTACGGTCCGCTCGAGCCACTCCCTGCCTTCCCGGTACAAGGCTCGGAAGAACCAGAAGCGACCGAGACCGGCTGCGATACGCAGGGCCAACTCGCTCCGGCCGTGTTCCAGCGCCCAGGTCATGGCGGCGCGGAAGTTGTCGAGTTCGGTATTGATCTGGTCAACGGAACCGCGGTAGTCGGCTCCAAGCAGGCTCTCTTCGACTGTGTCCGACATGGCTGCGAAGTACTCAGCATGGCGAACCCGGGCCTCATCGGATTCGCCCGCTTCGACTAGTTTGTCCAGGCCGTACTGGCGGACTGTTTCCAGAACTCGATAACGGATCTGGTCGTCCTCGTCGGCAATGACAAGCGAGTGGTCCACCAGACGAGTCAGCAGGTCGAGGATCTCGTACTCGGGGAGCAGCTCGCCCGAGCAGACGTCCTCGGCGGCCTCGAATGTGAATCCACCGAGAAAGACCGCCAGCCGGCGCAGCAGTGATTGTTCGAGCTCGGACAAGAGGTCGTAGCTCCAGTCCATGGTTGCCTGGAGCGTGCGCTGCCGCTCCAGAGCGGTGCGGCTGCCGCCGGTAAGCAGGCGAAAGCGATCGTCGAGTCGTTCGGCTATCTGGCTGGGCGAGAAGACCTTGAGCCGGGCTGTGGCCAACTCGATGGCGAGCGGGATTCCATCGAGTCGGAGGCATATCTTCGTGACGGCCTCTTCGCTGCCCTCGTCGAGCACAAAGCCGGGTCTGACCATGCGGGCTCGATCGACGAAGAGTTGGACGGCGTCGGGAAGCTCGCCGTCCGCAGACACGCCGAGCGAAGGTACCTGCCAGAGCCGTTCCCCGCCGATGGCAAGTCCCTCGCGGCTTGTTGCGATGATGCTGACGCCAGGCGCCGCCCGCAGGATCTGGTCGCACAACTTGGCGGCATCGTGGATGACGTGCTCGCAGTTGTCGAGGACGATGAGTAGATCCCTTTCGGAGAGGTGGTCGAGCATCGTGTCCAGAAGTGGCCGGGTGGGTTGCTCATTTACGCTGATGGATTCGGCGACGGCTCGCATCACCAGCGATGGGTCTTCGATCGCAGCGAGTTCCACGAGGAATACGCCATCGGGGTAGTGCTCGACTGTTTCGGCTGCAGCTTGGATGGCGAGCCGGGTCTTCCCTACGCCTCCTACGCCGGTGAGGGTGATGAGCCGGTTCTCGCTGATGAGGTCGATGACCTCGTCCAGCTCGCGCTGCCTGCCGATGAATGTGGTGAGTTGCTCCGGAAGGTTGTTTGGTACCGACTCGAGCGAGCGGATCTTGGGAAAGTCGGCGGTGAGGCCCGCCCCAACGAGCTGGTACACCCGCTCGCGCTCGCCCAGGTCCTTGAAGCGGTGTTCCCCGAGGTCCGTCAGTGATAGGCCATCGCCGGGGTCGCGGCGAATCAGCGCGGCCGTCGACGCTGAGACCAGCGTCTGACCGCCGTGGCCGGCATCCATGATCCTGGCCACGCGACTGAGGGCAGTCCCGAAGTAGTCGTTGTTGCGGACCTCAGCTTCACCGGAGTGGACGCCAATGCGGACGCGGAGGGGCTCATGCGGGGCCCAATCTGTCTCGCTGAGCGCTCGTTGAATAGCTGCTGCGGCCGTCACTGCAGCTCGAGGTGAGGCAAAGGAAGCGCACATTCCATCTCCGGTGTGCTTGAACATGAAGCCATCATGGGAAGCGACGGCTTCCTCGAGGAGGGCGTCGTGTTTGTGCAACGCTTGTTGCATCGCATCGGGGTCGGCTTGCCAACGGCGCGTCGAAGCCTCGATATCGGTGAACACGAACGTAACTGTGCCGCTCGGCAGTGTGGTCATCTCCCTCCTGGAATGAACTGTGCAGAACCTACTCGCATCGGCGGGGATTGTTGACGGGTTGGCCTTGGTCGGTCCACGCAGGTAGTGGCTAGTGCCTTTGGGCTCGGCTCGCAAGGTTCTGCGTACTTCAGGGAGGCGTAGCGCCGGTTCTATGGATTGATGTTCCCCCGGTTTCGTGGACTCAGCTTGCTTAAGTCTGGAGTGTCGGGGTTGGCTCGTTGTGGTGGATTCTTTCGTATGGGGTGATCTGGAGTGCGGCGTATGCATGCGAGATGCACCCCTCAGATCCATTCAACCTGGCACATCTGGGACTGGTCGCTAGCTCGGGAGGGTCACAGAACCGACTGAAGGATGTCGCTGGCGTGTTCGGCAATCATGAGGTGGCCGGCCCCGGGCACGAAGTGAGTGGTGGTGCCCGGGAGAGCTTCGGTGAGGATTCGGCTCGCCTGCGGAGACACGAGACGGTCGTCTTCACCGTGCCAGGTCTGAAATGGCACCTGGATCTGGTCGAGTGGGACATTCCAAGACCGGGCTTCGAGCGTGTAATCGTGCGTCGCGCCGCGCCCTGCCTGCCGGAAGGCCTCCGCCACGCTTCGGCCCAAAGCCTGTCGGAACTCCGGACGGCCATGTATCTCCCGATCGGTCGGTCCGAGCTTGTCCAGCATCGAAAGAAGTGACTCAGCGCCGCGCCTGGCGTCACGGGCAACCTTGGCGAACACAATCCGAGCAAGCCACGGCACTCCGGCGACCAGCGGGTACAGCAGCCTGTCCTCCCTGTTCCAGGTCGATTTGGCGCCCGGCAGATCGGGTGAACATGTGGACGAGACGAGCGCGACTTGGTTCACGCGATCAGGCAGACCCCAAGCACAGGCGGACGCATACTTGCCACCGCCTGAGAGCCCGGTGACGGCGAATCGCTCCAGCCCCAAGGCGTCAGCGAAACGGCCTATCAGCTGCGGGTATTCCCGGAGAGAGAAGGAACAGAAAGAGGAAAGACCTCACCGCCTTTCGGACAGTGCGGCTATGTGCGGGTCGGGCGTATCGGTGAGGTGAGGGACTCTGCGAATCGTTGGAAGGCTGCTGAGGCCTGAGTTTGGATCGGTTTGGAGTGGCAGAAGGCTGCGATCTCGAACTCGAATTCGGCGAGATGGCGCAGACTGCCGTCGACTTCAGGCGTGGACCGGTTGAACGCCATGCGTTTCACCCTGCCGTCCTTGGTGGCCACAGCAGCGTCCCCTACGAGGAGGAGCCCGCCTTCTCGATCCAGAATGTAGGAGGTATGGCCAGGCGTGTGTCCGGGCGTGTCGACGGCACGAAGATCTCCTGGAAGCACTTCTTTGGCGTATTCGGAGACGAAGTGGTCCACCTCTACGGGCGGTGGGTCAGGAAAGAAGACCGCTGGCCAGTACATCGGTCTCCAATACCAATGGGTTGGTGGATTGGGTGGCTTCTCGACTCCCTGAATCGCAGGGGTGTCCGCTTCGGATGCGTAGACCCTGGCCTTGGACGCCGCCTTGATTGCCGAAGCGCTTCCCGTATGGTCCATGTGGGAATGAGTGAGCAGGATCGCTCTGACATCAGCGAGTGACCGGCCGATCTCTTCCAGCTTCTGAGCGATTGCGCCTTCTCTGCCGCGGACCAGAGTGTCCACCAGAGTCACGCCCTCGTCGCCATCGATGATGTACGAGTTCACCATCCCGGCGCCAAGCTGATACACGCCGTCGGTAAGGAGTTCCATCCTCATTGCGTGCCTCCGTGTCCCTATGTGAGGCGTTCCGGGTCGGGGAGTTGGTCGAAGTTGGTGTCCTGGTAGGACAGCACTGTCTCAGTCGCTGCCTCGCCGTACCTGCCGGTGAAGTCTTCTAGGGCGGTTGCCATCACGTCGGACGCTTGCTCGCCTAGCTCTTCGG
>JARFRN010000282.1 GCA_029287195.1 Acidimicrobiia bacterium | reverse complement strand
TGTGTATAAGAGACAGGCCCCGAGAAGCGGGAGTGGATTGTATCAGGCTTCTGCCGATGCGGGTTCGTAGGCGATGAGCGGTGCGTCGGCCCACAACCGCTCCAGCTGGTAGTAATCCCTCGTCTCCTGGTCGAACACGTGGATAACCACGTCGCCGTAGTCCAACAAGACCCAGCGGGAGTATTCCCGGCCTTCGCGCCTCAGTGGCCGTCGACGGGTCTCGTCCTCGAGTTTCTCCTCGACCTCATCGCACAGGGTCCGCACGTGCCGATTCGATGTTCCAGAAGCAATGACAAAGACATCGGTGACCACGAGAAGTTCCGAAATGTCGAGCAGCGTGATATCTAGGCCCTTCTTATCATCGATGGCCGCGGCGGCAACCAGGGCGGCCTCGACGGCTTCAGATGTCGCGCTGATAACTCAAACCCTTCGGTAGATGTCGAGCAATGATAGATCCCCGGAGCCACATGACAACCCTCAGGGGCGGCGATATATGCCCTTTTCCTCGACGTAACGCCACACTCCGTCGCGTACGAGAAAACGGATGCTGCGGCCGGCACCTGCTTGCCGGCGCAACATCGTCCCGCTGAGCCGAATCGGCGGCGTGTCCAACCAGGTAAAACGACCACCGTCCAGTGCCTCGTCGACGTCCGCCGTCTCCACTCCCGGCCGCGGAACGACCGCAATCGAGGCACGCTGCAGTACCGCGTCGGCTTCTTGCCAGGTCGGGATGCCGCGTGCAGTATCGGCACCGAGGACCAGAACGAGTTCCTCGTCTTCCGGGAAGCTGCGCAGGGTATCAATCGTGTAAGTCCAGCCTTTGCGTCGGATCTCGCGGTCATCCGCTTCGAAGTATGGGACACCTTCGATCGCCAGCAGGATCATCTGCCACCGGTCCTCCGGAGCGGTGATTCTGCGGCCCGCCTTCTGCCAAGGAGCCCCTGCGGGAATGAAGGTGACTATGTCGAGCCCCAGGTCGCGATATGCCGCCTCTCCAGCTAAGAGGTGGGCCAGATGGGGTGGATCGAACGTACCGCCGAGGATGCCGCGTCGCACGCCTCGAAGGATAGGCACCCGGCCCGTGGACCGCCGGCACCGGAACCAGGCGCAGACCCGAGTGCGGGGCATCGAAGCAACCGAGCCACCCCGCCGGATCGTGGTAGCGGTCCCCCACACGAACAGAGAAATGCAGTGCCTCCAGACCATGATCCACGCCGGACGCCCCTATCACCGTCAACCTATCGACATGTTCTCCCGGAACGACGGTCACGCCGTCGAGGTACGAATAGGACGTGCGCAGTCCGCCGCCGTGAGCGATTGTGACTGTAAGCATCCCGGCAACACTTCCGGCAAACGTCACGTAACCTCTATCGGCCGCACCCACAGAGGAGCCCTCAGCGGCAGCGATGTCGACCCCCCAATGACCGCCGTAGCTCCCGATGGGCGCAAAGGCGCGCAGAGTCGGCCCGGTCACCGGCATGGAAAGACCTGCACAGGAGGAGAGAGGGGCCAGGGCAGATGCGGCAATGGCTAGTGCGACAACGGAAGTGTGTATGAGGAAGCCTTTCCGCCACCCCGCATGTCACAACGTAGGCCAAAAGACCGCCTTGGGGAACACTCTCGATCGATGCAATCAGTCAGGCCGGGCTGGCCTCGCTGAGGCGGGGTCCAGCGAGGTCAATCGCCAACGACCGTAGTTCGTCGTTGCGGAATGGCTTTACGAGCGATGCGTCGGCGCCTCGGTCTTTTGCCTCGATCTTGGCGTCTTCATATCCTGACAGAACCATCACCTTTGCTTCGGCGCCGGCTTCTGTTGCTCGAAGCGCCGTGAGCACTTCCCAGCCCGTCATGTCGGGCAGACCGATGTCGAGAATCACCAGGTTGGGTTCGAAGCTCGAGACCTTCTCTAGTGCCTCAGCGCCACTGGCAGCGGCTGCGACCTCGAAGCCGGCCGGCCGTAGGCACATTTCGATGAGGCGCCGCAGCACGTCCGAGTCGTCGACTACGAGTGCTCGTTGTGTTGCCATATCAATTCCATACCAGGTCTTCGCTGTTCCCCTGTGAAGGGCTCCTTGCGCTAACTGTCGGCCGGGGGCACGGCTAGATAAGGACACCGGATGGGTTCCCTGTGTGAGGACGGTGTTGTGGCAACGCGATCTGCTCGACAAACCTTTCCAGCTGCGTCAGGGTTCTCACTTCGTGGACGGCGTCGCACCAAGGGGCGTACTCACGCATCACGGAATCCCCGGTGTCCCAGAACCGACGGGCCTCGGGGTTGAGCCAGAACAGCGATTTGGCCTGAGCGGCGATTGCAGCGAACTCAGCTGCGGCGTCTTCTCGGTAGTTGTTGCGAGCATCACCGGTGACCAGCACCGTTGTCTGTGGTGTGACCACATCCCCGTGCCGTTCGATGAAGTACCGAAACACGGACCCGTAGTCGGAGTGGCCGTCATGGCCGATCACACGAGCTTCGGCAGATAGACGGGCCATACTCTGGGCGAAATCCGTGCCCACCCCAAACATTCCGGTGACCTCATCGATTGCATCTATGAATGCAAAGGTGCGCACTCGAGCGAATTGGTGACCTATCGCATAGGTGAGCTGCATAGTGAAGCGGGCGAAGGTCGCCATCGAACCCGAGACATCACACAGCAACACCAGCTCCGGTTTGGACGGCCGGGGTCGGCGAAACCGGGGGTCGATCAATGCCCCGCCGTGAGCGAGCGATCGGCGGATCGTCCGGCGCAGGTCGAGTCGACCCCGGCTCCCGCGACGCCGGCGGTGCGCCAGTCGGGTGGCCAGCTTGCGTGCAAGTGGTGCCACGGCGGCTTCCACCTTGTCAAGTTCCGACTGGGTAGCGTGCATCAGGTCGACGTTTTCAACGAGCGGTTCTCGAAGTGTCCTGGCCACCGGCTCGGCGCCTCGGTCAGCAACCAGCCTTGCGATGATCTCGCGCCGGATCTCGGCCCGCAGCAGCTCTAGCAAGGCGGTAACGTCGTCGCGATCCAGCCGGGCGTCGAGACCGGACGTCTCATCACCTCCGGCTAGGGCGTCTTCGATTCCTTCGAGCCGTTGCATTATCCGGTACAGGTAGTAGCGCCCGCCGACCGGGCGACCGGGCTGGAAACCGGAGAGGTGCGACACGGCTTGCCGCACCGCTGCGTTCAGCCCGATGCCGTCACCTGCGCGCAGCGCTTCGGCTAGCTGTGTAATGAGGTCCTCGACTCCCGACTCGGGGATCTGCGGATCGGTCTCAGCGTGCCCGCTCTCTCCCCCGGCCGGGGCGGCTCCGCCGAAGAACACATCGAATGCGACATCGAATGGGGCGCGGTTGCGCGGCATCTTGATCAGCGTCGCCGCCAGCGCCTCTCTTACCCCTTCGCGGTCGGCGAGATCAACTACCAGCAGGGCTTCTGCCGCATCCAATGCCTCTGCAGTCGACACCGGGAGGCCGACGGCACGCAGTTCACCGACGAATGAGCCCAAGCTCTTGATCACGGATCGAGCAACTCTCGTGAGGCCTTCTCGATATCGGATTGATACTTCAGCAAGACCTCGAGCGTGCCCGCCGTGATCTCGGCATCTACATCCTCGACACCGAGGGCGAGGAGCGTGCGGGCCCAGTCCAACGACTCGCTGACAGAAGGGGCTTTTCGCACTGCAAGCTGCCGAATCGATCGCACCGTCTTGGCAATCTTGTTCGCCATAGTGTCCGGCAGGTTGGGGATCTTCTCGAGAAGGATGCGTTGCTCCCGCTCGACACTCGGGTAGTCGATATGCAGAAATAGGCAGCGGCGCTTCAGCGCTTCTGAGAGCTCACGGGTGTTGTTGGAGGTGAGCACAACGATGGGACGATGTTTGGCTGTGATCGTCCCCAGTTCGGGGATGGTCACCTGGAA